>CALUSN010000162.1 GCA_944323435.1 Candidatus Gastranaerophilales bacterium | reverse complement strand
AATTCCACATTTTGCTGATTTAATAACACTAACTCGGGAATAATTTTACAAATCTTTACTTTTCTCTCTTCTAAAGCGTTCACATACTCGGGTGCTTCATTGGTCGCAAACTCAATAAAACCGGACATATTCGTATCTTTGCCGAGCATTTCTAGAGCAAGATTTTTTCTCTCTTCATTAAGCTTGGTTATCTCATTATTGAGAGCGAGAATTTTATTATCCAGAACTCCCAAATCATCCGGTTTGGATTTTTTAAGAGTCTCTTTTTTCTCTTCAAAGAGATCTTTAAGCTTTGAATAAGCGACAATGATTTTATCTAATACGTCTATTAAATTTTTGAATTGTTTTTTATCCATAAATTCCTTTTCTCTTAGTGAGTAGTGAATAGTGATTAGTGACTGGAAAATATGCAATTATTTAACCTCTATTCACTATTCACCAGTCACTATTCACTAGAACAGATACTTAACAAATCTGTTGAAAATACCTTCGTTCTGGTTTCTTGATATAGAGCCGCGTCCTGAGAGTGCAAACTGGAGATTGGAAACATTGTATGAATAAATCTCTCCGTCAGCATTAAGCCATCTCGGGTCAACAACGCCTGTTACGATAAAGTCCATTCTTTCGTTTCCGTTAACAAGAGTTTTTTTACCCTGTACTGCGAGATTGCCGTTCGGAAGCTGCTGAACTACCTGAACTGCTATCTGGTCGCCGAATGTTAAAGTTCTTCCGCCTGTTGCAGAGTTAGAAACTTCATTAGATCCGCCGAACCCGTCAGAATCTTTAAGAGATAATCCGAACCAGCGGTTTATAAATGATGTAAAAGTATCAACCGTTGTAGATGATTTTTCGGAAGAATACGTCAGGTTATCGTTAACCGTTATATTTTCTTCCATAATAATAGAGATTAAGTCCCCGATTTGATGAGCCTGAACTCCTCCGAAGAGTGAGCGCGGAACACCTGCATAGTTTTGTGTCGCTCCGAGCGTAAACAGTGATTCAGCCTGAACACTTACGCTTGTCATCATTAATATTGCTATTATTGTTAATACTTTTTTCATTTCCTCTTCCCCGTTGCGATTTAAAAAAGTTTTTATACTTCTTAGTCACTCAGTCACTTAATCACTTAGTCACCGGTTAAATTTTCTGCTTACCATCATTTAGCATAGAAACTCCGCTATAACGCTTCTACCGTATAACAGTCCGTACTTAATGTCATCATCTGAAATATTGAATTCTCCTACGGTTTTGGCGCATTCTCTTACTTCATTTACATCAATTCTTTCAAGCAAAGTTTTGGCATTATTAGATTCCGTTCCGCCAGAAACTTCTTTTGCTTCCGCTTCTTCTTTTTTAGGAAGAGTCTGGGCTGACTTGAACGCACTTAGTGCGCTGAATTGCTGTACTGAATTGGTTTCTATTCTTGGTAACATTTTGTCTCCTTTATAGGTAGTGAGTAGTGACTAGTGAATAGTGAATAGATGTTTATTTAAATACCTAGTCACTATTCACTAATCACTATTCACTAATCACTATTCACTAACCCCCAACATACTTCTCCATCTGTCTGTAGATCTGGTCTGCAAATCCGAAGGAGGTTCTCGGATTATTCGCTATATCACGTCCCATTTGCTGATAAACTATTGATTTAAAGGTATCAACATACTGGCTTTCTTTTCCGAAAAGTCCATTTTCTCTGTCTACGGTTTTGTCCATCTCGGATAACATTTTTGTAATAAATATTGACTCAAATTCTGTTGCAGCTTTTCTCAACTGCTCTTTTGAATCACCTGATTCTTTAATTCTGTTATAAAGAACCTGATCGGAGTTAACTGTCTGCGCATTATTTAAGCCATGTTTTATTAAATCTATTGTAGGTGTTGAAAAGTCCATTTCTTCTTGTGAATGGTGAATAGTGAGTAGTGAATAGTATATTTCATCACTTTTCTATTCTCATTCACATTCTCCTTTCTTTTTAACCTCTATTCACTAATCACTGGTCACTATTCACTAACTAAATAATAACCAAATCCGCCTGCAAGCTTCCTGACTTTTTGAGTGCCTGCAGTATTGAGATTAAGTCAACCGGCGCAACTCCTATTGCATTAAGCGCCCTGACTAAATCGTTTAAGTTACTGTTTGCAGGCATTGTGACTAAACTTCCCGGAGTTTTGTTAATCTCAATATCTGCATTTTCAAACCCGACTGTTGCACCGTTTGCAAAAGCATTAGGCTGGGAGACTTCATTTGTGGTCGAAACTGTAACCGTAATATTACCGTGCGCAACCGCTGCCGGAAGAAGTTTTACATCCGCTCCGATTACAACCGTTCCGGTTCTTTCGTTTACTACAACCTTTGCCCTGTCCATAGTCGGCGAAACTTCCAGATTCTCAATTATTGATAAGAAGTTTACTCTGTCATTCATAAACCTTGCAGGAATTTCAACCTTAACGGAACTGCCGTCAACCGCCTGAGCCGGCGCTACCTGCGATATTGTTTTTGCAATTCTTGAAACAAGTGTATAATCAGAACGATCAATCGATAAAGTTATAGAATTTTCGTCTCCGATTTCCGTATAAATATCACGTTCGATTATTGCACCGCCCGGAATTCTACCGGTTGTAGTGATTGCGGTTCTGGCTGAAGAGCCGCCTGCGGCTTTATTAATTCCGCCTACGGATAAAGGACCTTGCGCTACTGCAACAGCTTCACCGTTCGGCGCTTTAAGGATTGTCTGAACAAGAACGCCGCCTTCCAGACTCTTACAGTCTGCCATTGCAGAAACCGTTACATCAATTTTGTCACCGTTTTTTGCAAACGGAGGAACTGTTGCCGTTACAATTACCGCAGCGGAAGCACCTTTTTGAATGTAGTTTTCCTGCTCAATTACCGTTCCTAAGTTCCTTAAAAGCATCTGGTTTGTAATCTGTGTTGAACGGGAATTATCACCTGTTCCGGGTAGACCGACAACGACACCGTATCCCACAATCTGGTTTTCTCTGACCCCTTTAATATGAGTCAAATCAACAATTCTTACCTTTGCATCAATAGCAAATGCAGGCAACAATCCCCCTATCATCAACAACATTATTAATAAGCTCGATAACAATTTTTTCATAATACTTACCCGCTGTATTTCAGGATTATGAAAATAACCCTGACAGAATATACCTTCCCCATTAAAAGTCTACATATACAGTTTATACGATTATATAAAATAAAACATCAATCATTTGATGGAGATATTATTTGTATTTTTGATGCGGTAAATCGAAGATTTACCACACCATACCGGAAAATGGAAATTAAATAGATAGACGGTAAAAATTATGATAGCATAATTCGTACAGGGTAAAAGATACCTTTTCTACGGAAACTGACCGGCACATTTAGTTAGACTTTCGGGTTAGTTCCCGACTAGAAAGGGGGTCGATATGGATAATTTCAATATAGCATTATTCTTAATCTTTTTGATTTTATGCGTATTAAAAAACGGCTCTCATCTAAATAGATAAGAACCGTTAGACTTTCTAAAAGGTATCCGGCAGTCTGGTAAACTGCCACCCTGTTACTATATTATTTACTATAACCTCCTGTTTGTCAAGTAAATGTTCTGGTTCAATACATATTGAAGTCGTACTTTAGCCCGACAAGACTTTTGCGGAGCAAGCTCCACACTACTACTGATAGTTAACAGACGTCATTGCGAGAAAATCTTTGATTTTCGCGGCAATCCATTTTATTAAATTGTTAAATTTGTTATAGATTGCTTCGGGCTGTTCGGGATACTCCCCCGCAATGACGTTAAACTTGTAAGTGAGCGTTCCCGCCGGAATAAAAAAGTTATTGTCAGGTAAAACCTGATCTACAATTCTATATTTTTTATATTCTCAGTCACTCAGTCACCAGTAAAACACCTCCCCCTTCACTAAACAATATAAAGAAAATATTAAGCTTTTTTAGCGAGTGTAAAAATTACACTCGCTAAATTTATTTCAGGCTCTGGGTTTGAGCAAATGTATATATTTTTTATCCCTCTATCTCCCTGTACG
>CALUSN010000161.1 GCA_944323435.1 Candidatus Gastranaerophilales bacterium | reverse complement strand
GGTAAAGGGCTTGGTACATATGGTACTAATGGATATTCAAAAGACCTAAAAGCTGCATTTATGATGGCAATGCAGGCTGCACAGCAGAACCAGTCGCAGGCTCAAATGATGTGCCAGCAGATGAGTCAAAATTATCAGAACAACATATCTATCTGGTTAGAAGCAGCACAATCACAATTAGAAGCAGAGCAGGATGCAGCACTTGCACCATTAGAGATGGAACAGACAGATATGGAACTCGAAAAAGATTCTGTAGAAACACAACTTGCATACGCAAAGGAAAGATTAAAGAATATCGAACAGGCTTGCAGCGAAGAAACCCAGAATGCAGCACCGAAGTTCGGACTCGGTTAATAATTATAATACATATCCAAAAAGGGCGGCTAAAATTCACAGCCGTCCTTTTTTACTGGTTGATAGCAAGTTTAAATAAGTAAACGCACACACCTCCCAAGTTGGGGATGTCGCAGTTGTGTGAGCGTCAGCGAGCTACAAATGCGGGAGGGGTTTAATATTACTGATAATCCCCTTCCTAGCCTTCCCCAACCGGGGAAGGAACACGCTAAGTCGTCCGATAAAAGCTACGATAATTAAACGCACACACCTCCCAAGTTGGGGAGGTCGCAGTTGTGCGAGCGTGAGCGAGCTACAAATGCGGGTGGGGTTTAACATTGCTGATAACCCCCATCCTAACCTTCCCTAACCGGGGAAGGAACACACTAAGTCGTCCGATAAAAGCTACGATAATTAAACGCATACCCCTCGCCCTTTGTGGGAGAGCGGATTTGCGGACGGAGCGGGTGAAACAGCCAAGACAGCCACCCCACCGGATAGCGAACGCTTTGCTCCGAAGGCGAACGTGAGCGTGTAGCAAATCCAAGACAGGGCGCAGTCGTTCTTGAGCCGTAATGCGAAAGTTACGAATGCGGGTGAGGGGTCTTTTTTTACGTTATTCTTCACCACAGAAATGTTATAGGACTCAGAATAACGGCAGACTTTTCGGGTAACCTATAAGTATAAAAAAAATTAATCAGCCCCTCTCCCTAGTCCTCTCCCCAAAGGGAAGAGGACTAGGGACGTGCGTTGTCGTTAAATTAACGTATTCTTCTCGTCCGCAAGGAGCGTGGGAAGACACGCTGCCGTTCTAATATTTCCTCCTCCCTAACCCTCCACGCTGGAGAGGGAATGTGCATTGTCGCCCAATTAACGCATTCTCTTCTTCCTCTCTCATTTGGGGAGGGGCACGCCAAGGCAGGCGTGCCCTTTACCTATTTTGGGATTATTAGGATGGGCGATAGCTTAAAATTATCAAAACATTGGAGGTTAAAATCAATTATCATTAAGTTTTGTAAAGAAAAGTTTGCAAGCTGTAATTCAGTAGGTATAATAGTTTTACACACTTGGCGCGAAATTTATAAAAAATATATTGTTAAATAATAGCAATTTTTATTTCTCACGGGTGTTTAGATATATAAGACCAAAAGATGTAAAATTATGGGATTAATTTGTAAGTTGTAAATAAAATATAGGAGTAATTAGTTATGTCAGATGAATTAACAATTCAAGCAGTAAATCAACCACAAGTTCAACAGAAAAAGAATTCAACAACCCCTTATACTGTTGGAGGAGCTGTAGTTGGCGGTCTTGCAGGCGCAGGAATTAATTCCTGGGTTAAAAAGCCTATGAGTTGGGAAGATGTTGTAAAAGAAGCTAAAGATACAACAGATTTTTCAACCAAAGCTGAACCTGCTTCCTGGGAAGGGGTTAAAAAGGAAGCTCAAAAAGTTGCTGATTTAGAAGCAAAATTAAAAAATGTTCCGGAAAAAACATTAGCAGATGATGTTCTTGAATCAAAGAATTTAAAAGAAGCTATTGAAAAAAGAGATAACGAATTCAAAAGGCTTGTAGAAATCGAAAAGAATAAAGGTGAAAGACTCTCTTCTAAATTCCCGACAAAAGAGACTTTACAAAATGAGTTAACAAATAAAGAATATAAAATGTTTGAACCTTATTATAACAGGTATCAAAATGCAAAAACAAAGCTTGTTGGCAAATCCGGCGCAAAATATGCCGGGGGCAGTGTAAAACCTTTATACAATAATATTAATGCCGAAAAGGGTAAAGTTAATACAATGTATAACGATTTTTACAACATCTATAATGCATTAAGCGACAAAGCAAAAGAAAATTATGATCCTCTAAAGAAAGGCACAGCTACTGCTAAGAAAATTAATACTACAGTAGATTCAATACTTCCGGAAAAATTCGGCAGTTTCTTTAGCGGACACCCGAAATATGATGCTGTAAAACAATATCAGGAACGTTTTGGAGAAGAATTATTTGAGTTTGTTGATAAAGATCCGGGAAGTGTTACAGGAAAAAGTAAATTCAAAATTACTAACCCTAAAGGTAAAGCAGAATGGGTTCTGATTGATAAAGATGCGTTATCTTCAAAGCGTGAAGCATTAAGAAATGAATATGCAGAAAATATTAAAAACTTTATTGACAACCAGAAAGAAATAAACGGCTATAATAAGAAGTTCTTGGAAGCTAACAAAGATGCTCTGGCTAACGACTTAAGACGCGGAATCAAGAAGGAAGCTGATTTGGCAAGACTCGGACAGCCAAAAGATATGAAAACAATGTTAAACAGTTTAGAAGTTCTTGAAACCGCTTTGAACAACGGTACAATAAAATATGGTTCTAAAGAAGCTACCATTCTGGGAATTGGTACCATCAAAAATGCAAATGAATTTAACGTATTGAAAATGCAGGTACAAGCTCAGAAGGATCTGGCAGAATCCTATACTAAAGGACTCGGTCAATTAAAAGCATCACAACAAGCTATTGTCAGAGGTGATGTAAGAGTCGACAGCGCTATTAAGAAATTCCAAAATGCAGTAAATGAAGATAAAGGTGTAAAAGCTGCTATTGACAGCATTGAAAAATTAAATGGTAAATACGCAACAGATGAACAAAAGGCTCTTTATGCTAAAATAAAAGGGCTTTTGGGAACAGAAGCTAAAGGTTCTACTGCTGATATAGAGACTAAAGTTCGTGATATGATGAAAGACGGTTCTTTTGAAAAGAATGTAAAAACAGCACAGGAAGCTTATGACAAAGCTTTGGCTTCAAAAGGTACTGCTAATACAGCAGCAAAAGAAGCGATTGAAAAAGAACTTAATGCAGCTAAAGACAGCTTAAAACAGAAAGCAACCGAACTTGGTCAGAAGTTCAAAAAAGGCGGTACTAACAAATGGGTAGCAGCAGGTATCGGGGCTGTAATTGGTGCGGCAGCTCTCTATGGTATAGCAGCTTCTAAAAATAAAAAGACTGTATAGTCAAAATCTATAACTAACGAAACTTATTTTACAAACAATAAAAGCTCCGGTTAGTAAAACTAACCGGAGCTTTTTATGGATTAATATTTATTCCTGTTTTTTTATGGTATTCTATTATTAGATTTACACGAGCGAGGGATAATTATGACAGAAACTAAAACAAGAATTGAAGATTTACCTACTGTTTATGATGCAAAATCTACTGAAGAAGAGATGTATAAGTTCTGGGAAGACGGCGAATTCTTTAAAGCTGATGCGCATTCAGACAAACCGCCTTTTACGATTGTTATCCCGCCGCCGAACGTAACAGGTGTTCTTCATATGGGACACGCTCTTGACGGAACTTTGCAGGATATTTTGACCCGTTATCATCGAATGAGCGGATATGAAGCTCTATGGCTTCCGGGTACAGACCACGCCGGTATTGCGACGCAAGCGGTTGTTGAAAAAGAACTGAGAAAAGAAGGTCTGTCACGTCACGATATCGGAAGGGAAGAATTCCTGAAACGTACATGGAAATGGGCAAATGAACATAAATCAGCAATTCTTAACCAGTTTAAACGACTCGGAGCTTCTTTTGATCTTTCAAGAGAAAGATTTACGTTTGACAAAGGCTGCTCGGAAGCCGTTAAAGAGGTTTTTGTCACTCTTTATAATAAAGGATTAATCTATAAAGGTGCATACATTGTAAACTGGTGTCCTCGCTGCCAGAGCGCTATTTCCGATATTGAAACGGAATACGAAACAGAGCAGGGGCATTTGTGGGAAATTTCTTATCCGCTTGTAGGTGAGCCGGGAGCAATTATCGTTGCAACAACAAGACCTGAAACAAT
>CALUSN010000160.1 GCA_944323435.1 Candidatus Gastranaerophilales bacterium | reverse complement strand
GCTTTAGAAGAGAGAAAAGTAAAGATTTGTAAAATTATTCCCGAGTTAGTGTTATTAAATCAGCAAAATGTGGAATTATTAAAGCATGGCATCATAATATCTAACAAGATGTTGGAAACAATTATTGATGCATTTGCTCCTCAAGGATGTAATTACAACGGAGCAGGCAAGACAGACACACATGAATATGACATGTGGACCATAAATGAAGAAGTTTGACGGACGTACATTTCAGCCGGCAGTTGGTTGAAACAACACGCCCGGCTTGGACTTCCGGATATAACTTAAGCAAAATGAGGTAAAAAAATGGCAAGTTTGTTATCATCACTAAACATGACCGCAAATACGCTTTCTGTAAACGAGAAAGCAATTAGCGTTGTTTCTCACAACGTTGCGAACATGAATACCGAAGGGTATCACAAACAGAGGGTTAATTTTGCAACAAGAAACATAGCCGGTGCTATCGGAGATAATGTTAACAACCAGATTCGTGCAAACGGCGGCGTTATGATTGCAAATGTTATGAGATACAATGACGAGTATCTCAATAACTACTACAGAGACCAGCTTTCTCATCTCAATACTCTTGACCAGCAGCTTGATACAATCGGAGATCTTTCAAGTATTTTTGACGATTTGGAGGGCGAAGGCATTGATGCAGCTTTGTCAGATTTTTACGAAGCTTTAAATAACTTAAACGAGTATCCTGCAAGCTCTACAGCCAGAACCAATTTTATTGAAGTTTCAAAAACACTTGTATCTGTATTAAACTCAAAAAGCGTAGAGTTGGAACAACTTACAACTAAGGCTTTAGGTGACGGAGTTTCTCAAGAAGCTTTAGAAAATTCGCAAATATATGTTCAATATACTGCATTAAATGACAAACTTACGGAACTTGCAGATGTTAACAGAGCTTTAATGGTTACACAAACCGGAACTCTGGAAGCTAATAACCTGCTGGATAAAAGAGATTTAATTCTTAATGAAATTTCCAAGTTTGTTGATATCAATGTAGAAGAAATTCACAACGGCGCTGTACGTGTTTCAGTTGGTATGACAGATCTTGTAAGAGGGGCAAAAGTCGTAGGTAAATTAGATATCCAAACAGCAAAGGAATATTGTGAATCCCAGAATCCGCCGATAGCCTATCCTGATGACTGGAACGGCGAAAATGCCGTTATAAGCATTATTAATCCGGAAGAAGAAAACAAGATTGTTGTAGCAAATGCAAATTCAATTATAACCGAAGGTACGCTCGGCGGACTTCTGCACTCTGCAACTGCGGTTGATGGCGAAACTAACGCCGGAACGGCAATGGCAGGGCTTAACACTCTTGCTCAGGCAATAGCGGATATATTTAATGAACTGAATACAAGAGAAGGGGCATACTGTATTAATCCTGACGATACGGGAAAACTTATTGACAGCCCTGATGACAATTTTCTCTTTGTAACAACTGACGTTGACGGAAATATTTCAACTACAGGTATTACAGCCGGAAATATCCAGCTCAATCCGGACTTGTTAACCGAGGACGGCATCTGGAATATTGCTTGCGCTTACATTGAAGAAGGTCAAAACTTTGATGAAAACGCTGTAGGTAACGCACAAAATGTTGCTGCTATGCTGGGAACAAGGGATAGCGCCTACGACGGGTTAGACGGAATGTCTATAGAAGATTATTACACATCTCTTGTAGGTAAAATTGCCTCCGCCGGAAGCAGCCTGCAAACGCTTTATGATACACAATCTGCCGTTGTTGACGGTATCGAAACAAAAATCAAAGATGCAACCGGCGTTGATTTGAATGAAGAACTGGTCGATTTAGTTAAATATCAAACCGCGTACTCGGCAGCCGCTCAGGTATTTAACATTTGTAATAACTGTTTAGACACTCTTATGACACTTGGAGGCTAATATGGTAGATAGAATTTCAACTTCAGGAAAATATGCACAGCTTGTTGCAGATATGCAGCAAAATCTTATAAATTACAACAGAATAACCGCTCAATTAACCTCCGGTCACAAGGTTATGAATATAACCGACGACCCGATTGCCGCAGTTAATATTCTTAATACCAACAGGCAATTAGGTCAGATAGATACATTTTCTACCAATGTAGAGATGGCAAAGAGTGAACTCAGCGCATTGGATGATTTATTCTCGCTGGCAACAGGATATTTATCATCAGCCTGGGATAGGGCAGTGCAGGCAAATAACCAGACCTATGGTGAAGATTCGCTTAAAGCTCTAAAGGTTGAAATTGATGAAACCATAAAAACAATGGTAGACCTTGCAAATACAGAATACAATGACAACTATATTTTCGGAGGCGCAAATACCAAAATATCTCCTTATACAATTGATGAAAACGGTGATATTGTATACAACGGAACGCCTTATGATAATCCTGATTATATCAGGCAAACGGAAGTTGCAGACGGTGTTTTTGAAGTAATTAATACAACCGGAGACAGGGTTTTCGGGTATTATAAAGCAGCAGTAGAGCCGGGAAACGGCGTTTATACGGATGTAGACGGAAACAGAGTTATTAAAACAAACGATGCAGCAACCGGAGCTGATGTTTATAAATACGAAAACGGGCTGGAATATACAGGTGATATCGGCGATTTAACAGATGGTGCGCAGGAAGAAGCAGAAGGTGTTATGGGGGCTATGAAACTTTTGAGCAACTCCATTCAAATGGTGCTTGATGGTGATACGGAAGCCGGATACGAACAAATGAATGCAACGCTGGATATGTTTGACTCTTCTATGAGAATGATAACCGAAGAACAAACTAAATTTGGCGGTGTATATAACCGGTTAGAGATGACAACTTCAACTCTTGATACGAATAATACAAACCTTACTGCTTACCTGTCCGAAATTCGTGATGTTGATTTAACGACCGCAATTACTGACTGGTATATGGCTCAATACGCTTATCAGGCAAGTTTACAGGTATCCTCAGCCTCAATGGGTATGAGTCTGCT
>CALUSN010000159.1 GCA_944323435.1 Candidatus Gastranaerophilales bacterium | reverse complement strand
TGTATTTACCCCCGCACGTAGACCTTGGGTCGGAACACATTAGGCGAAACTAAGAGTTGAAATAAATGCTACAGGTGTTCCTCAAAGTAAAACGATATTTATTAGAATATTGTGAGGGATACAGCTCCGGACACTTTCTGATAAAGGGGTTAAAGGCTAAGCAAAAGTATTCCTATCAGGTTTAATAAATCTTTCAAGCGGGATGGGCTTGGGTATTGATTAATAAAACTTTAATAAATAAAAAAAGAGAAACCTCAGTTTCTCTTTTTTTGTGCAAGAGTACTACGATATTTCCTTTTGTTTTTTAGCTAAATTTTTATTTTTCGACTCCAGTTTTTTATAAATATTGGACACACAAGCTTCGGTAACATTAGTTGATATTTTAAGTTTCTTAGATATTTCCTGGTTATTATAGCCGGAAGTAAACAGATCCATTATCTGTATTTCTCTGTCTGTTAGGCGATTCATTTTAAAGCTCCATTCTTTTTTAGTAAATTGTTTTATTAGATGCATCAACTACACTATTTGTATAATATTTTTTGAGATGTGTCTATCCGACAACCAGCTAATATTATTTCACATAAAAATCACAAAGAGCCAGAGGATGTTGAAAATCGTCATGCGAAAATACCTGCATTACGTATCTGCCTTTTTCATGCAGTGTAAAATAATTTGTGTGATAGTACCTTTCATCAAGCATGAGCCTGTAGTCTTTTGTTCTGACAACTTCATTACCGCCCCAGGGAGCATCTTCTGTCATTTTGAAAACCTGAACCCGGATAAATTCGTTGTCCATTTTTTCCGGCGCTATAAAAAGGTAATATACTCTCTGACCTTCTGCAAAAACTTTCTGGTTTTGAAGTGCATTTTCTCTTGTAATCGGCTCAATATTAAATAAAATTATTCCTCTTTTGTATGTGCATGCAGATAGGAAAAATGCAAAACACAATAATAGAATCAGAAATTTTGTGATTTTAAAAAGTCTCAATAATTTTCTCTCCTATTGTTCAAGAGATTTAATTTTCTGGTTAACTACATTGAGCATTTTCTCATCTTTTTCAAGACCTGCGTATAAATAGTAATATTCAAGAGCTTTTTGAGTATCATCTTTTTGTTCATAGGCAAGACCCAGTGAATAATATGCATAAGGGTAATCCGGAGAAAGTTCTATAACTTTTTCAAAACATTTTACGCAATCGTCATAATTTTTCTGATTAGCGAGTACAAGTCCTTTGTTAAAATACGCATCTGTATTTTTAGGGTCGATTAACAGCAGCTTATCATAGAAGCTTATTGCCTTTGTGTTATTGCCTAAAAGCTTATATGTATTAGCTATTTTTAGCATTGTAACTTTATCCTGCGGTTTAAAAACAACTGCTTTTGTATAATAATCTATTGCTTCGTTGTACTGTTGTTTTTTATAAGCTTCATCTCCAAGTGCTATTAAACTGTCATAAGTGGCTGGCTGCTCATTAACCTGCGGCAGTTTTTCAACCGTGTCTTTCGCCGCTTCGGCAGCAGCTACTGCTCCGGAAGCCGCTGCAGAAGTCTCAGTTTTTGTAATAGGAGCTTCACCTGTTATTTTAACTTCCGGGGTTTTTATTTCAACAGGTGTTGTTTGTACTGCGGATTCTTCTGCCGGCAGAGTTTCTGCTGCCAATTTATGATTGTTTTTAAAATCTTTTAATGCATTATTATATTCTATATTCCCGGGGGCTAACGATACGGCTTTTTCATAGCTTGAAAGCGCGATATCAGTGCAGCCCATTTTGTTATTAGCTTCAGCAAATCCAAAATAAGCAGACGCTTCATTCGGGCTCAAATCAATAGCATCTTCAAAATACAAAATAGCCTGTCCGTAATCCTGTTTGTCCAACAAATCATAACCGTAAGCTATTGAAGCCGCGGAAAGATTTTGAATAAGTCTGTCATTAGACTGTTTTTCAAGAAGTGTTTTATAAATTTCTATTGCCGCTACATAATTATCCATTGCGTGAAGCGTAAGCGCCTTATTTGCCAGTAATTCATAATTATCAGGTTCAGACTTGAGGGCTAAGTCATAATATTTAAGAGCGTTTGTGTAATCAAGTTTTTTATGATAACAAAGCGCCAGTTCTTTTTTGGTCTCTACATTAGAAGAATCTTTAGAATATGATTTTTCAAAATTAAAAAGAGCTAAATCATTATTATCCATTTTTTTGTAAACAAGCCCGAGATTTCTGTATGCGTCGGCGTCGTCCGGATAAGCCGTCAAATACTCTTTGTACTGTTCAATAGCCTCTTCGTTTTTATCCATATTGCCCAAAA
Organism: Candidatus Gastranaerophilales bacterium; assembly: GCA_944323435.1. Lineage (GTDB taxonomy): Bacteria > Cyanobacteriota > Vampirovibrionia > Gastranaerophilales > Gastranaerophilaceae > CAG-196. Next base: position 2,698 of record CALUSN010000159.1, on the reverse strand, counting down.
GGTTTGCATAGTCAAACTTCAAAGCAACGAGTTTCGGGTTCTTTTCAAAGAGTTTTTGGAATGCAGCAAGAGCTTTGTCGTTTTCTTCCATATTCTGGTAAGAAAGTGCTAATTTTGCAAGCAAAGCTTCATCATCCGGTCTGTTTTCAAGAGCTTTTTCTAACATCTCTGAAGCTGCCTGAAACTGTTTTGTATCGTACAGAGCCATTCCGTAGTTTGCATAATCCTTAAATGCTGTCGGGTATTTTTTGTAAACATCCGCAAAAGTGTCGCAGGCTTTGTCCGGCTGATTGTTGGCATAATAAACGTTTGCAAGATTTTCGCTCGCTTCCTGATGGTCAGGATAAGCGCTTAAAAATGTGTTATAATATTCAATTGCATTTTTGTAATTTTTCCTGAAATATTCAACATTCGCAAGATTCAGGTAATTGTATTTGTATTCCGGATAAATCTGCTGGGCTTGCATGTAGGAATTATATGCGTTTTCATAATCACCCATTGTTTGGAGAATGTTTCCGATGCTTATGTAAATGAATGCATCATTAGGGCGGAGTTTGATAGCCTTTTTGTAAGCCCCGAGAGCATCTTGATATCGTCCTATATCAGAATAAAGCCCTGCAATCTTGGTATAAAGCATGGCATCGTCGCCGTTTATAACAAGTGCCTTTTGAATGGTGCTTATTGCAGAGTTGTAATCACTTCTGTATTCATAATTACAAGCCTGCTGGTAAAGTGCATGCGCTTCTTTAGTCATCTTAGCTTCAGTCTGAAGCATGGAAATTGCTGTAACTGCTGCAAAAATAGATATAAAAAATTTTTTATTATTCATAACATAAGCCCTCGATAAATATTTTAGCAAAAAAAGAGGAAATTTGTTAATAATAGAAAAGATGAATGTAAACTATTGTTAAGATAAGTTTATTTGGTCTATTGTTGAATTATAAATTAATTTTTGAGCATTAACATAAGAAAGATTTTATGAGTATAATAAAATCTTTACTTTGCCTGCAGCAGGGGTTAAGGAGATTTTCGGCAAGACCAACAGACTATCTGCCAATTTATAAAAAGGTGTCCGAATTATATCCGGACACCTTTTGTAAAAAAAATTACGTTTTTGCCTTATATTCTATAATGTTTAATTACTTGATATCATCTTTTATTACAATCAGATTTTTGACAACTTTCATCTTGCAAGTTGGTAAAACAACTTCCGCAAGGCCGTCTGCAATACTGATTATACTGCCGGCTTTTAAAACAACATCTTCTCCTTTGTACTGGAATGTGTAATCATCTTGACGGTCTGACCTAATCGTAATTTGATTGTTCATAATTCTTTCCTTCTTTTTAGTACTAACAAACATCAACATAGGAATGGCAAAATCCTATTTCACCATTCCTATATTATAATTGAATTCTGCATTCAAAATTAGTCAAAGACATAACTGATAATTGCAGCTTCTCTGGCTTTTTTAATAGCCTTTGTAACCATTCTCTGATGTTTTGCACAGTTGCCTGTAACTCTTCTAGGAATGATTTTTCCTGCTTCTGTTAAGTATCTTTTTAATTTTGCTGCGTCTTTGTAATCGATAGATTCTACGTGATCTGCACAGAATGAGCAGGTCTTACGTTTTTTTCTATCCTGAGCATCTTGTTTTGCCATTGTTTTATTTGCCTTTCTAGCCTTATTAGTGATTAAGTGATTAAGTGACTGAGTGACTAAGAAACAGACCTAATCGTATTTATCCTTAGAACGGGATCTCGTCTTCGCCGATTAATTCATCGGAGAATTCTTCCTGAGAGAATTTTACAATATCTTCGCCCGTAGTTTTAGAACTGCCTGATGAAGGAGCTGAGCCTGCACCCATCGGTTCTATTGTATTAGCGTCGATTTCATAAATCCTTCTCTCTGCACCGCTTTCATTTTTCACAGTTGTAATCTGCAATCTGCCTTCAACGAGAATTCTGTCATCTTTTGAAATGCCGGAAACAACTTCATCAAGAGCTGTTCTTTTAACAACAACTCTAATCAGCATTTCTTCTCTGTCACCGATATTCAGGACAAAAGATGACACAGGAACATTGTTTTGTGTAAAACGTTTCTCCGGAGCTCTGAAAACCGTGCCTGTAACAACTGCTTTAGCTAATGTCATAGTATTTTTCTTCCTCTTATACTGTCTGAACTTTTTTAGCTTCTTCCATAAACATAAATCTTAAAACATTTTCATTAAGTTTTAAGTTTCTCTTGAAATCAACTACAGCTTCTGCAGGAAGAGATACTATCATAGTTGTAAAATAACCGTCTCTGTAACCTTGTACATCGTAAGCTAACTTTTTGCGACCCATTTTGTCTACAGAAGATACAGATCCCTTCGTAGATTTAACATCTTCGGAAATTTTATCTACAATCTTGTCTAATTCTTCTGAATCGAGACTTGGTTTAAAAATTGCTAATAATTCGTAATTTTTCATAAAAATATTTCTCCTTATGAAACCATGCTAACATAAACAGGTTTTAAGTAAAGAGGTATTAAAACGATAACACCTAAAAACGGAGCTTGTAATCAGCTCCGTTTAAAATCTTTGTACATTGAATTTTTATTTTACACTTATTTTATGCAGCTTCTTCTGTGCAAACATATTTAGCCGACTTGGCGACCACTCCATAGCAAACCATTGTTAACCTGTTATTCAAAGCGAG
>CALUSN010000158.1 GCA_944323435.1 Candidatus Gastranaerophilales bacterium | reverse complement strand
TATATGCCTCTTTATTAACTCAATCTCAATTAAGTATAACTTATTTTTAATATTTTCTCAATAGATAATATATATTTATATATTTGAAATTTTTTTTATACCAGAAAAGAACTGTATTGCTGCTGCATGTTGGCTATCAGCAAATCCATTGAGGCAAATTTGTTCTCCAGACGTTCACGGTATCTTTCTATATCTTTTGTTGCATTGAGTATTTTATTATCAATTCTTGATATTTCACGCTTATAAGAATTTTCCGCAGAAGCAAAATAACCGCTTACAGACTGCAGGCTTTGTTCAAGCAGCTTTTCTACTTTAGTAAAAATACCTGTATTATTTTCACTGCCTATAAGAAGAGCTTTGAGAGCGTCCTCATCCGCGTCGTATGCTTGAATAAATTTATCTTTATCAAAAGACAGATTAATAATACTTTCAGTTGATGTTGAAATATTATTTGCGCTTGCTTCTCCCACTGAAATTCCTATTGCGCTTAAATTTTTAAATACAGTTGCTCCAATATCAGAACTTGTCATATACGATCTTAATTGATTTCTTATTAATTTCAATGTTGTTTCGCTGTGTAATTCTCCTTCTGTAGCAATTGCTTCATCAACATTTTTCATTAACTCGTTATAAGAATCAACAACATCAGAAATTGCATTTGCCAGTGTTTCTTTATCACGTTCAACAGTTAATGTTACAGCTGTTCCTTCTGTCAATCCTTTTAAATTAATAGTAACGCCTTCAATTCTTGAAATATCGCTTGTTATAGTATTAGAAGCAGATGTGTAAGCAGTTCCGTTTATTGAAAATTTTGCATTAGAACCGGCTTTTTGTGCAGAAATATTCATTCTTGTTATATCAACATTCCCGTTTGTATCCCATTCAGATGTAGTAAAACCCATAATATCAGTAAAGTTGCTGGTTCCTGCTTCTATATTGATATAAGCAGCACCGGTTGTTCTGGATTTAATCACCAGTTCTCCTTCAATATTATCCCAGTATGCAGTAGCATTTGCATCTTCACTGGAATTAATCATTGAAATTATATCCGCAAGAGTTGTTTTATCTGTTATTGTAAAAGTCGCATTTCCTATTATAAATGAGCCTTCTGTTACGTCTCCGCGTTTAAACAGTCCTGTATCAGTTATAACGGATTCTGCATTTACAGTATATAATTCTCTGGCACTGGTAATTTTACCGTTTTCATTTTTTGACAGTCCTGTTATAGCAAGCATATTTGTTGTATCTGTGGTTGAACCGATTTCTAATTCAACATCTTTATCTTTTGAATATATATGCAAAAACCCGTTATCAAATTCCAGTTCTAAATCTGCGTATGCAGAAGCCAGACGTGCCCGCAAATCATTAAATGTTTCTTCGGAATTAATTTGAATTACAGCTTTTTGACCGTTTCTGTATATACTCAAACTACCATCCGAGATATTAAGAAGCCCCAGTTTTGTATCAAGATTTGCATAATTTGCGGCTGATAATGTTGTTTCTTCAACTATTGTTTTAGTTTCTTCCAATATATTTGAACTTGACATATATCCGCCCAAATCATCATTATATGTTAATCCTAGTGTAACCAGAATGCTTGATGTAGTATTTCCCTGATTTATTGTTATATCATCAAATCCGCTTTGTATTGTAAATACACCGTTACTTATTGAAGCATCCACGCCAATTGACTGAAGTTTGTTAATCAAAGAACCAAATGTTTCATCTGCTGTTATATTCACAATACTTTCATTACCGTTAACATTTATGGCAAGATTACCTTCCGCTTTCAAAAAACCGTTACCCCAGGCAGTATTAAATTCGCTGAGCAGAGTATCTTTTGTTGCATTAATCTGTGCGGTTTTTATTTCAGATGTTTGCAGAAGTCCTGTATATTCGTATTTTGCGCTAACTTTATCTGTAAAAAGTTTTTCTACAATATTAGAAGCGTTTGTTACACTATTTGATTTAGCGACATAGGAATCCCCGTTGCCCAGAATTGTAAGTTTTGAGCCTGAATCTGTCTGCACAAAGCTTGTTTCTATTCCGAAAGATTTCAAAGTATCAATTAATGAGCCGATTGTTTCATCAGAAGAAACAAACGCTGTATATCTGACACCGTTATTATAAATATAATATTCTCCTGTTGATACGCCGAGTAGAGAAAGTAATGTGTCTTTTGTTGCAGCAGCGTCAAAGGTCGTTATGACAACAGAACTGATATCACCTGTTTTATATGAATTATCCTGACTCCAGTTGTCATTATTAACGCCCGCAATATCAAATATGTTTGAGCCGTTAGAATCTTTTATTACAGAGTTGTCATTACTGCTTATAACAAGTTCTCCGTTTGAATTTACCGAACCTTCAAATCCCAGCGAAGCTAATTTATCTAATAAATCGCCTACTGTATCATTTTCACCCAGCTGAATATCAATTTCTTTTCCGTCTTTTACAACTGTAATTACACCTGACTGATAACTTCCTTCATTAATATCAGAAAGTTTGGTATTTTCATCAACAGGTTTGGTAATATCTTTAGAAACTTCCAGTTTATTTGACATATAAGTATTTGAGTATTCCCAATTATTAAACAAATTTGAGATAATATTGGACTTATCTGTTCCCTCAGCTTCTTCCAGATACGTATTATTATACGCACTTAGAATTATTGAACCGTTTTGGGAAATGCTGCTTACAATCCTGTATTTGGACATCAAATCCTGAAATTCACCCACTGTCATATCAGCGGTAATTGTTTCTGTATATCTGACACCGTTACTGTATACATAGAATATCCCTTCTGTAATACCAAGACTGTTTCCATCAGAGTCCTGAAGTTCAGAGAGCTTTGTCTGTGCTGTAATACTCTTATCTACATCTTCAACATATTCTAATGTCCCGCTTACAGAATTTTGACTTGTATTCCAGTTGCCTGTTATATTCAATTTATCAAGAATATTTGATGCTGCAGAAGCTTCCAGTCCATCTGTTGTCAGATATCCGTCGCCCTCTGATGAAATATTTAACTTTCCATCGTATGTAAGTTCTACTTTTACTCCGTATTGATTTAATTTATTTGCAAAAGTATACAATGTATCTTCTGTATCAATGCTGACAAGATATTGGGAACCGTTTTTATTAACGTAAATATTTCCGGAGGTTATATCCAAATTAGTACCATCAACACTTAACAAATCTTTCAATTTTGTATTTATAGTTGTTCCACCGAGAATTGTTTCATACGTTGTCAAACTATCACTTGTTTGTGTTGTATCATTAAGAGTCCAATTTTCAAGTCCGAATACTTCGAGTATATTTGACCCGCCTGCAATTGATGCAAGATGACTCTTTCCTACAGCAGAAACAGCAAGACGGCCTTTTGAGTCTATTCCGGAATAGAAACCGTATTCCATAAGCAAATTTGTAAAATCTGCAACTGTCCGGACTTCTGTAGTGTTAATATTAACAGTGTAATCAACCCCCATTTGGGTAATAAGAATATTTCCGCCTGTTACCCCGAAGTCGGATAAAAGTGCAGAATTATCCATTGGTCTTGAAGTTGTTTCTGTAAGAACATCTGAAGTATTTGTTGTGCCGACTTCATATTCTTTATCATAAGCTCCCATAAGGAGATTCCCGAGATTTCCTGAAATGTCAAAATCTTTAAGAGATGATGTATTAACGGAGAAAGCTCCGTCAGAATCAACAGAGGCATAGATGCCAAACTCTCCGAATTTTTTTATTACATCATTCAAAGTCTGTGTTCTGCTGAATGTTAGCGTAAATCTTTGTGTGCCGGTTTCCGAGGTTGTTGACAAAATAATTGTGCCGTCTCCGCTGCCCATAGTTTGACCGGCATTGTTGGAAAGGTTTTCAAGAACGGAAGCACCGCTGGCTGCTATTTCAGAATTGTAGTTAAATGCTTTAGAAGTTGTGTTGACAGTAACCGTTTGAACATTTTCTATGACATTACCAAGATTCATGGCAGTAAGTATGTTCGTACCGCCTGAAACTGCCTGCAGATATGTATTACCGACGCCTTCTATTGTTACTTTTCCTGAAGAGTCAATATTTCCGCTAAGTCCGTATTCTGACAACTGATTAAAGAATTCATCAACGGTTTGAGTAGCGTCAATTGTTATTGTGGCGAATTTTCCGTTTGAGGTATGAACAAGCAGTTTGCCGTTTCCGTTATTATACCCGTCTATTGCGGATATTACGGTATCACCTGTAACTTTAAGATTTGCAATTTCATATTCTTTATAATCTGAATCGCTGTTAACCCACGTCTTATCACCATCTGTAACCCAGGAATTATTTTCGCCCGTTTTTAGTTTTAGAGCGTTTTTTAATTCTCTTGAAATATCTTTAATATAAGCGTCACGGTTTGCATTGATTGTCAGAACACCATTTTGAACTGATGCCGAAATTCCGTACCGGCTTAATTCGGAAATCATATCTCTGATTGTATAATCTGAAAATATGGTAATAGTTTGTTCGCTTCCGTTTGATACAACAGTAATATAATTATCACCTTTTACTCTGATATCACTGAATGTAGATTCTGTATTAATTGTTGTGACGGTCATAGTATTGATATCACCCTGTAGTTCGGAATCTGAATTTATAATAAAACTTCCGTCTTTATATGTAATATTGTCACCTGCCTGTATTTTCAACACATCTTTTACGTTTTGGGAAATATCTTTTACATAACTTGTGCCGGTTCCTTCCAGAATGACTTTTCCGCCCTGAAGGGAGGCATATATTCCATATTCCTTCAAATCCGAAATTAAATTGGCAACAGTATCTTCAGACTTTACAGTAACAATTCTTTCAAGCCCGTTTGTTATTATCGTAAAATATCCGTCATTAGTTAATCCGATACTTCCCAGTGAGGTTCTGGTATTAATGGTTGTAATATCCTGTTTATTCTGGGTTTTTGAATCTGTGTTAAGGAAGCATTCGCCGGTTATATAAGTATAGTTGCTGCCTGTTTTTATTTTAAGTATATCTTCCAGCTCTTCACTCATACCTTTTATATAAGTATTTTCGTTGCCGGAAATCTTTATTATTCCATTGCTTAAAGATGTTGTAAAACCTTTTTCTCTAAGTTTTGTAAGCAATTCATCAATTGTAGTGCTGCCGGTTATTGTAATAATTTGCTGCGTGTTATTGGAAACTACAGTGATGTAATTATTATTATTTAATCCGAGCATTCCAAAAGAAGAAGTCAGTGTTATTGTAGTCGTAATCTGCGTATCAATATATGCTTTGCTAATTGTATTTTCGAATTCGGCACCTTTTTTATACGTATTTCCTGCGCCGTAATTTATATTCAGAGCAGCCGCAAGTTCCGGTGAAATATTCGTTATATAATTATTCCCGATACTTTCAATAGTAAGTTTGCCGTCATTTATATATGCATTGATGCCATTTTCACCAAGTGTATTAATAATATCTGCAATATTATTTTTCACACTGAATTCAAATGTTTTAGCAGTTCCGTTACCTGAAATTTCAATAGTAGTTCTTCCGGTAAGTCCTATATTTTCCATAGTAGTTTTTTCAGAGAGGGTAAACATTCCGGTATATTCAATTTTATCAGAAATTCCGTTAATAAATTCAGTACTTGCTGTATAAGTTTTTCCGTTTCCTGTCTGGAGCCCTAGAATATTTTTCAATCCGGAGGAAATATCTTTAATATAAGCAATTTTGGAACTGTCAATATTTAATATGCCGTTATTATAAGTTATATTGACGCCGGCATCTTTCAGGAATGATATCATATCATTCACGGTATTGCTGCCTTTTATTGTAATAATTTGCTGTGTATTATTTGAGACGACTGTAATATAATTATCTCCGGTCATGCCTAAATTAGCGAATCTTGAATCCGCATTAAGCCCGGAAATAACAATTTGTCTGGAGGTATAATCAGGAGCGGATTCAGTTTCATAAGTATATCCGTTTCCTGCTTCTATTTTGAATAAATTTTCAAGTTCAGCGGACATTTCTTTTACATAAGCGTTATTATTACCGGTTATTGTTAATTTTGCCCCTGAGAATGAAGCCGTCATACCATATTGCTTGAGAGCATTAACGATATCGTTTATTGTATTTTCAGCACTTAAGGTTATAATTTGTTCTGTTCCGTTTTGTACAACTGTTATAAAAGTGTCGTTTACTATACTGAAATCTTTAAGTTTGTTGTTTGAAGCGGCATTTGAAGCGGAAGAACTTTCCAGTCGTTTTGAATCAGAATTTACAAATTTACCGTCTGAAATATTGACACTGCTGCCCAGCTGTGTTAAGGCAGTGCCGGCAAGGTATGCTCCGCTTTTTGAATTGAAAGACAGGTATCCGTCTTTCAGAGTTGCTTCAATACCGTATTTGGCAAGTTCACCGGCAAGCTGTGAAATTGTCATTCCTGAGGTGATATTTATACAGCCGATAACATCATTATCATTCATTACCAGTAAATTATTGTTTAAAACATTAATACTGCCGGTATTGATTTTATCAATTAGCTCGGCTGTATTGCTTAAAGTAATTGTTGCACTGTTATCATAATATTTAATACTTTGTTTATTATTAATCGAGCCTGTTGCTAAAGAAGCTGTTACTTTACTATCTGATGAACCCCTATGATAACCAAATATGCCGCCGACGGTACTGTAGCCTGTTATATCCCCGCTCGTGTATGAATTTCTTATTGTTGCGACGCTTTGCCACCCTATAAGACCGCCTACATACTGAAATCCTGATACATCACCGGTCGCATAAACATCACTAATAAGAGCATCCCCGCCTACTTGACCAATAAGACCTCCTATGTCTTCACTATTACTGTTCATTCCGGAAACATCTCCGGTTGTGTAACTGCTTGTTAATGTACCGTATTGATATAAGCCGAGTAAGCCGCCTGTATCGCTGGAGCCTTGAACATCGCCGGAAGCGGATGTATTGGTTATTCTTACAGTTTGGGCATATCCGATTAATCCGCCGGTATAGCGGTTCCCTCTGACATTTCCAAGGGTGAAGCAGTCTTTTATAGTTCCGGCTCTTTGATTTCTACCAATTAGTCCGCCGGTATAGTCGCCTGTAGATGAAACATTTACAGAAGCATTGGTATAGCTTATATTAAGAGTTGCAGCCGTTGCATCACCGATGAGACCGCCGACATAATATGTCCCGTTAACATTTCCTGTTGCAAATACATTTGAAATAGTAGCTGCTTTATTGACTGAACCTATAAGAGCGCCTACATAATTGCCGCCGTCAATGTCTACATTCTCCAACCCGAGATTCTTAATATTTGTACCTTTTTTGGCTGATGCAAAAAGCCCCTGATCAGATGTTGTTGAATTGATTTTTAAATTTTTAATTGAGTATCCGTTGCCGTTTAATTCACCGTAGAAGCCGGCAATAGCTGTCCAGTTTACCCCGCTCAGATTAATATCGTTCATCAGAATATATTTGCCGTCCAAATCATTTTTAATGTTTTGAAGCTGTGCTGCAGTTTTAATAATCTTGTATCCCTGATTTTTGGCTTCTGTTTCTGATAATTTTGTAATATTCTGCATAAAACCGGCTGTCTTAGCTTCTGTTGTTATCTGCATAGCAGAGCCGGCAGAAGCGGATATGCCGAGTGAAGCGAGAGTTGCAGAGGTGCCGACCGTATTTTGTACGGTGATTGCAGATGTTGATGTTGCGGATTTTCCTGCTGCTGTTAAGGTATTATCATAACTCAAATCCAGAATATCAATTATATCACCGGAAATTGTGAGATTATCCTGTGATTCAAGCGTTATAACCCCGTTATTTATTGAACCTGTAAATCCGTATTCTGACAGCTTCTGGAATAGCTGACTTATTGTCATATCAGGAGTAATATCAATAAATTTATATGAATTTCCTCCTGTTGACATAACAATATCAAAACTTGGATGGACATCCGCATTTCTGACATAATCCCAGATTTCTTCCGTTGTTGCGGCCGAACCCAAAGTGGTATTTGAAGCTGTATAAATGACATTTGAAGGGTTATAATGTACATTGCTCACCGAGGTACCGCTTATATTATATGTTGTGTAGCCAAGAACAGCATTGCTGTTTGTAAAGGAATCAGTGATTGTTGTATAGTTGCCGTAATAAAGAAATCCGATTAATCCGCCGACATAATTTTCTCCGGAGATGTCTCCTAAAGAATATGTATCAGCTACTCTTATAGTATATTGATTATAGCCGACAATACCCCCGACATAATTTCTTCCGTTGACAGAGTCGGTAGTAAATGAGCTTAATATCGTTGTTCTGTTTGCTACATATCCGATTAATCCGCCGGTATAGTCAAATCCGGATACTGCTCCCTGCACATAAGAACTGGAAATCTTTGTATGGTTCTCTGCTTGTCCGATGAGACCTCCTGTATAGTTATAGCCGTTAACATATGCATCAGAATAGCTTTGTAAAATAGTTGTATAAGTCGCAATACCTACCAAACCGCCGGCATAATTACTCCCGTTTCCGACATTCCCAGAAACATAACAGCTGTTTATAGTAAGAGAATAGCCGCGGCCTACAAGCCCGCCGACATTATTGGTGACAGATTCAATATTGCCTGTTACAAAGACATTGGAAATTGTTGTAGTACTGGCTATAGAACCAACAACCGCACCGACATTTGTATACCCTTTTATATCAACATCTTCCAGTCCCAGGTTTTTGATTACAGCACCATTATTTGTATATCCAAAAAGGCCCTGATAATAATTATATTTCGATGATGTACTATTAATGGTAAGATTTTTTATGGAATATCCGTTACCGTTTAACTCACCGTTAAAACCGTTGATAGCTGACCAGGAAATGCCATCAAGGTCAATATCATTCATAAGAATATATTTACCGTTACCTTTCATTGCTTGCAGCTCTGTTGCGGTTTTGATTATAGTATAACCCTGAGCCAATGCTTCGGATTCTGTAAGCTGGTCTATTTCTGCTATAAATCCTGATTGGCCTGCTGTAACTGCTTGGGAAGCGGAATTTTGAATTGTATATCCGAGTTCTTCAAGAGTTGTGCTTGATGTTGCGTATGAAACAGCCCCGCCTGCTGTGACCTGTATTGTAGATGTGGCTGCAACACCAACTGTATTGGTTGTTATTACATCAACTCCGAGAATAGTTGCAATATCTCCGGCAATATAATTTCCGTTATCAGAAGTCAGTGATACTATACTGTTTTCAAGCTTACCTTCAATTCCGTAATCTGAAAGTTTTTCAAATAAATCTTCTATGCTTGTTTCCGGATTTATAATAAAACTGTCAACATAATCCGAGCCGTTCTTGATAATCAAATAATTTGCAGGAAGAATTGCTGTTCCGCTGTTTATTTGTGAATTTATCTGGGTTGTAGTAAGTGCGCTTAATCCGGAAGTGCTGCCCTGGCTTACGCCGCCTGTAGAGCCGGCAGCATCTTTATCATACCGGCTTGATTGAATTCTTCCGTTTGAATTATCGCCGACAAATGCGCCTGTTATGGAATTCCCGCTTACAGAGTTCGCAAAATACCCCTGGGATATAAGCCCCCAGTTATCACCGGAGATTCCGCCTACTACACTGTTACCCTCGACTGTTGCAGCTGAAAATGCCGTAGTTATTGTATCAAAGTTTGAGCCGGCAATGCCGCCTGCGTACATATTTGAAGCTTCAACCGAGCCGAGAGAGAACACACTTTTTAGCATGCCGGAATTTGAGCCTGCTATACCGCCTACATAATCTAAACCTGAAATATCACCTGTAACATAAGAATTTGATATTGTTCCGTCGTTCAAACCAACAAGCCCGCCGACATTAGTTTTTCCCCTGACAGAAGCGTTTACAAGTCCTACATTTTTAATTAAAGCACCGTCAATTGTTCCGAACAGACCCTGATTATCGGAAGAAGCATTATTGATTGTAAGGTTTTTAATAACATATCCGTTACCGTTCAATTCTCCAGTAAAATCATTAATAACCTGCCAGCTTACTCCGTCTAAATCAATGTCATTCATTAAGATATACCGGCCGTCAAGATTGTTTTTGATATTCTTTAAATCATCAGCAGTTTTTATAATCGAATATCCTGCTGTTAATGCTTCATCTTCAGTAAGTTTAACAACCTCCTGAATAAATCCGGCCTGTTCTTTAGCTCCGAGATCGCTAAGTGTTGTATCAAGAGAAGCTGTAGTATATTCCTGATATGTAATTTTCAATGTGGAGGAGGTCGTCATGCCTGTAGTGTTTGTATTATCACCTCCGGTTGCAATAACTCCTATTCCTAGCTTTTGGGCAGCATCGCCGAGTATGTAAGTATTTTCAGGAGAGGTAAGCACGATTTTTCCATCCTGCATTTCAGCTCTTATACCGTAACTTTCAAGCTCCTCAAATAAATCAGCAAGCGTCATGTCGGAATTAACTCTTATAATGCCGGAGGTATAAGCACCGTTTCTTATGATAATACTGTCATCAGGAGTAAAAATAGTGCCGTTATTAATATTTTCAGCTACAGCTTCAGTAGTAGTTTTAGAAGTCTTTAAAGTCCCGCCACCGGTAACCTTCATAGTTGTTGTATTCACTGCATCCGGGTCATAAGTAACAGTAGTCGTACCAGCATCAAAGTCGCCGGCAATTGCCCCTCCGTTATTTACAATAGAAAGTGCATAAGAAGATGTAAAGCCGCCATAAGTCCGTCCTACAAGTCCCCCTGTAGTCTGTTTCTCTTCTCCCGTTACGATTCCGGCTGAAATAACACTGTATAAACTTTCACTGTTATCTCCGACAACGCCGCCAACATACCGGTTTCCATATACGCGGCCGGTAAACAGCCCTCCGCTAAGAGATGAATAACTATTATTCTCTCCGACAAGCCCGCCTACATAATTATTTCCGGTAAGCTGTCCTGAATATGAAACATTATCGATATCACCTATATAGGCAGCCCCGCTTATGCCTCCAACATAATCTTGGCCTGTAACATTACCTGTAGCATAACAATTACCAATCGTTGCCTCCATCCAGCTGGTCTGGGTTGAGCCGTCATAGCTGCTTTCGTAAGTGTCCCAATTACCACGGGCATATCCGGCAATACCGCCGACGTAATTGCTTGAACCATAAACATCTCCGGTTGAATAAACCCATCTGATATATGAATTAGGCCCGCTATATCCGGTAATGCCGCCTACATAACTTGCGCCTGAGACATTTCCTGTTGCATAAGAGTTATAGATACTGTAATCTCCCAGCTCTCCGACCAGACCGCCTGCGTAGCTTCTGCTGCTTTCAACATCAGCAGAAGAATAAGACATTACTATTGAACCGTCGCCGCTTATCTGTCCTACAAGTCCGCCGACTTCAGAACTTCCTGAAATTTTACCGGAGGAAAAGCTGTTAGTAATATATGTATAACCGTCCTCCGGAACAGCTGCATACCCGACCAGACCTCCGACATCGCTTACACCCTGAACATCAGCAATAGCATAACTGTTTGTCATACGTAATCTATCCGGATTGCCGACTATACCTCCGGTATAGTTTCCGCCTTTGATACTGCCTTTTACATATACATTTGAAATATAAAGAGGTTCATTACTGAGACCGACTAAAGCTCCTGTATGTCTGCCGCCTTTTATGTTTACATTTTCCATACCTAAAGCAGTAATTGTTGTTGAAGAGGACAGAGTGCCAAAAAGCCCCTGATAATCTGATGTAGTATTAATCGTAAGGTTTTCTATAACATAACCGTTACCGTTTAATTCACCATAAAATCCGTTAATCGGCTGCCAGTTATATCCGCTTAAATCTATATCATTCATCAGGATATACTTTCCACTGCTCATGTTTTGCAGCTGGTCAGCAGTCTTAATAACCGTATATCCCAATTCATTTGCCCGAGCTTCCGATATTTGTCCTACTGGTTGTATAAATCCGCTTGGAGTGGTTGAAGCGGTATAAAAGGAGGTTGTTTCATTATACCCTAATTCACTTAACTTTGCATTCTCTGTAGCTGTAACAAGTTCTGTTTTTGTAATCGCGATTGTTGAAGTAGAGGATATGCCGCTTGTTGTTGCAACATCTCCTTCCAATACCGCATACAAGCCCATTTTGTTTGCAAGATTGCCGATAATATAATTTCCGTCATCAGAAGATAACGATATGACGCCGTTTTCTATTGTCCCGTGTATATTGTATTTTTCAAGTTCTGCCAGCAGCTCTTCTACGGTCATATCTTTTGATAAGTTAATAATTCCGACCGTTTCTACACCGTTTTTAACAGCAAGATTGTCCGTTTGTATTGAATTAATTTTGTTATTAATTTCATAGGTTACAATACCTGAAATACTTGTACTCACGGTAGTTGTTTTTGTGACGTATATTGATCCTACTGAGGATTTAATTCCGGTATTTGAATTATCATAGTATGAACCGCTAATTTTAGAATTACCAGCAATATATCCGGTATGTGCACCTGCAATTGAGCCGTATGATTCGGCATACCCGCTTGTATATGAATTTGTTATGGTTGATCCCAATACATAGCCTGCAAATCCGCCTGTATAATTTGCTCCGCTTACATCACCTGCAGCATATGAGTTAGAAATCTTTACGGATCCGTTTGCGTTACCGACGAATCCTCCGGTATATTGTCCGCCGGTTATATCACCCGTGGAATAAGAATTGGTTATGGTTGTACTGGTTGATACAGAACCGGCGAAACCTCCTGTACCATTAAGGCCGCTTACGTTCCCTGATGCATAAGTGTCTGATATAGTTACAGAATTATATACATATCCGGCAAATCCGCCTACACTACCCTTGTTACCTTTTACATTTCCGGAAGCATAAGAATGAGCGATCTGTACATTGGACTGTATATTGCCTGCAAATCCGCCTACGTAATCGTTTAAACCATAAACATTACCGAAAGCGCAGCTGTTTGATATTGTAACAGTTGAGTTTGCGCTGCCAATTAATCCGCCGGTATAACTGCTGCCTGTAACATCTCCGGAAGCATAACTGTTTGATATTGTAACATTTGTGTATACTTGGCCAATTAATCCGCCGGTATAACTGTCGCCTGTAACATCTCCGGAAGCATAACTGTTTGATATTAAAGAATTATTGACAGAACCTATTAAACCGCCGTTATAGTCGCCCTGGGAGACAACATTACCGCTGGTAAAGCTGTTATTGATTGTTATATATGACCCTTGAGCAATCAGTCCGCCAGTTTGATAGTATGTAGATGTAGTATTTACGTTAACGGAAGCATACGTATTTTCTATTGTCAGAGATGTTGCCACAACGACAAGACCTCCGGTATATTGGGAACCGTTAACATTACCTGTAGCATAAACATTTGATATTGTCGCAGAGCCGGTAACACTTGCGATTAAAACCGCGTGATATTGACCGTTTGTGTAACTTTGACTAATATTTGCATTCTCTATACCTAAATTTTTTATTAAAGCGCCGGCTTCTGCTGTTGAAAACAGAGCAAGATTATTCTGATTTTTGTCAATTGTTAAATTATTAATACTATATCCGTTACCGTTAAGCTCTCCTTTAAATGCGCTAATAGGCGTCCAATCAAAGCCGCTCATTTCGATATCGTTCATAAGAATGTACTTGCCGTCAGGATTATTGGATATATTTTGTAACTCGCCGGCGGTTCTTATTATAGTATATCCCTGTGCTTTAGCTTCTGATTCCGTCAAGCGGTCAACAGCTTTGATAAAGCCGTCAGAACCTGGTTTTAGGTGCGAAAGGTCTGCAATACTATCCGATGATACACCTAGATAATCCAGAGTTGTGCTCTTTGTTGCAGTGGTTATTGTTGTGCAGGAAATTTGCATTGTAGAAGTAGAGGTTACTGCTACCGTATTTGATGAAACAAGATTTATGCCGAGTGCTGATACAACCTCGCCTACTACATATCCGCCGTTTGAAGAATTAAATGTTATTACGCCGTCATTAATTGTGCCGCTTATTCCATACGTTTCCAATGCCTCAAACAATTCGTATACTGTCATTTCTGAATTTACAATAACACTGTTTATAGAATTGCTGCCGTTTCTTACAAGAATCTGGTTATCTATCATTCCGACAGTTCCATTGTTATAAATAGAACTTATATCATCAAGAGACATTGAATTTACACCGGTGCTGCCGCCGCTGCCGACCGCTGCTGTAACTGTAGTTACGGTCTCATTAAAACCGGAATCTGTTATGGTTCCGCTGTTGGTACCTGCAAAAGCGCCGGTTTTGGAGGTGCCGGAAACTTTTCCGACTGCATAAGAGCTTGTTACGGAATCATTGTTTATGCCGACAACACCGCCTGTATTACTGCTTCCCGAAACTGAACTTATTGACATGGAATCGGAAATTGCGCTCCAGTTTTCGCCGGCAATACCACCTACAGAGCCGGTTCCTTTTATTATTCCGGCAGAGAAAGATTCTTCTATAAGATTAAAATTAGCTCCGGCAATACCGCCGATAGTATTGGTGCCGTTTATGCTGCCGTTAACATAAGCGTTTGAGATTGTACCGTAATTTGCGCCGGTTATACCGCCGCTATATGACGCAGCTTTAACACTGGCAGATGAAGATGACTCCACGATTGAGCCAAGGTTGTATCCTGCTAAGCCTCCGGCATAATTTGTCCGTGCATTTACAGTTCCTTTTGAATACGAATTTTCTATTGTGCCGTAAAAATTGTATCCGACTATTGCTCCGGCATAATTCTTTGCTTTAACATTAACATTTTCCATGCCAAGATTTTTAATTAATGCAGTACGGTCTATATATCCGAACAATCCCTGATAGTCAGATGAGGTCTTATTGATTACAAGATTTTTTATTACATATCCGTTACCATTGAGTTCTCCGGCAAATTTGTTCGTTGCATCACCTATTGAAGTCCAGTTAAAACCGGTTAAATCAATATCATTCATAAGAATGTATTTGCCGTTTAAATCATCTTTTATACTCTGCAGTTGCGCAGCAGTCTTAATGATTGTATAGCCCTGTGCCTTTGCTTCCGACTCGCTAAGCTGACTTACCGGAGCAAGAAAACCTTTTGAAGCATCGCTTATTCCAAGTTCACCCAGAGTTGAACCGGCTGTAGCCGTAGCTAAAGTAGTACATGTGATTTGCATTGTGGATGTGACTGTCTGACCGACTGTTACAGTAGTTGCAAGCCCTTCTGTAACAATTATGCCTAAATTCTCCATTATCTTGCCGGCAGCATAATTGTTGCTGTTCGAGGTCAATGAAATTATACCGTCCTGTATTGTTCCGGATATATCATATATGCTTAAGGCATTGAACATATCTCCTATTGTTGATTCTGTCGTAAGCGTAGATATTGTACCTATGCATTCCTGATGACTGTTATAAATAAGTATGTTGTCGTCTGACTGTGTGATTGCATTAATATTTCCGAGTTTTGTAGTTAAATCTGCTACTATTGTGTCGGTGTGTGTAATAGCAGCAGTAGAACTCTGTGTTGTTTCAACGACTTTTGTGGTAAGCTGTGTTGACAGACCAAGAAAATCCGCAATTTCACCGGAAATATATTTCCCGATAAGGGAATCAAGAGATATAACTCCATTTTCAATTGTTCCGCTAATATCATTATTCTCTAATGTATCCAGAAATTCGCCGATTGTATCTGTAGTTTTTACGGTGTATTTTCTAATAGTAGAGCCGTCTGTATCGTGAAGGATATAAGTTAAATTTTTAGTAACGCCAAGTTCGGCAAAAGTCGTTCCTCTGTCTGCATTAACAGAACCTTCCGTATACAGGATGTCTCCGGTTGCAGAAACTCCGGTTGTACCTGTCCTTACAGTTATACCCAGTGCTGAAGCAACAGTTCCGGATAAAGTGCCGCCTGATATTACAAGTCTGCCGGAAGAATCAAATCTTGCGGTTCCGCCAAAATTCTGTATCTGTGACATTAAATCTCCGACTGTTGTAGAGGAGGATACATTCAAATCCTCGCCGTCAAATCTTAATGTATATCCGCCTGATACTGCACTTTGTGTTCCCAGTATACTTACAATTTCTCCGAGGGTTGTATTATCAATAACCGTTGCAGCTGTAGTTACAGTCATTACTGAGCCTAAAACATAGCTGGACTTACTTGACGTTTCAAGTCCCATTGCTTCTTCTAATACAGAATTTTCTATATACCCGTTTTCTATTTCAAAAACACCGTTTTTTAAGCTTGCTTGCGCAGTAGTACTGTTTATATAATTTATGAATTCACCTAATGTAAGATTCTCCGTGAGTATAACAGAATTTATCAAATTTCCGTTGTTATCATATATTTCAGCAGTCCTTTCTGATATAGACATTGAATCGGATATTCCGAATTGTGACAGCAGAGTATCCTCTGTTGCCGATGAAATAACCGTCTCTAATTTGGTAAGCCCTTCAGAAGTAACGTATTTTGAATTTACGGTTGTTGTAAGACTTAATACCTCCGACAAATTTGAAGTTCCACCGGTTAATGATGCATCCTCTATTGATATTTTTGCATTCAGGCTATCCCAGCTTGCATTTATCCCGGAACTCTGCAATGAAGAAAGCAGGTCGCCTATAGTCATAGTACCGGTCACATTTATTGTTTTATCTTCATTATTTATACTGAAAACCGCAGTACCGTCCGTTTCCAAACCTAAATTTCCAAGAGTCGTTGTTTCAGAAGCCTTTACCGTGTTAACAGAAGAAAAGGTAAGGGCCTGAGTTTTGGCATACGCACTTACAACAGTTATCTGGTCTGTACTTATTACCGGAGAACCGTATAATTTAGTCAGCAAATCCGTACCTTGCATATATTCAGAATCGCTCTCTAGTATTACACCCCGAGATATCAATTCATTAACCTGTTCATCACTGAGTGTAGTAAAACTGCCGCCTGCAATTTCCAAAACTCCGTCACTGCCCAGAGCTGCACGTATTCCATATGAGGACAAGTCTGCAATAAAATTACCAATTGTTTGCCCTTTATAGATTTTTTCATAATGTATATTGCCGTTTGTATCAGTAATTTCCAGATAACCGGTCTTGACTCCCAAATCTTCTACCAGTTTTGTTCCCGTATCTGCAACCCGTATTTCTGTAACAGTTTCTGTTAACGGTTTACCCGTAACACTGCCTTTGTATTCCTCGGTATTTAAACCTAGTGAATCAGATATGTCAAAAGAACCGCCCTCTATTACCCCGCCTGAAAGCTCCAATGTATTGTCCGGTTTGAGAGTGGCAGAGATACCGGCTTGCTCAAAGGCTTCCAATAAATCGCCAAGTGTATCGGATTCGTCTATAGTAATTGTTGTAGTAGTATTATTTTTGTCAGTAACAATTATAGTATCTCCGTCTGTTATCTCCAAACCGCTTCCTAAATCTTTTATCTGTGTATCTAAAGTTGCAGATGTTATCTGGGTCGCGACAGAAACATGGGTTAAATTACCGGTGGTTTGAATCTTTCCGTATATATCAACTTCCAAGCCAAGCGCATTTAAAATATTTGTATTGCCTTCATCAACTATTTCTGCATCCGTTATTGTAAATACTCCTGTACTATCTAATTCTGCCAAAATCCCGTTGTTTGTCAAATCTGATATCAATGACCCTATTGTACTGTTTTCATTAATATTTATAGTATAAGTAGTGTCATTTGCAGCTACAACAATTTCTCCTGATTGAACTCCAAGCTCGCTTAAAAGAGTTCCTTCTGTAGCCGCTGAATATATTGTATCGACCTTTGAAATTGATAAATCACTGCTTACATATCCTTCGTTTACTCCCTCCAGATGAAATGCATCTACTATTCCTGTCGCATCTATATCATTTATTGCATTTGCGTCAATATTGATTGAAAATATTCCGGTTGTTGTATTGAAACTTGCTTCAACACCGATTTCTTTCATTTTCTCTATAAATGATTGAATCGTATCACTTTCTTCTATTAAAATTCCATGTTCTATACCGTTTACATTTACACCTATTTTACCAGTATTTACACCTATATTAACCAGTTTCGTATCTAGAGTAGCAGTTGTTGTCTGAATTATAGTTGTCATATAAGTGTAGTTGCTTGAAGCCTCTGTATTGGATGCAAGTTTATCTACCAGTACTTCATATGTGGACTCTTCTGCTTCTGTTGTCGCAGATGCTGTAAGTACACTTGTATTACTTGAATTTGCCAGATTCTGCGCAAAAATATCCATTGTGGGTATGCCAAATTGAGCATCTGTAACTTTTTCAATTACAGTTCTAAATGAAGAGAAAAATGATTTTATATTATTTAACGTTTCCTGCGATAGAAGCACCGTTTCTTTTTCTTCTTCAAGCGTGTCAACTTTCGCTTGTTTTAATGCTACAAGCGATTCTACCCACGATGACGTGTCTAGTCCTGATGCTAATCCGCTGAATGATATACTCATTTTATTTCCTGAATGTAACTACTTGAGGTAAATTTTTTTATTTATTTTTATATATTATTTATGTATTGCTAATTCTTTTAAAAAAAAGGTATCGGACATTCGGCAAAGCTTCTACCGATACCTGTTCCAAGTATTTTTCTAATATAATTAATCACATGTTGTTTCTATGATTTTCTGTATTTTTATTTCCGGTTCTTATTTAGTCTGCATATGCATTACAGCTAAATTTAGAACATAACATTTTGTATATTTTGTTATCTTATTCTGCAAATCCTTTATTTATGCGTATTTTGTGCAGTTTTGTCTTTGCAATTTTATTTAAGATTTTAAACAAGCTGCTATATAACCCTGTATTCATGCTTATTTTATATGAACATAACATTTTATACAAAATGTTATGTATATAATCTTAATATTTTTATTATAGCATGAGTTTATATTCTTGTGAACCCCTCTATGCTATAAATCTTTTTGTTTTCTGATTTTTTTAGGTTTGTGTACAATATGGCTTGTTTGTGGTAAAATCCGAATGCTAGGATATTATTACAGAACATATCAAAAAAAGGAGACAAGTATGATTCAAGGGACAAAAGAAAAGAGAGTGTGGCTTTTCCGTCAGGGTAACGCAAATATGCGCAATCTTTTAGGCGGCAAAGGTGCTAACCTCGCAGAAATGACAAATTTAGGACTTCCGGTGCCTCCGGGACTAACTATCACAACAGAAACCTGCATGGACTACATTAACCACGGCAATAAGATGCCGGACGGTTTGATGGATGAAGTTAAAGAAGCTCTTAAGGATGTTGAAGCTCAAGCCGGCAAAAAATTCGGTGACACTTCAAATCCGCTCTTAGTATCCGTTCGTTCCGGTGCAAGAATTTCTATGCCGGGCATGATGGAAACTATTCTTAACCTCGGTTTGAACGATGAAACAGTAGAAGCTATGGTTAAATTAACCAACAATCCCAGATTCTGCTATGATTCTTACAGAAGATTTTTAACCATGTTCGGTTCTGTTGCGTGGGAAATGGACAGACAAAAATACTTCGAATCAGAAGTTGAAAAGGTTAAAGAAAGAGAAGGCGTAAAATCTGACACGGAAGTTTCAGCAGAAGGCTGGAAATCTTTGATTCCGATTTACAAAAAGACTATTAAGGAAGTTACGGGAAAAGAATTCCCGCAGGATCCTTATGTTCAATTGCAGGAAGCTATTGAAGCAGTATTCCGTTCCTGGAATATTCCTCGTGCGGTTGCTTACAGAAACATGAACAAAATCGACCATAACTTCGGTACTGCAGTTAACGTTCAAACAATGGTATTCGGTAATATGGGCGACGATTGCGCAACAGGTGTTTCATTTACCCGTAACCCTGCAACCGGTGAAAATAAATTCTATGGTGAATATTTAACAAACGCTCAGGGTGAAGACGTTGTTGCAGGTATCAGAACTCCAAAACCGATTGCAGAATTGGAAACTGAAATGCCTGATTTATACAGACAATACGTTGATATTGCAAAGAAACTTGAACTCGGGTACAAAGATGTTCAGGATATGGAATTTACTATTGAAAGAGGTAAATTATACATTCTTCAAACACGTAACGGTAAAAGAACCGCAACTGCAGCTGTAAGAATTGCAGTTGAAATGTGCAAAGAAGGCATTATTACAAAAGAAAGAGCAATCCAGCTTGTAGATCCTTACACAGTTAACCAGATTCTGTTACCTTGCTTTGATTCTAAAGCTATGGAAGAAGCCCACAAGATTGCACACGGTGTAAACGCTTCTCCTGGTGCTGCAGTTGGTAAAATCGTATTCGATACTGAAGAAGCTGCTCAAAGAGGCGAAGCAGGCGAAAAAGTTATTCTTGTAAGAATTGAAACCTGTCCGGATGATATTCACGGTATGGCTGTTGCTCAGGGTGTTTTAACCTTAAGAGGCGGCGCAACTTCTCACGCAGCAGTTGTTGCAAAAGGTATGGGCAAACCATGCGTTGCAGGATGCGAAGACATGAGAATTGACCTTGAAAATGAAACACTGACAGGCGCAGACGGTACTGTTTACCACAAAAATGACATCATTTCATTAGACGGCGGCAAAGGTATTGTTATGGAAGGCGCCGTAAAACTTGCAGATGCTCAGATTGATGACAACTTTACAACATTCTTCAACTGGGTTGATGAAATCAGAACAATGAAAGTTGAAGCAAACGCAGATACACCGAAAGATATTGCAAATGCTCTCAAATTCGGTGCAGAAGCAGTAGGACTCTGCAGAACAGAGCACATGTTTATGGATCCTGACAGACTTCCTTGGGTTCAGAAGATGATTATTGCAGGCACTCCGGAAGCAAGAAAAGAAGCTTTAGATCACCTGCTTCCTATGCAGTATTCCGATTTCTACGCAATGTTTAAAGCATTGGGTTCCGGAAAGCCTATGACAGTAAGACTTTTAGACCCGCCGCTTCACGAATTCCTGCCTTCTAAGGAAGATTTGATTGCGGAAGTTGCAACTCTTAAAGCTCAAGGCAAAGACGCTAAAGAAAAAGAAGAACTTCTCCACATTGTTGAAGGTCTTTCTGAATCTAACCCGATGATGGGCTTGAGAGGCTGCAGATTGGGATTAACTTATCCAGAAATCAATGAAATGCAGGTTAGAGCAATCTTTGAAGCAGCATGTGACGCTAAAAAAGAAGGTGTTGACGTAATTCCTTACGTTATGATACCGCTTATCGGTCACGTTAACGAACTTAAGGTTGCAAAGGAAATCCTTGAAAGAGTTGCAGAAGATGTAATGACTGAAAAAGGAATCAGAGTTGAATACAAATTCGGTACTATGATAGA
>CALUSN010000157.1 GCA_944323435.1 Candidatus Gastranaerophilales bacterium | reverse complement strand
CTGGAGCTTTGCTCCGATGGCGAAACTCCGTGAGCATGGAGCAAATCCAAGACAGGGAGCAGATGTGCTTGAGCCGTTAGGCGAAAGCTACAGATTCGGGTGAGGGGCTGAAAAATATAAGTGGTTAATGGTTGTAGTTAGTTGTGAATTATTGTTAGTTAATGTCAGGTAAAACCTGACCAACGATTTTTGTGGAGCAAGCTCCACACTACTATTTTTCGTCAAATGAGCGCTGCCGCGGCTCTCTCCCTGTATTTTTTCTCTACCAAAATCATTTCCCACTCCACCGGAACCTATGTTTGTAATAAAATACTTATATACATTTAATTAAGGGGAATTATGAAAAAAGTTTATATAGAGGTAATGGGCTGCCAGATGAATAAATCTGATGCGGAGCGAATGTACGGAATGCTTGAGTATTTAGGGTATACAGAGACAGAAAATCCTAAGGAGGCTGATTTATTAATCATTAATACCTGTTCCGTCAGGCAGCTTTCAGAGGATAAAGCTTACAGTGCAATTGGGGTCTGGGGCAAGTGGAAAAAGAATAAGCCGGATTTAAAGATTGTATTTTTCGGATGTGTTGCGCAGCAGGCGGGTGAAAATATTTTGAAACGGGCACCTTACGTGGATTTAGTTCTCGGAACGCAGCGAGTATATGAACTTCCGGAACTTATAAAGCGCATCGAAGCCGGAGAAAGGCTTGTTTCAGTAGAGGAAGTTCCGTATCCGGAGCAGGAAATAAAAATAAACCGTGTAAAGAGTGTTAATGCCTGGATTCCGATTATGGAGGGGTGTAATAACTTCTGTACTTACTGTATTGTCCCTTATACAAGGGGACGTGAGCGTTCAAGGAAGGCAGAGCTTATTATAAATGAAGCGAAAAAAGCTCTGTCGGAAGGTTTTAAAGAAATTACTCTTCTCGGGCAGAATGTTGACAGCTACAAAGGCGAAAATGAGGGCGAAAATCTTTCGTGGCTTTTAAGGCAGATAAATGCACTGGAGGGGAAATTCAGAATCCGTTTTGTAACATCTTACCCTACGGATATAACAGAAGAATTGATTGATACGGTAATTGAATTGGATAAAGTCTGCGAGTATTTCCATATTCCGATGCAGTCCGGTGATGACGAGGTTTTGAAGCGAATGAACCGCAGGTATGATTATGCGACTTATAAAAAGATTTGTAACAATATAAGAAGCCGCATTCCTGATGTTACGATAACAAGTGATTTTATAGCGGGGTTCCCGGGTGAGACGGAAGAACAGTTTGAAAATACTCTGAAAGCTATGACAGAGCTGGAGTTAGATTATTCAAATACAGCAGCGTATTCACCAAGAGAAAAGACTGTTGCAGCTAAGTGGGTTGATTTGTATATACCCGAGGATATTAAGACCGGGCGTCTGGCAAGGCTCAATGAACACAACAGGGAATGTTGCTTAAAATCAAACCAAAAATATATCGGACGAGAGATGGAAGTTCTGGTTGAGAAACTTGAAAATCATGATGGTCAAAGTATTATAACAGGACGCACACGGAATAACAAAATAGTTCATATACCTTATGATAAAGATATTACAGGCGAGTTTGTAAATGTAAAAATAACTTCTGCCCGAACCTGGTATTTAAGAGGGGAGATGATTTAGTAAGTGTCAAATAAAAAAACTATTGGTATTGTAATTCTAAGCCTGGTATTCATGATTTTATGTGGTATAAGTACAGGGGTGCCAAAATGGCAGGCGAGAATAACAGATCAAGAGATATTTTCTTTATTGGTTTTGTGCAGCATAATTATGTACCTGGTGTGGGTAATAGGGAAGTTAAAAAAAAGATAGAGCATTCCCCTCTCCCTCCGGGAGAGGTCGCAGATGTAGGAGCGTTAGCGATGTACAGATGCGGGTGAGGTTCTAAATATATAAAAACAAATTCCCTCTCCCTCCGGGAGAGGACGCAGGTGTAGGAGCGTTAGCGACGTACAGATGCGGGTGAGGTACAAAATATATAAAAACAAATTCCCTCTCCCTCCGGGAGAGGTCGCAGGTGTAGGAGCGTCAGCGACGTACAGATGCGGGTGAGGGTTGATGAATTACAAAACAAACATAGCAAGAAATCTAAGAAAAAAATCAACAATTCATGAGAGAAGGTTATGGAATTTATTAAAGAACAGGCAATTCCATAATTTAAAATTTAAGCGTCAATATCCTATAGGAAATTATATAGTTGATTTTGTTTGTGTACAGGCTAAGATTATAATTGAAATAGATGGCGGTCAGCATAATACTCCTGAAAGTATTGAAGCTGATAAGAAAAGAACAGAGTATTTAGAAAGTTGTGGTTATAATGTTATAAGATTTTGGAATAATGAAATATATGAAAATATAGAAGGGGTGTTGAGAAGGATAGAGACTCTTATCCCTCACCAAGAACACTAAGGCTCGCTTCCGCTTGCCAAGTGTTCTAACCTCTCCCGGAGGGAGAGGGGAAAAGAAAAAGAAATTTCCAGAGCCTCACCAAGAACACTAAGGCTCGCTCCCGCTTGCCAAGTGTTCTAACCTCTCCCAAAGGGAGAGGGGAACTGAATAAGAGATTTCCAGAGCCTCACCAAGAACACTAAGGCTCGCTCCCGCTTGCCAAGTGTTCTATCCTCTCCCAGAGGGAGAGGGGAACTAAATAAGAAATTTCCAGAGCCTCACCAAGAACACTAAGGCTCGCTCCCGCTTGCCAAGTGTTCTATCCTCTCCCGGAGGGAGAGGGGAACTAAAAAATAGTAGAAGGATTTATAATGAAAAACGTAAGACAATCAAATGTAAATATACACAAAGATGCGTGGATTGAGATTAATCTTGAGTCTCTTGCGCAAAATATTCAGGAAATCAAAAAAGGGATTCCTGAAAATAAGAAGTTTTTAGCTATTGTGAAAGCCGATGCATACGGACACGGCGCTTCTATGATTGCAAAAACAATGCTGGCATCAGGGGTGGATGCGTTCGGTGTCTCGTCAGTTGATGAAGGGCTGGATTTAAGGAAAGTAAAAATCACCGCTCCGATTCTTGTAGTCGGCGCAATTCCTCTCTGGGCTATTGAATCCGCTGCCCAAAATGATATTGCGTTTTCGATATTTAATACGGAGCATTTAGAAGCTTGCAAAGATGTTTATGAAAGAACCGGAATTAAGCCGAAAGTTCATGTCAAGCTTGATACCGGCATGAACAGAATCGGTGTGCGCTCCGAAGATGGCGTAGAATTTATAGAAAAAGTACACCAGTCTGATTATGTAAGCTTTGAAGGTGTTTTTACGCATTTAGCTTCAGCCGAGGAGCCGGAGGAAACCCAAAAACAAATTGAGCGCTGGCATAGTGTTATTGACAATATTGATACCTCAGGGCTTCTGTTGCATATACAAAACACCGCCGCAACTTTTGCTTATGATATAAAATCAAATATGGTTCGTGTAGGAATTTCACTTTACGGGCTTTATCCGGATTTGCCTCCGGAGGTTAATTACAAGCCTAAATTAAAACAGGTAATGGGACTTAAAGGTCGTATAACAAATATTCACGAGGTTAAAGCCGGTGAGGGCGTAAGTTATTCACATAAATTTATTGCCTACGAACCGACAAGGGTCGCAACTATACCTATCGGTTACGCTGACGGGGTTTCCAGAAATCTTTCCAATAAGATTTACGGGCTTATTAACGGGCAGAAAGTCAGACAAATAGGCAATATAACAATGGATCAGATGATGTTTGACCTTGGAGAAGCGGACGCTCAAGTCGGCGATGTAATCACGCTTTTAGATGATTCAAATTTATCCCTTGATAGTTGGGCAGAAATATTGCATACTATTAATTATGAACTAACCTGCAGGCTCAAGGTAAGATTGCCGAGAATTTATGTAAGATAAAATTATATAGGAGGAAAAGCTATGTCAAAACTTAAATTTATTTTATTAGCAGCAGCTTTAATAATGCCGTTATCATTAATGGCAGAAGAGATTGTTATTCCTCCAAAATCTGAAAGGACAAAAGAGGCTGTACAGCAAACGGAAATTCAAAACCTGAATCAGTATTTTGAATATCTTCCAAACGCTGTTCACAATAACTGGACTCCGTATAAAGCTAATACTAATTATGAAGTAACTGTCCAGTTCCGTGTTAAAAAGAACGGTGAAATTACTGAGCCTGTTATTGTTAAATCAACTAATGAAAAAGCTAATGCATCAGTTCTTAATGCAGTTAAAACAGGCGCTCCTTATAAACCGCTACCGGCAAAATTTCCGGGTGACAGTGTAAATACGCAGGTTGAATTGAGATACATAAAAAATTAGTATTTCTTTCCTACAAGTGAAGCGTGAGCCAGATTTTCTATTGTATCCTCCAACGGCTCCGGTTTAGAACCGAGTGCAAGCTCCAGAAGATAATCTGCAAATTGCGGGTTTTTAGGCAGAAAAGAGCCATGCATATAAGTTCCGAATACGTTCTTGTAACGTGCACCTTCTGTATTGTCCTG
>CALUSN010000156.1 GCA_944323435.1 Candidatus Gastranaerophilales bacterium | reverse complement strand
TACTCTTAACTGTATAACTAATTCCATTAATAGTATCATTTGATTCCAGTACCTGTGCATTATCAGAATCACCAAAACCGCAGATAAAATTATCTTTGCCGGAATTTGATAGAACTTTATTTGTACCGGATTTTGCATAAACACTATTATTAGAGCCATTTAAAGTCACATTAGTTTGTCCGGTTCCTGCTTCTGCATAGCTATAGCTCGATGTAAAAGTAATATTATCAACCCCGCTTCCCCCATAATACAAGCTGAAATTTCCTATTTTTATTTCGTTGTCTCCGGCACCGCCATAACATATTCCTTGATTCAGTAAAGTAACTTGATTGCTGCCATTTCCACAATAAACAATATTGTTATAAGTTTTAGCTAATATTGTGTCACCTTGATTGCCTCCATAAAAAGTTATATTGTTGGAGGCAAGTGCTACATTATGTTTTTTATCTAATGCACCTTTTATAGCAATTTCAGCACCATTTGAAGTTGTAAATATTATTTGACCGGTATCATCTATTTTATAAATTAAAGTTTGTGCACTATTACCATTGGTAACAATATAATCAATCCCGTTAATATTTAATGTTTTTGTTTCATTTTTTACAAAATCTACAGAACCGGCATTAGCTTTATCCACATTTACAAGAGTCATTGAAGAGTCAATATTACCATTAATAATATTTGTACCGGAATTTCCATTTATATCTAAGTTTTTTAAATTTTCTTTTAAATAGAAGGTGTCATCACCATCACCACCTTTTATCTTTGCATTAGAAGAATAATTTATATTAAAAATATCATTTCCGTTACCGCCATCTACTGTCTGTCCATTAACATTCACATTAAGTATATCATCGCCATCTCCGCCATATATTGAACAGATTCCACTACCTTGTAACGTTAAAATATCATTACCGGCTTCACCATAACCAAATGAATGACTTCCGTTTATTGTAATTCTATCATTACCATCACCACCATATAAATAATTAAATGGTCCGGACATTTCTGTTAAAATATCATCTTTAGAACCGCCATAAATATAGTTATTGTTTCCGTTAATAACAATATTATGCTCAACATCAAGCTGGCCGCGGATTTCGAAGTTGTTGCCGATAAATGTGACTTCACCTGTAGTTGTGTCCTTGGTGTATGATAAGTCAGATGTAACAGACTGACGGTTTTTGATTGTGTATTGAACGCCGTCAATTGTTATGGTTTTGGTCGCGTATCCAGCAAAGGATTCTGCACCCTCAATATCGGCAGCTTTAGGGGATGGGGTTGTTGGTGTTTGAGAAGTCGTTGCTTTTGCCGGCAGGGCAGATGGAGTTGTTGTGTTTGTTTGTGTGGCAGACGGGGTAGAATTAGAGTTTGGAGAAGCCGAAGTCATTGAAGAATAAGAAAAAGCCGGCGCGGGGGTGCTCGTATTCCCCCCGCCGGCAGGATATATATCATATGTTGTATTATTTACTTTTGCAGCTTTTACAAGACGATTTACAGCATTAGTTGCAATCGAATTCGAGCCTTCATCAGCCGGAGTCGAATAAAGGTTCAAGCCGTTATACTCCATCGTCTCACGGATTTGAGCAATCTGTTCGATTATCTCATCCGCCTCCGCCTGCATAGCGTTGCGGGATTCAGTGCCGTAATTCCCGTTCGATGCCTGTACTGCAAGCGAACGCAGTCTTTGCAAAAGCTCTTCTATCTCCTCTAGTCCGCCTTCGGCTGTCTGCAGCATAGAAAGCCCGTCCGCTGCGTTCTGCTGTACCTGAAGCATTGAAGAAACCTGTTTGTTTAAGTCGGTGATTATAGAAAAATTTGCGGCATTGTCTTTAGCGTGGTTGACTTTAAAGCCGGTAGTCATGCGCTCAATGGAGCTGTTTAAGCCCAGCGTGTTATCATACAAGGTGCGCCGGAGGATTAAATCCCCAACATCAGTTCCGAAGGTGATCATGCGCACCTCCTTTGGGGTAAATGCTTGGGCTGGTAAGTAAAACTACCGGTTTGAGCGTCATTGCGGGGGTAAATGTTTGGATTTATAGGTAAAACTACCGGTTGGATGTCATTGCGAGGGTAAATGTTCGGATTTGTAGGTAAAACTACCGGTTGGATGTCATTGCGAGGAGCGCGAGCGACGCGGCAATCCATATACTTATTGTCGGGTTCCGCCAAACCTACTGTTTTTAATTGTGTAATTCCCTCCGGATTGCTTCGGGCTGAATGGCTATTCCCTCGCAATGACATGGATTTTAGAGGGCAAGGGGGGAACTTTTTATTTGAACCCCACCCGCATTTGTAGCTCACTAGTGTTCGCACAACTGCGGCCTCCCCAACTTGGGAGGTTGGCGCGGTTATTGGGCGCGGAGGAACGCCAGGTTTGGCGTCATTGCGGGGGTAAATGTTCGGATTTGTAGGTAAAACTACAGGTTGGATGTCATTGCGGGGGTAAATGTTCGGATTTGTAGGTAAAACTACAGGTTGGATGTCATTGCGGGGGTAAATGTTTGGGCTGGTAGGTGAAACTACCGGCTGGGCGTCATTGCGGGGGTAAATGTTTGGATTTATAGGTAAAACTACCGGTTGGATGTCATTGCGGGGGTAAATATTTGGATTTGTAGGTAAAACTACAGGTTGGATGTCATTGCGAGGAGCGCGAGCGACGCGGCAATCCATATTATTATAGAACTCCACACAAACTAATGTTTTTAATTGCAAAATTCGTTCAAGATTGCTTCGGGCTGAATGGCTATTCCCTCG
>CALUSN010000155.1 GCA_944323435.1 Candidatus Gastranaerophilales bacterium | reverse complement strand
ACTATCCAAATCACAAATTATGTAAGGAGAACCCTATGTTAGATTTTTTGTTTAAAAAAGAAGCTGAAAACGCTTGTGATAATTTAAACAATTTTTATACAAAATTAAGAGAGATGTATTCTTTTGACAGTATTTCCGATGAAAGGAAAGAGTATTTGAAATCTCAAATGAAAAAATTCGGGTATCTTCCTTATCCGCAAATACGGGCATTAGAAGAATTATCAGACGCGGAAGTTTTATTTGCGCTTGAATCAAAATGGGAAGCAAACGGAGTTTTTGAAAACGGAAGCTTTAATTTTACAAAATCAAGCGTTCTTGCAAGAAATAATGTAAAAAATTCAAGCTGGCTTCAAAAAGAAGGGCACGATATTAAACTTATAAACCTTGCCGGTTTAGGTGATGGAAATAAATCCGACGAGTGCGGAAAATTTATGGATTGGCTTAGAGAACTTTTGATTCTGCCTACCGGAAATTTAGAAAACAACATTTTTTCTACAACAATGTATTTAATTCCGTTTCATCCGCGGGAATTCGGATGTGCTTATCTTCCGACTGCAAGCTCTGTCAGTCCGGCTTTGGAAGATAAAAATATCAAAGATAAAACAGGCTTAGGTGTCGATGAACAGGTTAAGTTGTTTATCCGTATGGCGCAGCTTGCAGGACATCCGGTGATTTATGACATACTTCCGCAGACAGGAAGATTTTCCAAAATAGTTCTTACAACACCTGAATGCGCAAGATGGTTTGATATAAACGCTCTTATTGACGAATTGAAAAAACGCGTTGATGAAGCCGTTTCAAAACTTTCTGATAAGTATTCAAAAGACGATCTGGATATTGTGTCAGGAATTTATAAAAAATCTATCAAGGGCGAAAGCTACGGAGATTTAACTGAACATTACAGAAAGATTTTTGATGAGATTGACGAATTATTGAAAGATACAAAAATCTTTTTATCAAATTCTATGCTTGAAAAGAGTATTCAGGACAAACTCCATAAAAAAGCAAAAGTTATAATAAATAAGCTTGCCGGAAATACACATAACAAAAAGCTTTCCGAAAATGAAATTACAAACCAGAATGAAATAATTCAGGGGCTGATTCAGGAAGGTATGTGGCCGGCTCCGGGCGGAGCGTGGTGTTCCGCCGGTGTTCCTGTGTTTGACAGAATGAGCGAAGGAGCTTCTTATCCGGTATTTAAACATTACAAATTTGACGGAGAGGATGTAACCAATCTGGCTAACCTTGACTGCCAGACGCCTTACTACTTTGTCTGCCTTGAAAATGGTAAGTATAACAATGATGTAATCAAATTCTTTATTGATTATATGAAGGATTTGCAGGAAGAGTTTAATTTTGACGGTTTCAGAGTTGACCATATTGACCATATTGTCGATGAGGTTTCCGAAAAGGACGGAACTCCAATAAGTTACAGAGCGCCGAGAAAAGTTCTGGGAATGCTTAATTCCGCAATGAAAGAAAAGATTCCTTATTTTGCAACACTTGCAGAATATATGCTCTGGGATAATTATTTCAAAGAATATCACGAAGACATGCATTTTGATGTTTTATGGGGAAATGATATTGTATCCCAGTCATATAAGACTCCGGAAGCAATTGCAGATGATAATTTGAATCTGTCAAATTATAATTCATCATCAAAAGCTTCAACACCGCTTTCAATATTGAAAACCTATAATAATCAGGATGGTGAATTTGAAGCTATTGACAGATATCCGGGACAGTTGGGCGAACAGGGCGCATTGTTTAAGTGGTTCAAGTATAAATTCCTTCCGGGCGGGCGGGATGCACAGAGACCTGTTATGTACATTGATGGTGATGAGTCGTTTACAAAAACCGGCATGGAACGTATTATCGGTAATGAAGTTTCCTTGAAACGTGCTAAGGATTATGATTTCTTTGCAAAGTTTGACGCTATAGACAGATTTGTTAAAAATTCTCCTGTAATAACCGATGGCGAAGCGCACGTTATCAGACAGGATGAGGACGGATTTGCAGCGTGGCTTGTACAAAAAGAAGGGCTGAAAAACTCGCTTCTTGTTGTTGCAAACTATCATTCTCCGACAGAAAAAGTTCTTGTTGAAGAAAACGGCGAATCAAGACAAGAAATTCAGGAAGGCAGAGAAGTTTTTGATAAGACAATAGAACTTTCCTGCGACTATTCGATTGTATCAGAATTCAGATTTGACGGTACTGATTATATGGAAGAAAAATTTGTTGCGGCAACAAATTCGCTTTCATTCGGGAAATTAATGCCTGCTGAATTTAAGTTCTTTACGGTAATTAAGTAAAGTACTACGTACAAAAAAAAAGACATAAAATGGGTAGTGTTAATTCAAACCAGAATTACATTTACCCCAGGAGTATAATTTACGATTAAGTAAACTACGATTAAGTAATATAGGGATACGCCGGATTCTTATCCGGCTTTTCTTTTTATATAAAGCGATTTTATTAGCACAAAAAAAAGCTTGAGATATTTTCTCAAGCGGAAAAAGGGAAAAGGGATTAAAAAAGGGAAAGTAGATATCTTCGCAT
>CALUSN010000154.1 GCA_944323435.1 Candidatus Gastranaerophilales bacterium | reverse complement strand
TGCTATTATATATTATTTATTCCACATGTTCATACTTTTATAACACTTTTGAATATAATTTGTTACAAAATTTTACATTAAATTCACGGGTGGATTCCGGCAGCTTTGTTACATATTTTTTTATTAATTTATAATTTTAACCACACCACTCCGTAAGGAGCGATTCTTAAATGCATTGTTCTGTTTGTCAAAGATACATTAACTTTTACATCATCATCGTTTATAAGATTCTTAAACTCTGAAATTTTTTTGCCATTGGATTTTAATACAACTTCCATCGGTATTGTAACTTCAGCAACCAACTTTTCTCCAGACAAATTATTTATTACAAGAATTTTCTCATCTTTATAACTTCTTATATATGCAAAATTAGCTGGAGAAGAAGTTTTTAAAAGCGTAAAGTCTCCTTTTGACATGGACGGCAGTGTTTTTCTGATTGCAATAAGATTTTTTACCTTCTTATAAACTTTGCTGTTGAACTCGTAATAATCTTTAGATGCGCCGTAGAATAATTTAGCAGGAACCGCCCCTCTATGAATATCACGGCTGTCAAAATAGCTCAAAAGCTTAAATTTACCTTTCTTTTGCTTTTCAATTCTTTCTTTTTCACTTTTTTTTGCATTTTCAAAATTATTGCGTACGCCTACCTCATCTCCGTAATAAATAATAGGTATTCCCGGAAGCGACATAAGAATAGAAAAAGCAAGTTCAATTCTATCAGGGTCATTGTCTAAAAAGTTAGCCATACGACCGCTTACACCAAGCCCCTTTCTAAATTCTGCACCTTTAGAGACTAGAGCGTTATATATTATTTCCCGGGTTTCCGGATCTATCATTTCAAGCGTCAATTCATCATGCACTCTCAAAAATATTCCCCAGGAAGCTGTTGATGGTATTTGCGGTGTTGATTTGTATGCATTAATAAAATGCTGCTTATCTGCTGTTATTAATGATGCCCAAATCGCAGGCATATACGGGAAATGGTAAGCAATCTGAAACTCGTCTGTTCGCTTTATCTCTTTTTCCTGAGCATTAATTGTTGTTTTAAACTTTCTTTCCTTTCCAAAATAAGGCAGAATATCATTCGGATACTGGCAAGCTTCTGCCTGAATCACAGTTCTCGGTGCAGTCATCTGGATATAGTTGCTTATAAGTTTAATAATGGCATGAGTTTTCGGAAGATTCTCCGCCGAAGTACCGTCCTCTTTTGAAAGATAAGGTATTGCATCAAGTCTAAAAATGTCTATTCCGATATTTGTCCAGTAATTGATTGTGTCAAGCCAGTAGTATAAAACTTCCGGATTTTCCCAGTTCATATCAAGCTGGAACGGATAAAATGTATGATAGAAATAATAATCTTTTCCGTTTAGAGTAACTTTTCTGTAGTGATTTTCCGTAATTTCAGGAAAAATCAGACGGCGTTTTGAGACTTTTCCGTTCTCCTCTGTATATTCAACAATTGTTCCGGCTTTTTCATCAACGTATTTTTTATATTCCGGCATTTTATCCTTTACGACAAAGTAATCCTTTTTTGAAACATCACCCCTCAAAAATGCCTGAAACCACTCATGCTCATCTGAAATATGATTTAGAACAAGGTCTGATTTTATTTTAAACCCGTTTTCCTTTGCTTTAAGAACAAAATCCTTGAACTGGGTTTTCCCGCCGAGATCTGCCCTTATATTCTGCGGATTTTTTACGTCAAAACCGGCATCCGACATCGGAGAATCCGCAAACGGCAGAAGATATAAAGTTGTAACACCCAAATCTTTCAAATAATCAAACATTGCCGATGTATCTTTGAATGTATTAGGCTTTTCCGGAGAAACAACTCCAAACTGGTCAACATAGAACATATAAATAATTTCATCTTTATACCAGTCATCAGCTCTGGTTAAATCTTCTTTCTTTAATGCTTCAGGGCGCTTTTCTATTGATTTTTTTGCAATATCCATGACTCTGTCGTATATTTGCAGAGCACGACTTTCGCCATAAACTTGAACAATACTGTTATATATTTCATTTTCAATATTTTTTGGTACAACCAGTCCCTCTTCCTGCATCTGAACAGACGCATTCTGAACATCTGCAGCCAGAATTGATGAATTTGAAACAAGCATTAACGATACCAATAAACCTGAAAAGACTTTTTTTATCATAACTCATTTACTCCTCAGGTAACATATTATCATCAACTAAATCAAAAAGCCAGACAGAAAAATCCGTCCGGCTATATTTCGGGGTATAAATAAATCGGTATATTTTTGAGTCTATACCTCAATAAAAAGACGTCTGCCGACAATGTTCGGCTGATTGTTGTAATAACCTGCAAAATATCCGCCGGGAACAGGTTTGTTTTGACCGTAATTTAAAAACGGATTACTTGTTACAAACGGATTGCCGCTGCGCTGTGCAAATGGATTAGAACTGCTTCTTGTTTGGGTAATTGCTCCTGTTTGTACCATCGGATTCGATGTAAACACTTTTGTCAATAAATTTACTATTTCTGCCATATTAGTTAAACCTTTCTACACAGGCTTTAATGATTTCTTTTATGAAGTCAATTATTTTATCG
>CALUSN010000153.1 GCA_944323435.1 Candidatus Gastranaerophilales bacterium | reverse complement strand
ACGCCCATTCTGTCGAATTTCATATCACGGACAAAATTGCATAAATGTTCAAAATGTTCTTCCGTCTCTCCCGGATATCCTACGATAAACGCCGTCCTGATTGAAACCTCCGGAATTCTTTTTCTGATATTTTCTATCATAGGGCGGTAATCAAATGACGGACGATTCATCATCTTTAACATCTCCGGATGTGAATGCTGGAGCGGAATATCAACATATTTTACGACTTTATCCAGTCTTGCAATCGTATCTAATAATTTATCTGTCATTTGAGTCGGATAAGCGTACATTACACGAATCCAGCCCAGACCTTCGATTTTGTTTAATTCGTTAAGAAGTTCCGGAAGCATAGGTTTTTTATAAATATCAATTCCGTAGCCGGTTGTATCCTGCGCCACAAGAATGATTTCCGTAACTCCTTTTTTAACAAGTTTTTTTGCTTCTTCAACAATATTTTCAATTCTTCTTGAATGATAATTTCCTCTCAAATACGGAATAATACAATATCCGCACCTGTAGTTGCAGCCGTCGGCGATTTTGATATAAGAGCTTGCACCCATTGTAATCTGCTGGCGCTCTATATTTTCGGGATAAATGTATTCAGGCTTTTCGCTGACTTCACAAACATATTCATTATCAATTTTTTTCAAAACGTCAATGACTTTAGTAAAATCCGTTGTCCCGATGATCGCCTTAATTTCCGGAATTTCTTTTTTCAAATCTTGAGGATGTTTTTGCGAAAGGCAGCCCGTTACAATAACATTTTTGCCTTTGTCTACAAGTTCTAAAATAGAGCGAATAGATTCTCTTTCAGCATCACAAATAAATGAACAGGTGTTAACAATAACAGTATCCGTTTCATCTTCATTGAGAGTGATTTCATAACCATTTTGAGCCAAAAGCCCTAAAATGAGTTCTGAATCTACTAAATTTTTTGCACAACCGTGACTTACAAGAGCAATCTTTTTCATAACTTTATTTTAGCATAAATTACTTTTTGAATATGAAAAATACTGCAAGTACAATAAATAAGAAGCCGATAAGATAATTCCATTTGAATTGTTCTTTAAGGTACAAAACAGAAAAGAAAGAAAATACAGTAAGGGTAATAACTTCCTGAATTGTTTTGAGTTGTACCGCATTATAGCAGTTGTACCCGATTCTGTTTGCCGGAACCTGAAAGCAGTATTCAAAAAACGCAATACCCCAGCTTGCAAGAATTACAATAACGAGCGGCAGACTTCTGAATCTTAAATGTCCGTACCACGCAAAAGTCATAAAAATATTTGATATTAATAATAAAATTATCGGTGCAATATGTCTAAACATAAGAAAAGTTTAGCACAAAAAGGTAAAAAAATTTCTGTTAATAAATTAATTTTGTTAAAGCATGCGTGGTTGTTTTTATATGATAAGTGTCAAATAGACAACTGTTGACTATCTTGCGGTTTGTCAAGAAAAACATGCTAAAAACGTAACAAATTTTACAATATTGAGTTTTGTAAAATTCGCATTATTACTGCATTTGCCCCCTTTGTGACGTTTTATTAATTTGTTGATTAGAATTAGTGTTTGAATTATCATTTAATTATAGGATTAGATTTTGGGAAGAGAATGTTATTCTCTAAATAGAACGAGGAAAGCTGAGAAAATAGCTGGCCTTAGTGTAGATTAGGAGGTCGTAAGGACAATGCAAAACAGTTTAAATAAGGAAAGAAATATAGTAGAATTTACCTCACCGGCAAAAGTAACCGACGTAATGAAGGGAAGTACAATATCTCCGCTTCAAAAAATGAATGAATTACCAAAGATTACTCCTATCAAAGTTAACTGTGTGTACGTTATCAAAAAAGACGGCACAAAAGAAGAGTTCGACAATAACAAAATCATAAACGCCGTAAGAAAATCTGCAACAAGAATGCTTGTAGAGCTTTCAGATACTGAGTTGAAAGAAATATGCGACTTTGTAGATAATAATGTTGTAAAGATGAATAAAACGGAAGTCACTATAGCAGATATGCACAATCTGGTTGAAGGTGCTCTTGAGCATATCAATCCGAAAGTTGCACAAAGCTATAGAAACTACAGAAACTACAAACAGGATTTTGTGCACATGTTAGACAAAGTTTATCAGGAATCACAAAGAATTATGTATATTGGCGACAAAGAAAACGCTAATGCTGATTCTACACTTGTTTCCACAAAACGTTCTTTGATTTTTAACGAATTAAACAAAGAATTGTATAAAAAGTTCTTCTTAACAGTAGATGAGCTTCAGGCAATCAGAGACGGTTATATTTATATTCATGATATGTCTGCAAGACGTGATACTATGAACTGCTGCTTATTTGATGTAGCTTCCGTTCTCAAAGGCGGTTTCGAGATGGGTAATTTGTGGTACAACGAACCTAAGTCTCTTGATGTTGCTTTTGATGTAATCGGTGATATTGTAATGGCTGCAGCAAGCCAGCAGTATGGCGGTTTCACTGTTGCGGAAGTCGATAAAATTCTTGCTGTTTACGCTGAAAAAACTTACCAGAGACAGTACGATAAATACCTTTGCTTAGGTCTGTCTTTTGAAAAAGCAAGAGAAGCTGCAATGGCTGATGTTGAAAAAGATTTTGAACAAGGTTTCCAGGGCTGGGAATACAAATT
>CALUSN010000152.1 GCA_944323435.1 Candidatus Gastranaerophilales bacterium | reverse complement strand
TCAACGAAAGCACCGAAGTCTGTAATTCTTACAACGTTACCTTTTACAACCTGATCTTCTTCAAGTGATGAAAGAACATTGTCTACAACCTGATCTCTCTGTTCTGCAACAGCCTGTCTCTGAGAAAGAATAAGTTTGTTTTTCTTAGGGTCAGCTTCAAGAACTTTAACTTCAATTTTCTGATCGATAAGACCGTCGAACGGAGTGCCTGTTCTTAATTGAGATGACGGGATGAAGCCTTTAAGGTCTGCAACATCAACCAGTACACCGCCTTTAACAGTTGAAACAACTTTCGCAAGAATTGTATCACCCTGAATTTTAGCGTCATTTAACTGCGCCCATGCTTGAGCAAATGCGATTCTCTTAAGTGATAACTGCATAGGATCGTCATTGTTTTCTTCTTTTAATAC
The DNA here is from genome assembly GCA_944323435.1 of Candidatus Gastranaerophilales bacterium. Lineage (GTDB taxonomy): Bacteria > Cyanobacteriota > Vampirovibrionia > Gastranaerophilales > Gastranaerophilaceae > CAG-196. The sequence goes on along the minus strand of CALUSN010000152.1, from coordinate 2,259 downwards.
ATAGAATTCTCTTGTATCACCGATTTCTAATTCTTCTGCATCGCTTGAAAGTTCTCTGTTTGATAAGAAAGCTTCCATTTTTGCGCCTTTAACGCTAACGAGATAACCTTCTGATTCTTTTTTAATTACTGTACCTTCAACGATATCTGCAACGCTGTTTGTTTTAGCAAAACTTTCTTCAAGCAGCATTTCAAATTCGTCACGCACTTCAGTTGCTGTCATAATTATTTCCTCCTTTTATTTTTTCTATGACTTTATCTATTATTGACTGCGGTGTGGAAGCTCCGGCGGTAATGCCGATAGAGTCCACCCCTTCTAATGAATTTATATCTAATTCAGTATCATTTTCTATATGAATAGTTTTTGTATAATCTTTTAAAATTTCCGCAAGATGTGATGTGTTTGCGCTTTTTCTTGAACCTACAACAATCATAACATCTGATTCTTTAGCAAGCTCTTTGGCTTCTTTTTGCCTCATAGCAGTTGACTGGCAGATTGTGTTGTATATCAAAACCTCTTTTGCAACAGTATTCAAAAAATTGACAATAAGATTAAGTGATGAGACCATTTGCGTGGTTTGAACAACGACACCGACTTTTTTGTGTGATTTAATTTCAGCCTCATAAGGCGCAAGTTCTTCTATTGTTGTAGCAACAACGACTTTGTCGGAATACAATTCAGCATTAGCTTTAATTGCCATAACTTCCGGATGATTAGGTTTCCCGACAATTACAACAAAGTAGTCATTTCGGGCAAGCTCAACCGCGCGCTGCTGAACCTTTTTTACGTCAGGGCAGGTTAAATCGACGAGCTCCAGACCGGCATTTTTAATTTTTTCAAAGATTTCCGGTGTTGCGCCGTGGCTTCTTATAATACAAATTCCGTTTCCCTTTGACGGAACTTCGTAAATAGTTTTAATCCCCATTTTTTCAAGTTCATTGATAACATCCGTGTTATGGATTAATTCTCCGAGGATGTAAATATTTTTATCGGGATTTTCTTTTTTTAACTTAATTGCGGTTTCTACTGCACGTTTTACACCGTAACAGAATCCTGCAAATTTGGCCAGTTTTATATCCGGATTACTCAAATAATTTGTAATTCACTTTCTAAAAGAACTAGAGGTTTCCCTCAGTACCAATATTAAACTATAAAAAAAAAGTAAAGTAAAGTTCCCATTTATGATAAAATTATTTTATGCAGAAGGGACAAATTTATAAAATACATTCAGATTTTTATTATGTGCACTCTGACGGCAAGGATTATGAATGCAAAGTCCGTGAAGTTTTGAAAAAACAAAAACAAAAAATCTATGTCGGTGATTATGCTGAATTTGAAAACGGGGCAATTGAAAGGATTCTTCCGCGGAAAAATTTTATTACACGTCCGACAGTTGCTAATATTGATCAGGTTATTATAATTTCTGCGGTGAAAGAACCCGATTTGAACTTTACCCAGCTTAACAGATATATTTCTTTTGCAAAATACCATAACTTGCCGGCAGTTCTCTGTTTTAACAAAAACGATTTGTCAGAGGATGATAAAACAATAGAAAAAGTTTTTTCAATCTATCAGCCTCTGGGGTATGATATATTGTTTACTTCTGCTCTGGAAGGCTACGGTATAGAAGATTTTAAAGAGATTCTCAAGGGTAAAACCTCCGTACTATGCGGAGCTTCGGGAGTCGGGAAGTCAAGTCTTATAAATGCGGTCTGCCCGGGGGTAAATATAAGAACAAAAGAGGTTAGCGAAAAGACTCAAAGAGGCACCCATACAACAAGACATTGCGAGATTATAGCTCTTGATGAGGATTCAAGAATTGTCGATACTCCGGGATTCAGCCATTTGAAATTTGATTTTTTGATGCCGCCGGAAGTCGGTAATTTGTTTGATGAGATTTCAAAATACAAACCTGATTGCAAGTTCCCTGATTGCTTACATCTTACGGAAACCGGCTGTGCTGTAAAGGAAAATTTTGATAAAATTGATGAAACGAGATACAAAAGTTATGTTGATTTTGTGAATGAGGCAAAAGAATACAAAGAAAAAGTTAAATATCAGGGAGTGAAAACGGAAACTTCGCATAAGCAGCACTATAACAAGACTGCAGTAAAAATAAGTGCAAAAAAAAGAGAAGTTTCCAGAAATACAAAAAAACAAAAGATTTATAAGGACGTAGAAGATGAAAGAATTGATTGAACTGGTGGACAAACATCTGGATGAATACCTGCCGGTATGTTATCCTGAGGATATTTTTAA
>CALUSN010000151.1 GCA_944323435.1 Candidatus Gastranaerophilales bacterium | reverse complement strand
GCTCGCTTTAAATGATTTTGTAATAAAAGGCTGCAATACATACAGAGCTTCAAAATTTTATCTTGAAATAAACGGCAAACCGGTTTGTGACTATATTGCTGACGGGCTTATAATATCAACTCCTACGGGCTCGACGGCATACGGGCTTTCTGCCGGCGGTCCGGTATTATATCCGGCACTTGATGCAATTGTAATTGTGCCGGTATGTCCGCATACGCTTAATGCCCGTCCGCTTGTCATTCCAGAGGACGAGTTAATAACAATAAAAACAAGTGACAGGCTTCTATCAGTTGCTGCAGACGGCGCCGAAACGCCGGTATGCGTAAAACAAATTTCAATCAAAACTTCTAAACAAAAAGCATTGCTTGCATTTTTAAATGATGACAGCTTTTATTCGGTATTAAGAAATAAACTCCACTGGGGGATTTCTCCGGAACACGATTGCAGATTTTAGAAGTTTAAATTTTATTTATCATTACCTTTATCAGGCTTTGTTTCTGTATTTTCCGTGGTTTTTGTTTCTTTTACCGTGTTCTTTTCCGCTTTTGCTGCTTCTTTTTTAGCTTTTTTAGCGGCAATTCTAGCATCTTGTTCTTCTTTTGTTAATCCGGAATTCGGGTTAAATAATCTTTTAAATCTCTGCCATCCGGTAAGTGTTCTTTCTTTATCAAGAGCCTTGTTCGCCTCATCTTTCAATTTAACTGCTTCATCTTTGAGTTTTAATGCAGCATCTTTTTCTGCGCTTAATTGTGCAATCTGCTGTTTTAAACCTGAAACTTTTTTCCCTTTGGAAACACCGTAACCTACCCCCAGAGCTGCTATAATCCCTAAAGCTGTCATTCCGAGCATGTTTGAAGAAGCAGATTTCTTTTCTTCAATCGCCGGATCATATACCATAGGCATTGTTGAATAATCTTCCTGTGTGTTTTGTTGCGGAACTGTTATTGCATAATTAGCAGTTCCAGGAGTTGTAATCGGTTCCATTTTTACCTTCTTTCATAAAATTCTACACTATTATACTCTTAATAAAACAGATGATTATGTAAAATTGCGTAAATGAATATTTTTGTAACAATATTGTTACAAAGAAAAACCGGTATTACCGGTCTTTCTTTAAAATCTCATAAAATTCATATTATGTTTATCAAGATAAGTTTTTAAATCCCTCTTGATTTCAGGAGCTAAGATATAAAGCACAATTATATTCGGAACACAAAGCGCAATCATCATAGCGTCTGTAATATCAATTACTGATTTAACGTTCATTGCAGAGCCTACAATAATAAACAGACAGTAAATCAGATTGAATGCAAGAACTCTCTTTTTGCCTTCGCCAAGAAGGAATGTCCATGCTTTTTGTCCGTAATATGCCCAAGAAATTAAGGTTGATAAAGCGAACATAATTGCAATTGCTGACAATATAATCGGGAAGAACGGAATAACTGACTGAAATGCATTTGAAGCAAGTTCAATTCCTGAAATTTCCTTTGTTGCCTGTGTGCAGGCGCCTGAAAATACAATTGCAAAAGAAGTGAATAAACAGAGAACACCTGTCAGGAAGGTTTCAATTAATGCAACAAAACCCTGTGATACCGGTTCTTTTGTTTTTGCTGTTGCGTAAACAATAGCAGCAGCACCGGTTCCGGCTTCATTACATTGTACGGAACGTCTAAGCCCGATGATAATTGTTCCGAAAATACCGCCTGCAACTGCCGTCGGATGGAATGCTTCTTTTAAAATCAACATAATCGCATGAGGAATGTGTACAAAGTTTGCACAAATTACAATCAAACCTGATACTATATACAAAATGCACATTGTAGGAGTCAATACAGTTGTAACTTTAGCTATACTTTTGATTCCGCCGACAATTACCATACCGATAAGTATTGCAACAATTAGACCTATAACCCAGGTATAATTCTGCAAAAAGCTATGTTCTCCGCCTGTAATAAATACCATCTGGTGAGCAGTCTGGTTAATTTGAATCATATTTCCGCCCGTAATACCGCCTCCGATACAGAGAATTGCGTACAGAACCGAAAGCGGCTGACCTAACCAGCGCATTTTTTTGCGTGTAAGACCGTGTGCTATGTAGTGCATAGGTCCGCCTGATACTGAACCGTCAAGATTAAATCTTCTGTATTTTACAGCGAGAGTTGCTTCAACAAACTTTATTGACATACCGAGAAGGGCGCCGGCAAAAATCCAGAACGCAGCTCCGGGACCGCCTATTGAAATAGAGATTGCAACACCCGCAATACTACCGATACCGATTGTTCCGGATAGCGCGGTTGCTAATGCCTGAAAAGAAGATACTTCACCAAATCCGTGGTGATGTTTCTCAACAGGTTTTACAACTATATCAATTGCGTGTTTGAATCCCCAGACAGAAATCCCTTTAAAATAAAACGTAAAAAAGAATCCTGCGATAAGTATCCAGAATATGATTATAGGAACATCATACCCGCAGATTTTTATCGGGAAAAAGATTAGCCTTGCAACCGCGTCAGAGACAGGCGCCACGTATTTGTCCATAAAAGCGTTAACATTCGCTGCCTGAGCTGACTGCAAGGTCATAAGCATAGTAAATAACATCATCATAAATCTCTTCATAATCTTTTCCTTAAATAAAATAAAAACTGTAACGACTAGTTGAAATCTCTCGCATTGTTTTATTATA
>CALUSN010000150.1 GCA_944323435.1 Candidatus Gastranaerophilales bacterium | reverse complement strand
AAAAATATCGGGCTTTGTATGAAATCAATCGGTAATGCTGATTTAGCAATAAAATTCCTCAAACGTTTTGAAGAGATTTCTCCTGATAAAGAAGATGTTTACGTATATCTTGCAGACCTTACTTATACAGATATTAAGGACAACAAAAAAGCTATTGAATACTATGAAAAAGCTCTGGAAAAAAATCCGAGAAACTTCTCTATCTACAATATGCTCGGGCACTTGTATTCAACCTGCTATCAGGATAAATATAAAGAAAAACAAATTGATTATCTTACAAAAGCGTATGAACTTGCACCTAATAACAGAATTATTGTCAAAAACCTTGCTTACGTTTACGGAAAATTTGATGAAGTTCAAAAAGCGGATGAATTTTATTCCAAACTTATGTATCTGAATCCGACACATTCAGACCTTCATGCATACGGTGCATATCTTGTACGCCACCAGCGTTTCTCGGAAGGGTTTAAATTTTTACAACACAGATTCCAGAAAGAAGATTTAAATAATGTTGCCTTCCCGCAGCTATTGACAACAAAGAAGAAAAAATGGAACATGAAGCTTGATATCAAAGATAAACGTATTCTCGTTCATTTTGAACAAGGGTTTGGTGATTCAATCATGTTCGTAAGATTCCTTGATGATCTTAAAAAATTATGTAAAGAAGTTTCTCTGGTTGTCCAAAAACCGCTTATCGAATTATTTAAGGATTCAAAACTTGGCGTAGAAATATATTCGGAAGATCAAATACCTAATATCAGTTATGACTACTGGATTCCGATGATGGATCTGCCGATTGTGTGCGAAACAAAACCGAGTACTATTCCGAAGGCAGGCGGATATCTGAAAGTACCTAAAACAAAGATTAATGCATATAAGAAAAAATACATCAACGACAATGATAAAATTAAAATCGGTATTGCATATGAAGGAACTCTTGCAAGTAAAGAGACTGACAGGGATATTCCTCTCAGATTTTTATATCCGTTAATGCAGCTTCCTGATATAGAAGTATACAGTTTTCAGGTAGATGATTTAACCCGCCAGATGGATAGAATTCCGCCTGAGGCTCAATTGATAAGACTCGGAAGGACTTTCAAAAACTGGGAGGATACTGCCTGCGCAATGAATTGCATGGATTTAATGGTAACAACAGATAATGGTGTTATGAACCTTGCAGGCGCACTGGGTGTTAAAACATTCGGACTCTTCAACAGAATCGTTGAATGGAGATGGTTTAAAGTCAACGGTGATGACATTGCCTGGTACAAGAGCATTAAGCCGTTCCAGTGCCCGACATCAGGCGCGTGGGAAGTTCCTGTCGGAAAAGTTATGGAAGAAATTGATAAGCTAAGATGCCGGAAAGTTGCTGAGAAAATTAGAAGCGGAAAGTAAAAGATTTAATTGCTTTTATGGAATAATAACAAAAGCTTTTGTATAAAAGATAAATCTTTTAGGGAATAACTGTTTTCACTTTTGTTTGCAGAATTTTTACTCCAGTTTTCACTTTCTGCGTGTTTTTTAACCGCTTCTTTCAAATCTTTTATTGTAATCGGAGAACCTTCTTTTCTTGAGCCGGATTCAGAGATTACTCTGGCATTTGCAAGAATATACTGCAAATCTCTAAAAGATGCATGGTTGGATTTCTTTGCAATATCAGCACAAATACTGTCTAATTTTGAACTCTTTATATTGGTTAATTCTTTATCAACAACTTCCGTCGGTAAAGTTTTGTAATGTTCAACGATTGCATTTTTTAACTGGTCTTTGGTTGGAAGCGGTACGTAAATTTTTTGTGGAAATCTGTTCAAAATTGCTTCATCCAAAACTTTATTTAAGGCTGAATCCTTTTCAGCCTTGTTTGTTGCTGCTATTACCTGAATATTATCGTTTGCGGTAAGTTTTGTTAATGTTGTTTTGAAAGCGTTCTGGAATTTTTCGCCCATTTTTTTGTTAGTTCCGTCCTCTTTTCTGGCAATAGAATCAAATTCATCCATAAATACAATGAATCTTTTTTCAGGGTTTTCTTTTGCTTTCTTTTCTAACTGTTCAACAAAACCAATGATATTGTTTTCTGTTTCACCAACGTATTTATCGGTAAGTTTCAGTACATTCATCTCGTATAATTCAGAACCCGGGAATTTTTTCTGCATATATTTGGTAAGGGCGTAAACATAAGCATTTTTACCTCCGCCCGGTTCGCCGTACAGCATAATACCGCTTCCGCCGGTTCCGCCTTTTTTCTTTAAGGCATCTGCTCTTTCAATGCGGGTTTTCATATCTTCAACAACTTTTTTCATCTCGGGAGATAATGTAAGCTCTTCAAAAGTCTTTTCTTTAGTAACATCTACAGGCTTTAAGGTATCCATTAGTTTTTTGCTTTCATCTTTCATTGCTCCGGTTGCAGCTTTTCCCATGATTTTTGCGCCAAATATTGTTGCAATTGCTGAACCTATTATGCCAATTGCAATTGCTGCCTGCGCTACAACTCCGGCTTTGTTCCAGTTGTCTCTGGATTTAGCTTTTTTCTCAGCTTTCTGTTCCGCCATAGCCTGCATCATAAATATATCATCCGCCGGCATCTCATCAGGCATCGGGGGGGTATAGCGGTTATTATAATTAACTGTATTAACCGGTATTGCAACTGCCTGCGCATCTGCTTTAAACCTTACATTGTTGTTAACCTGCATTGTCATAATAATTTCACCTAAAATCT
>CALUSN010000149.1 GCA_944323435.1 Candidatus Gastranaerophilales bacterium | reverse complement strand
CATTCGGCTTGAGATGGGTTGCAGGAAGAGAAAGAGTGTTTACAATCCTTAGCGGTATGAGTAACCTGCAGCAGCTTAAGGAAAATGTTGATACGTTTGTAAACTATAGACCGATAACGGAAAAAGAAGAACAGGTTGCGCATCAGATTGCGCAAATTATACAATCCGGCGGTGCAATAAGCTGTACTGCCTGCAAATATTGTATGGAAGTCTGCCCGAGAGGAATAAATATTCCTGCAATATTCGGACTTTACAATATGTACAAAGGAAGCAGCGCCGGCAATAAAAACTTTATGTTTGTATACAACTACAATGCCCTTGATGAATCAGTAAGAGCGGATAAATGTATTAAATGCGGATTGTGCAATAAAAATTGCCCGCAATCACTTGATATACCGACACTTCTTGCCGAGGTTGATAAAAAAGTCAAAGAAGTAGAAAAGAGCATGGCATAATGAAAAAAGCTTACGGAATAAGATTAGCTGCGGCAATTGTTGTACTTTTTTTAGCAGTTGCGGGAATATGCGGCATTTTTTATCCGGTAAAAATATTTGATGTTCAAATTTTACCGCTTGTACAAAGGGTATTTATTGATTTTTCAATAAGTGCAATACTGCTTTTAGCAGGTGTAATTCTGCTTACTCTTCTGTTTGGAAGGTTTTATTGCTCAACCCTCTGCCCTTTCGGAATTATTCAGGAACTTGCGGCACTGCTATTTTTCGGGGTTAAAGAAAGGGGGAAAAACGGGGGTAAAAATAGGGGTAAAGCCAGGGAGAGAAAAAATAAACCTACCAAAAACTATCCTGCCAAATACTTCATTGCGGCAGTGGTTCTCGGTGCTCTCACGGGCGGAAGCGCCATTTTACTCAGATATATAGAACCGTATACTTATTTTGGTTCGGCTTTTACTATATCAACTGTCGGTTTAGCCGGAATTCTTCTTGTCATTTTACTAACGGGTTTTAAAAACAGATTTTTCTGTACAAATATTTGTCCGGCAGGCGCTATACTGGGATTAATTTCTAAAATCTCTTTAAATAAAATATACATAGATAAAGATTCGTGTGTTTCCTGCGGCATGTGTGAAAAAAACTGCCCGTCCGGATGTATAGATTCAAAAGAAAAAACAGTTGATAACGTAACCTGCGTAAAATGTCTAAAATGTCTTGATATTTGCCCTAAAGGAGCAATTAAATTCGGAATAAAACCAAAAGAAGAAATTAAATTCAGCCTGAAAAGACGGGAGCTTATAACGGGAGTTGCGGCAGCAGCTGTATTTGGAGCAATGATTAAAGCCGGTTTGGTAATTAAGGATAAAATTGTTGAAAAGTTTAAAGACATAATCCTGCCTCCGGGAGCAGAAAGCGAAGAAAGGTTTGCAAACAAATGCTATAACTGTAATCTTTGCGTTGCAAACTGCCCTAATAAAATTATTGTTAAAGCGGATAAAGATTTTTCTGCTGTTCATCTTGATTACTCGAAAGGATGCTGCGATAAAAACTGCAATAAATGCGGCGAAGTCTGCCCGACAGGCGCTATAAAAAGACTTAAGCTTGAAGAAAAGCAAAAGACCAGAATCGGTATGGCAATGATTGTAGAAGAGAAATGCGGGAAATGCGGGGATTGTATTGCAGCCTGTCCTTACGGCGCTATAATAAGAACAGGAGATAAAATTGTAATCAATGCTTCTAAATGTGTTGGATGCGGAGCTTGCAAGCAGGTTTGCAAAAACAGAGGCAATGCTATTGAGATTTTTGCAGTAAGAAAACAAAGTTTAATATAGTTTGAAAGGAGAAATAAATGTCGCTCGGTATAACTGAAATTTTACTCATACTTGTTGTTATAATACTATTATTTGGCGGAAAACGTATTCCGGAGATTGCAAGGGCTTTAGGCAGAGCATCTTATGAGTACAAAAAAGCTAAAACCGTTATCCAGAAAGAGACGGAAGAGTTGAAAAATGCAATGGACGAAACTCAGGAAAAGCCGGAAGAATACAATCCAAAAGATGTTTAATTATGAGTGAATTGGAAGATAAAGACGAAAGTTTGATATCCCATATAGAAGCGTTTAGAAAAATGCTTCTAAATTGTCTTACCTGTTATGCGCTAGTTCTGCTTCCGGCGCTTTTTGCCGCGCCAAAATGTCTGGAACTTTTTATAAAACTGATTATAAGAGGTCATGATATTGCGCTTAATTATTTTTCTCCGGCGGAAGTATTTATAATACAGATAAAACTCGCAATGGTAATTGATTTAGTCATTTGTTTCCCCTATATTGCAAAGCAGATATGGGAATTCTGCGCTCCAGCATTGTATGAAAACGAAAAAAAGTTTATTAAATCAGTTGTGCTTACCTCCTCGGCTCTTTTTATTCTCGGGTCATTATTTTGCCTGTTTGTAATTCTGCCTCTTATTATTAATTTCGGGATGAGTTTTGCTACCTCTGAAATAAAAGCGGTTCTCGGTGTCTCAAATATCATAAACCTGTCACTCTGGATGACGCTGGCGTTTGGCTTAATGTTCCAGCTTCCTTTAATTACTTATTCACTTATCAAATCCGGATTCGTTGAATATGAAACCTTTGTAAATATGCGTCCTTACGTCGTTGTAATCATACTGATTATTGCCGGAATCCTGACACCGCCGGATATTTTAAGCCAGATACTTCTGTTTACCCCGACATATTTGTTGTTTGAACTCGGGCTTCTGTTTGCAAAATTTAAGAAATAAAA
>CALUSN010000148.1 GCA_944323435.1 Candidatus Gastranaerophilales bacterium | reverse complement strand
TAAAAAAAACCACCCGGTGTGTGTCTCGAGTGGGTTTTGTTTTCTGCATCCTAATGGTCTTTTTAGTGTTTATTATCTAGGAGTTTATATGATTTTTGGGGTTATTAGTTTTTGCTATTTAGTGTTTCGGCTACACTTAAAGTGTGTATTTATATTATTGCACATAAGAATTTTAAGTCAAGAGGGGGGTAAATATATTTATAAAATTTTAATATGAATTTTATAAAACCTTATAATTACAGGGTTTGAATGCTTTACAAACCTTAACATTTAAGGGATAAATAAAAGGGTATTAATAATTGTAATTAATACCCTTTATATTGAATATATAAATTTTATTTAGTTTAATTATTCAGCATCCAATGATTGATATCCTGATTTATGAGTTTTTAACAAAACTCCTCTTTTTGAAGACTTAATAAATTCAATCATCTTCTCAATATATTCATTCATCGGAATTTCAGCCTTTATTTTCTCTATGGCTTGTGATGTATTGTATTCCTCTGAAATCAATAGTTTGAACGCTTCATTTGTAGCGGTTCTGATTTCCTGTGAAACCCCTCTGCGTTTCATTGCAATAACATTCAATCCGCGCGGAACAGGCGGTCTGCCCTCGCCTTTTGAATATGGAAGGATATCCTGTCTTGAAGCGGAGAAGCCGCTTATAATTGCCATGTCACCAATTCTTATATTTTGATGGAACACGCTCATGCCTCCGACAAAAGCTCCGAAACCGACATGTACATGCCCGCCTAAAGTTACCAGATTTGCTAAGATAACCTGATCTTCAAGTACGCAGTTGTGAGCAATGTGCGAGCCAACCATAAGCAGACATTTATTACCGATTCTTGTAGTAAAATCTCCGCATGCAGCGCCGCGGTGAATTGTAACATTTTCTTTTATAATTGTTTCATTTCCAATAACAACTTTAGTCGGCTCACCTTTATAGCCTAAATCTTGCGGCTCAGAACCGATCGTAGAGAATGGAGAAATTGTACAATTTTCTCCGATTTCAGCAAATTCTATGTAGGCATTTGCTATTACTCTTGTACCTTTACCAAGTTTTACACCTTCTCCTATAACGACGTTAGGACCGATTGTTACACCTTCAGAAATCTCTGCAGACGGGTGTATTACTGCAGACGGATGTATTGAACATTTTTCAAGTACAGAATTTGTCATTTAATTTCTCCATGCTATTATTTCTACAATTCAAGTATAGTATAAAAAATAGCAGATGGGGCAAATATTTACATAATCTTTATGTCACAAAGTTATGCTTTACTGACCAATGACTTATTAAATACTTGTTTGTAATAATCCATATTAATATTCAGGTTTTCGCCGATTTCAAACAGCATTACAAGCAAATCTCTGTCAGCCTGGCACGAAACACTGTTTATCAAATCTTCTATATTGGTAACAATTTTTGAGAAGTAGTAATTTTGAGCTTCTGCAATATCGACTTTTATTTCAAGTTTTGCAATGCAATCCAGCAGCTCTAAGGTTGCTTCTACCTGCTGTATATCTAATGCATAAGACAACCTGTTGATATTCTGTGCAATCTTTTTACTGAATATTTTAGAAGTCGGAGTTTTGTCAATTTCAATTCCGATTCTTTTAGCTTCAAAGTTGATATCAGAAGCCTGCTGTATAATGTCGTTATCCAGAAAACCTCTTGAGTCTACAAACAGGTCGTTAAACTGTTTTGTAAGCACGTACTGGGCAGAAATCTTGAATTCTTTAGGAATTTCAAGACCGAGTGACTGCATCTGATAGATTGAGCCTTTACCTTCGTTATACATTGACTCATATGTGTTTGCAAAGAGCTGCAATTTACCTTTGAGCATTGTTTGAAGAATCTTGCGGCGCTCTTCAATAAATATATCTTTAAGAGTAAAGTATTCAGAGCCGAAGTAATTATCAATGCTTCTGATAATTTCAGTAAGCGGGGATACAAGGTAAGTTCTGACAAGCTCTTTCTGGATGTCATCAAAGTCGTCAGAGTATTCTTTAATTGCACAATGAAAATCTCCGCCCGAGAATTGGAGCAGTGCAAAAATCATATTGGATTTTTCCAGTGTAACCTTTGATTCCACTTCAATATGACCGATAACAAGCTTAGAATTTCCTTTTGTAACTGTTTTATAAGAATGTTTGCGTATCTTGTAACAATATACGGTCTCTTCATCTTCAATATCTGTATACAAAGATGAAATTGCCCACAAGCTTACCATCTGTTTAGGAGTAATAACTGACGGCTTAACAAATTTTTCATACACATCTTTGCCTGAACCGAATTCAGGAATATTGCTTTTTGCTTCTTTTAAAATTTCCAGGAATGGTGTTTCCAGATCTTTTTTCAAGAATGATTTTGCAAGCTGCATAACTCTTGCCGCGTATTTCATTATCTGAACGGTTTCTATTCCTGATATTTCCGAGAAGAACCAGCCGCAGCTTGTGTACATAAGCATTGCCTCTCTCTGGATTTCCAATAATTCCATTGCCTTGACTTTTTGTTCGTCATTAAGTTCAGGCAGGAAGTATTCTTCCTGAAAGTTTTTAACGCTTATATCGCTTCTGTCTAATATAACACTTATGTAATTTTCTCTTGCATCCTGCGGATTTTTGAAGTATTTTTTCCCCTGCTTGTGATATAAGGCTGCCATCTCGTCTCTTAAGAAGTCAAGAGCGTTTCTGAGAGGCTTTCTCCATTTCTGGTTCCAGCCCGGATGTCCGCCTGTTGAGCAGCCGCAGTCATCACACCATCTACCGACACCGTGGAAGCAGCTCCATGAGGATACAGGTTTAATTTCTACTTCCCAGTCGCTTCTGTATTTTTC
>CALUSN010000147.1 GCA_944323435.1 Candidatus Gastranaerophilales bacterium | reverse complement strand
AACAGAAACTTTGACAGCTTTTTCCCTGAATACATTTATAATGAAGAGATAGATAAACTGGCAATGCCTGTTGAATTGCACGAAAAAGATAAAGAATACACCGTAAAGGCTGAATTGCCGGGCGTTAAAAAAGAAGATTTGGATATTGACATTGATAAAAACCATATCACAATTAATGCTAAGAAAGAAGAAGAAAACAAGGAAGATACAAAGGGTTATAGAAAATCCGAATTCAGATACGGTGAATTTTCAAGAACAGTATATTTCCCGCAGGAAATCGATGTTGAAAAAACTACTGCAAAACTGGAACACGGTATATTACATATTGATGCACCGAAACTTGCAGCCGAAAAAGGCGATATAAAGAAATTAACCGTTCAATAATTATAAACAAAAAGGGGCGCTCATTCTGAGCGCCCCTTTTTGTTTATAATTTGTTTTTTCAGCTATAACAGCTTTAAGTTTAATTCCTGTTCTTTATATCACCCTAGGCGTTAATTTTAATATTATTAGTTATTCCGTTTATTAACTCTTTGCCTTCCCTCATTTTACTCATATCAATTGCCGAAGTTTTAATTCCAGAATTGACAAGAAGCAGATTTCCTTTCTGGGCAAGAACGACATCTCTGCCTAAATAATCAGCCATTCTTTCAATTTCAGCCCCATGATCTGCCAGCATTTCTTTTACATAATTATCAACAGGCAGTTCTCTATTACTAATATCTCTTGCAAATTTTATTCTGGACACAGGCAATTTTGCCCCGAAAACGACAGAGTTTACATTCATAGTCATACAAAATCTCCTTTTTAAATGCTGCACATCTTGCTTAAAACAGCTAAATATTAATTTTTGCCCGTAAACTTTACAAAAATTTACATAATTACAGATATTACAAATTGCAAACTCTTCTTTTAAAGAGCATACGCAGGAACTGACACATTACTTCCGGAGCAGCAAATTTATTTTTTTTCTGTTTTAATATTTATAAAAAGTGTGATGTATATGAAAATTCAGGAATTATCGTCAGTAAATTTTTGCAGACGGCTGAAAAGAAAAGAAGAAGCCGGCTATATTAATGTCTTAAATCAAGGGCGGGATAAATGCATAGAAGGAAATCCTCAGGGCAAAAAAACAATCTTGATTGTCCCTGCAACCTCACTGCCTAATAAAACAGGAGCAGGGAATTTAAATACGCCGGAGAGTTTAGAATTTTTTGATTTTGCAAAAAAATACTGGGGGATTAATGAAATACAAATTCTTCCCGTAGGGCAGTATCCTGTCTATCAGGGAATTTATCCCTTTTATTCAGGAACATCAATGGATTTAGGAAGTCAGATTATTAATATTCAAGCATACATTAACAAAAAAGATTTTAACGAAATTATAGAAAATAACAAAATAAAAGACAGGGTTAATTTTGCAAATATCATAGGAGAAAATTCTGCACAGGAAAAAATTTTAAAAAATTTATACAAGAGCGGAATGTATCAAAAAGAATTTGAAGTTTTCAAAAACCAAAATCAGCAGAGACTTGAGCCTAAAGCCTTATACAAAGCTTTAAGTAAAATCAACAGAACATATAATTATAAAAATTGGAACAAGGTTGATAAAAATCTATTTAACAGAGAAATTGTGAATGAAAATACTTTTAAACAAAGAGTAAAAGAAATTCTCGCACAAGAAGGCGAAGAAATGGATTTCTATTACTTCAAACAATTTCTTGCCGAAGATAGTTTAAAAAAAGCCAGAGAAAATTTGAACCAAAAAGGATTAAAACTGGACGGCGACATGTTATGCGGATTTTCAGGCGATGAAGTCTGGGCGCACCCTAAAGCTTTTATTCCTGACACATCTATCGGCTGGAGTCTGCCGGCTCCGGACTTAGATTCAAAAGCAGGGCAGAATCTTCTGCGTGAAAAAGTCAAATTTTTTGCAGAAAGATTTGACGGCATAAGAATTGATGCTTCATGGACTTACGTAAACCAGCCGCAAATTAAAAACGGCAGCATTAAAAGAAAAGATTATGCGGATAGAATTTTAAATATTATTGATGACGAAATTAAAAAAGTCAAAGGAGACAATTCCCGGATTATAATGCACGAATTTGCAGCCAATCCTGCGGATTTTAACATTTTTGACAACAAAGAAATAAAGCCTTATTTAAAAGACCGTATTAAAATTTATACTTCCGACTACCTTCACGAAAACTGGGGAATGAACAGGAATTTTCTTGAACGCGGCTGGGCACCCGAAAGTTTCATAATAGGGGCAAGGAATCACGACTCGGGTAAAATGGAATATTCAGAGGAACAGGCACGCGTTTTAGGTAAAATTTTAAAAATAAACACGCCTAAAACTCAAAAAGAGTTTGTAAAAGCTAAGCTTGCCGAGCCGATGGATGCGAAATATTCTATGATTTATTTTGCCGATGCACTCAATATTGATAAACCTTTTCAGGGTAACAGCGACAGGACATTGGATTATGCAACTTTGATTCCGGAAGATTATCAGAACAGGTATTTTGCGTCTCTTGAAAGAGGTGAAGGATACAACCCGATGGATGCACTTGAAAAACAATTTAAAGCAAAAGGACTGGATAGAACCGAGCCAAAATTGTACCGCAAAATCGTAAAATACAAAAAAATTCTTGAACAAAAAGAAAAACAAACAAATCCGATACTAAAAGCTGTCTGCGGTATAATATGCGCCTGCCTTCTTTTATACGGTGCCGCAAAATATCATAAAAACCGCAGTCATGATTTATTCCATTGATTTCTTTTTATGCTAAAATCTGTATAACAGTTTATTAAAAGCGGGGTTGTGATATGAATAAATGGTTGAAAATTACCGGTTACGTATTTTTAGGTATTGTTGTACTGATTTATCTTTGTTTTTTGTTTGTTCTTCCAAATGTAATTAAAATCGAGAATTAT
>CALUSN010000146.1 GCA_944323435.1 Candidatus Gastranaerophilales bacterium | reverse complement strand
ATTTTTAAAACTTAATCTTTATTAAACAAAGATTTCCAGAAATTAGCCTCTTCTCTGAATGCATTCCTTGTATTTTCTCTGCGCTCCTGCGCTTCTTGAAGAGCTTTTTCACGTTCTCTCTGTTGTTTCCTCAATTCCCGCTGGCGTTCTCTCTGTTTTTTCTCATAAGCTCTTTGTCTTTCCTTTTGCTGCTTTTCGTAAGCTTTTTGTTTTTTCTCTCTTGCTTTTTTTTGAGCTTCCGCCTGTGAATTAAGTTCTTTTTCTTTTGTTGTAATCGGTGAAATCAAATCATCCACCCAGTTTTGAATCCTTGATTCAGCAGCATTCGCTGCAATCGATGAAGTTAACAGTACTGCAATAAGTGCAGTGAGAAATTTTTTCATACACCCTCCTTATTTTTTAATAACAGAGTTCCAGTAATCTTTTTCTGCCTGAATTGCATCTTTTCTTGCTTCACGTCTTGCCTGAGCTTCCTGTTTTTGTTTTTCAAAAGCTTCCTGTCTTGCTTCACGTTTAGCTTGAGCTTCTTGTCTTTGTTTCTCTAAAGCTGCCTGACGGGCTTCCTGTTGCTTTTTGTATTCTGCCTGCTTAGCCTCGTTAGCTTTCTGCTGAGCTTCCATTTTTTCGTTAAATTCTTTTTCTTTTTGTGTAATCGGGGATAATTGTTTATTTACAAAATTTTCCAATCTTGATTCTGCTGCATTTGCTGCAATTGAACCGGTAAGAGCTATAATAGCCATAACCGTTAATAATTTTTTCATATAACACTCCTTTCTCTCATCACCGTATTATATTATTTAATCACATAATATAAAACGATACAAGCTCCGAATTTGTTCAAAATTTCTTTCTGATTTACCTTACAATTATTTTCAAGTATAATAAAATTATGAGTGTAGAATTATTAGGGTTCAATATAGATAATTATACGTTTGAAGAGGCTGTTGCGAGAGCTAAGAGTTTGATTGACGGAGGCAGAGTTGCTCAGGTTATAACGATTAATCCGGAAATGTTTGATGCAGCAGAGAAGGATTCCAATTTTGCCAATATTATAAGAGAAGCGGAAATGGTTATTCCTGACGGGGTCGGAGTTAAACTCGGATTAAAGCTCAAAGGTAAAAATGTTTCACGAATTCCGGGGATTGATTTTGCAAAAAGGCTTCTTAAAGAAGCTGCTATCAGCAACATTCCGGTTGCTATTATCGGTTCAAAGGACGAAGTTATTACAAAAGCAGTCGAAAATCTCAAAAAAGAAATAAGCGGATTGAATATTGTATACTATCATAACGGATATTTTTCTGATGACAACGAGATTTACGGAGAACTAAAGAAAAGTTCGCCGAAACTGGTTCTTGTTGCATTAGGTTCACCTAAGCAGGAAAAATTTATATACGGAGCAAAAAAAATACTGAACCCTGCTTTAATGGTAGGTATAGGCGGAAGCCTTGATGTCTGGTCGGGAACGGTAAAAAGAGCGCCTAAAATATTCCAAAAACTCGGAATTGAATGGCTGTACAGAACAGTTACCCAGCCTTCTAGATTTAAAAGGATTTTTCCGGCGCTGCCGCTATTTTTAATAAAAGTTTTGAGTTATAAAGATAAGATTTAAGAGGCAGAAATGTTAACTGATAACGAAAGAGAAGATTTAAAAAAATCTGCAAGAGAAGTCAGAAAAAATATTGTAAAAATGGTTCACAACTCCGAATCCGGACACCCGGGCGGTTCGCTTTCCGGTGCTGATATTTTGACGGTTTTATATAAAAAATCTCTGAATATCCCGACAGAGTGGGATAAATCACCGGATTTTGAAAAGAGAGACAGATTTATCCTGTCAAAAGGGCATGCTTCGCCGCTTTTATACTCAATTCTTGCAATGAAAGGAATTATTCCGGAAGAAGAGCTTATGACGTTTAGAAAAATTCACTCAAGACTGCAAGGACATCCTGCGAAAATCTACCTTCCCGGAATAGAAACCTCAACAGGTTCTCTGGGGCAGGGCTTATCAATCGGCTGCGGCATGGCGCTCGGACTCAAGCTCAAAAGCAATCCGGCAAATGTAGTTGTATATACAGGTGACGGGGAACTGCAGGAAGGCTCCTGCTGGGAAGCTTTTATGCAGGCAGCACACAGAAAACTTGATAATCTTATTGCAATCATTGACCGCAACGGGCTTCAAATCGACGGTCAAACCGAAAATGTCATGTCTCTGGATAATCTAAACGACAAACTAAGAGCCTTTAACTGGGACGTTCTGGAAATCAACGGGCATAATTATGATGAAATCTATATGGCAGTTGAAAAAGCCAAAAAATGCACAAAGCCTTGCGCAATTATAGCCCACACAATTAAAGGCAAAGGTGTTTCCTTTATGGAAAATCAAGCCGGATGGCACGGAAAAGCTCCGAACGACGAACAACTGGCTCAAGCACTAAAAGAACTTGGAGAATAATTTTATGGAAATGATTAAAACCTGCCCGTTTTCAGAAAACAGAGTTTGTAATGATGAATGCCCGCTATTTGTTTCACCTGATGATTTAAACGAATTTGTTGCGGCAAGACTCTCCTCCATCGGTGTATTAGACAGAGCCGCCGGAGAATGCTCGCTTAAAATGCTCGCACTTAGCCAGAGCCGGTATATATTTGAAAACTCCAACACCCGTGGGGGGGGGTAAATGTATTTGGGTTGGTAGATAAGACTACCAGCTTGACGTCATTGCGGGGTAAATGTATTTGGGTTGGTAGATAAGACTACCAGCTTGACGTCATTGCGGGGGTAAATGAATTGGGTTGGTAGGTAAGACTACCAGCTTGACGTCATTGCGAGGGGACAGCCATTTTGCCCGAAGCAATCTTGAACGGATTTTACAATTAAAAATGTAGCTCAGGTTTTACCTGACAAAAACAATATGGATTGCCGCGAAAATCAAAGATTTTCTCGCAATGACAGAATAAATTCTATTCACTAATCACTCTTCACTATTCACTAAAAAGTAGGTTGGGTGAAACCCAACAA
>CALUSN010000145.1 GCA_944323435.1 Candidatus Gastranaerophilales bacterium | reverse complement strand
ATGCGAAGATATCTACTTTCCCTTTTTTAATCCCTTTTCCCTTTTTCCGCTTGAGAAAATATCTCAAGCTTTTTTTTTGTGCTATTTACATATAGAAAATTTTACTTAAAAATGCTATACTTCACTGGTGAGACAAAAGGGGTTTATATGAATCAGATTGAAAAATGGCTGCAAAAAGGCTTGATAAATGAAGAGCTTGCTAAAATTCTCAGCGAGGATTTAAAAACAGAGAATGAAAAAAAGAGAAAGATTGCAACACAAATTGTTATTTATACAATCGGAGTTATTTTACTGGGAATAGGTGTAATATCATTTGTTGCAGGAAATGACTGGATTCTGGAGCTTTTAGAAAAAACACCGCTTTTGCAGGTCTTTGTACTTTTCTTTTTTTCTCTTCTTTCTCTGTATTTAGGATGGGAACTCGGTTACAATAAGAAGAAGTTTCCGCGCCTCGGCGGTGCGCTTGTATTTCTCTCAACCATCCTTATAGGTACTGTTTATATCCAGATGGGGCAGACTTATAACTGGAGTACAAACGCTTCTTCAGTCTTAACTCTCTGGCTTCTGAGCATTTTCCCGGCGGCGTTTATTTTCAACAGCAGGCCGGTAAACTGGATTTGTATAATTCTTTTTTTGATAACTTTTCCTTATTATTACTATGAATGGCAGTATGATTCCGGAGAAGTGTGGACAATATTCATGCCGTTTTGTTTGTTCGGGATTCTGTATACTTTTGCAAATATTCCGGCTGTAAGCAAAAAGTTTTCATCTTTTGCCCTGAGTTATAAGATGACCGCGCTTGTTCCGGCATTTTTTACATTTCTTATTCTGGTTTTTTCAGCGGAAGAGAGTTATCAGATGCTAAATTGGCATTATCTTGCAGTTCCTGCAGTAATTATCGGTATTAATTTGTGGAATTATTTTGCAGATAAAAGCCCTCTCAAAAAACACGAAACAATTTTTATAACCGCTCTTATGGTTTTCATTCTCTCTCTTCTTGTTTTAAAAACGGTTAATCCGGCAGTTATAATGTTTTTTGCACATGTATTTATTATATGGATTATTGCAGAAGGCTTAAAGTGGGGGTATGAGTTTGAAAATGTATCACTTATAAACATGAATAATTTCTTTCTTTTAATTTATCTACTTTGTGTTTATTGCAGATATGGATGGAATTTTCTTGATAAAACACTTTTCTTTTTGCTCGGCGGAATCGGGCTTCTGGCGCTTGGAATTTTGCTGGAGAAAGGCAAAAGAAAGAAACTTTTAAAATTTAAGGAGGAAGAGTAATGAAGAAATTTTTATATATAATCATAATTCTCTGGACTGTTCTTACGGCTTCATCACTCTTTTATAACGAATCTCTTATAAGAGGCGGGGAAGAAATTCTTCTGAAAGTGAAGCCGGTTGATCCGAGGGATTTTCTGAGAGGAGATTATGTTGTTTTGGATTATGATATAGGCGCTGCAGGTGAAAAACAATCTGATTATAAAGAACATAAGGTTTATGTTTCTCTAAACAAAGATTCTCAAGGGATAGGCAGTGTAAAAGAAATTTCTGCTGTAAAACCGGAAAACGGTCTGTTTTTAAAAGGCATAAAATACGGGCGCCGGATTACTTATCCATCTATTCAGAAATATTTTGTAAAAGAAGGAGCCGGCAAGGAGCTTGAAAAGAAGCTTGCACAAGGGGCTTATGCAAAGATTTCCGTAAGCAGGAACGGCAGCGCAAGAATAAAGGAAATAATTACAATAGAGTAAATGTTAATTATACTTCTCCATGGTATAATAAAATCCATTGAAGGAGAATTGCATGAATAAATTAAGAATCGGAATTATCGGCTTAGGTACTGTAGGATGCGGAGTTTATAAGACTTTGCAAAACTCGGATAATATTGAAATTGTCCAAATTGCAGTAAAGAATATTAATAAGCAGAGGGGCGTTGATGTTCCCTCCGGCATGCTTACCGATAATCCGTATGATCTGGTTCACAATCCTTCTATAGATGTGGTGGTAGAACTTATTGGCGGAGTTGAGCCGGCTTATGATTATATTTCAGAGGCAATAAAATCCGGAAAACATATTGTTACGGCAAATAAAGAACTTCTTGCCAAAAGAGGGGAAGAGTTATTTAATCTTGCGGAAGAATATAACAGGGTTGTACTGTACGAAGCAGCTATAGCCGGCGGAATCCCGATTATTATGCCTATAAAAACAATATTAGCAGGAAATAAAATTAATAAAATTCAGGCAATTTTGAACGGAACAACAAATTATATTCTTACAAAAATGGATGTTGACGGCGCTTCTTATGAAGATGTTCTGAAAGAAGCTCAACAGCTCGGATATGCAGAAACGGATCCGACAGGTGATGTTGAAGGTTTTGATGCTGCTTATAAAATCACAACTCTTGCTACAATTGCATTCAAAAAAAGAGTTAAGATTGAAAATGTTTACAGAGAAGGTATTACAAAAATCAGAAAAGAAGATATGGCAAAAGCAAATGAGTTCGGGTATAAGATAAAACTTATTGCAAGCGCGACAATTGATGAGAATGACAATGCAGATGTCAGAGTTCATCCGATGTTAGTCCCGAAAGACAATTTGCTTGCACATACTGATTATGTAACAAATGCGGTTTTAATAAGCGGTCATCCTATCGGAAGTATTGTGCTTTCAGGACCGGGAGCCGGCGAGTTTCCGACTGCAAGCTCTGTTGTCGGGGATATTCTCGCAATAGCAGCAGAGTTTGGAAAAACAGATTATCTGCTTCCTATGATGAGATGCAACCATACTTCAACCGCAAATCCGGTTAAGATTGATAATACTTACAACAAGTATTACATATCAATAACTGCGCCGAACGCAATCGGCGTTATTGCCAAGATTGGTACAATTTGCGCAAACAAGAATATCAGTCTTTCAAGCATACTTCAAAAAGGAGTTTCTGACGATAATACCGCCGATATTACAGTAATTACGGAAAGTTGTCAGGAAAAATTAATTCGCGAAGTAGTAGAAGAACTAAACGACTGTACTGTAAACAGTATAATACGCGTTGGATAAGAATTAAGTTTTTTGGCGGGAACGCAATCC
>CALUSN010000144.1 GCA_944323435.1 Candidatus Gastranaerophilales bacterium | reverse complement strand
TCAGCTTCTGACCGTTTACTATTAAACTGCCAAACTGATTAATTCCGCCAAATTCACTCATTGATAACTCCTTTTTTATATCTTTTTATTTGTTTTATCGGCATAATTCGCTAAAACTTTAGCTTATTTAGATAAATCGTTACAAAAATTTACAAAAAGTCCAGGAAATTACGGCTTGCAATTGATGTTTATTTATATTACTATTTTTATGTCAGAAAGTAACCCGCAATTGAATATTCTGTAAATGCCTGAAAAGGTGTTTTTATGATGTTAGATATTTGATTGCTTTAACCTAAAAATAAGTAGAACACTATATTAAACAAAGAAAGGTTTAACATGTCAGAAGAAAAATTAGAGACACAAGTCGAAGAAACTGTTGAAACAGAAGCTGTTGCAGAAGAAAACTCTTCTGAAGCTGCAGAAGCAGCTGTTGAAGAAGTTCAAGCTGAAGCTCCGGCTAAAAAACAGCGCAGCAGAAAGAAAAAAGTAGAAACTCAGGAAGTAAAACCTGAATCAGAATGGAAAGAACAGGTTGTTCAAATCCGTCGTGTAACAAAGGTTGTAAAGGGCGGTAAGAAATTAAGCTTCAGAGCAATCGTTATTGTAGGAAACCAGAAGGGACAGGTTGGCGTTGGCTGTGCTAAGGCTTCAGAAGTTATTATTGCTATTCAAAAAGCAATTGCAGACGGAAGAAAGAACCTTATTACAGTTCCTATCTTCAAAACAACAATCCCTCACCCGATTACAGGACGTTCAGGTGCAGGTGCTGTAATGCTCAGACCGGCTTCTCAAGGTACCGGTATTATTGCCGGCGGTGCAGTTCGTTCAGTGCTTGAACTTGCAGGTATTGAAAACATTCTTTCAAAATCTTTAGGTTCAAAATCACCTCTTAACGCTGCAAATGCAACTTTAGAAGCTCTTAAATCATTAAGACCGTTTAATGAAGTTGCTAAAAAACGCGGTTTGACAATGGCTGAATTATTAAACTAGGGGTAAATGAAGAGATATAACGCTTATTACCTCTCAGGATTATTAAACTGGTAGGCTATTTAAGTTATTAGTTTGAAATGAAATAATAAAATAATAAAAAGGATAAAAACAATGGCAGAAACAAAACAAATAAAAATAAAACTTGTAAGAAGTTTAATCGGCTGCTCTCCTGCGCAGCGTAAAGTTGCTCAGGCTCTGGGCTTAAGCAAAACCGATCAGGTTGTTGAACACTACAACAGTGCAACAATTATGGGTATGGTAAACAAGATTTCTCATCTTGTTAAAGTGGTTGAAAACTAGTGAACAGTGACTGGTGAATAGTAATTAGAATATTCCATTCACTACTCACAATTCACTATTCACTATGTAAGAAAGGAATAAAAAAAATGACAAATATAACATTAGAAGATTTGAGACCGGCAGAAGGTGCTACCGGCAAATCAAAAAGAGTAGGCAGAGGTCGTTCTTCAGGACACGGAAAAACTTCCTGCCGCGGTAATAACGGTGAAGGGCAGCGTTCAGGCAGAGCTTCTAAAAGAGGTTTTGAAGGCGGACAGATGCCTGCTTACAGAAGATTACCTAAATTAAAAGGGTTCAAAATTATTAATCAGAGAAATTACGCTCAAATCAATGTTTCAAGACTCGCTGATTTAAAAGTTGATGAAATTTCACTCGAGTCATTGAAAGCTATTAAGAAAGTACATCCTTCTTGCGACGGCTTAAGAATTTTAGGCGGCGGAGAAATTAAGAAGGCTGTTACTGTAAAAGCTTGCTATGTAACTCCATCAGCAAAAGAAAAAATTGAAGCAGCAGGCGGAAAGGTTGAATTAGTATAATGACAGGCGGAATGAGAATGCCTACAACGGCAGATCTGATGTCAATGTGGAACGCATCAGGCTTGAAAGAAAAATTAATATTTACTTTTCTAATGCTTGTGCTGTTCCGTTTTGGCATCCATTTACCGGTATTCGGCATAAATAATGAAATTTTTGCAAGAATCGCTTCCGGAAATAACATTTTAGGTTTTCTGGATTTATTCTCCGGCGGTGCATTGGGTAAAGTTTCTATTTTTGCACTGGGTATCGGACCTTATATCACTTCATCAATTATTATGCAGTTGATGGCAGTAATAGTTCCGGCATTGGAAAAGTTGCAAAAAGAGGACGGAGAAGCCGGCAGACGTAAACTTTCGCAGTATACAAGATTGTTTACGGTTGTTCTTGCGGCTTTTCAGGCTGTAATATTTATGGGATATCTGGCACATCTTCCGGGTTCAATTACTCCGGGGCTTAATCACACAATGTTCTATATATCCTCGGTAATAACACTTACGGCAGGTTCCGTTCTTGTAATGTGGATGTCTGAATTAATTACTGAAAAAGGTATAGGTAACGGCGGTTCTTTGATAATTTTTGTGGGTATCTTATCGGGTATTCCTCTATATTCTTCAAGGACAGCCCAGATGGTTTCAAATGATTCATCGCTTATGTGGGGACTTATTCTTTTACTTGCAATCTTTTTTGTTACAATGATTTTCATTGTAATTATGCAGGAAGCTGTAAGAAAAGTTATTATAGTTAATCCGAAAAGACAGGTCGGAAATAAAGTTTATGGCGGGGTAAATACGTTTATTCCTTTCAAACTCAATCCGGGCGGGGTTATGCCGATTATCTTTGCGGTTGCAATTCTTTTGTTCCCGTCTACTATATTAAGCCTTGTCGGTCAGGCTAATTTGCCGGCAGGATGGGTTCAGAACCTGATTATAGTACTCAACAAAATATTCAACCCGAGCGGTATAACTTATTATGCTATATACTTCATTATGATTGTCGGCTTAACTTTCTTCTACGCATCAATCATGCCGAATATGCAGCCGAAGGAAATTGCAGATAATCTGAAAAAATACGGCTCATCAATTCCGGGTATTAAGCCGGGCAAGCCTACTGCAGAAGCTCTTGATAAAATTTTAACAAAAACCACTTTTATCGGAGCGCTGGGTTTAGGTATCATTGCTCTGGTTCCGGCTTTTGCAAGTTATATTACAAGGATAACTACCCTGCAAGGCATCGGGGCAACATCTTTAATAATCATGGTTGGTGTTGCGCTTGATTTCATAAACCAGATAAGAACTCATCTTCTTGCAAGGAACTATGAAACATT
>CALUSN010000143.1 GCA_944323435.1 Candidatus Gastranaerophilales bacterium | reverse complement strand
AGCCAGATACTTCTGTTTACCCCGACATATTTGTTGTTTGAACTCGGGCTTCTGTTTGCAAAATTTAAGAAATAAAAAACGGACACTCAAGAATTGTCCTGTAATATCCGTTTTAATAATTCTATTTTGTCTAAACAAGTCTTTCGATACTTGCATTTAATTCTTCAGTACATTTAGCAAGAGCTTCTGCAGAAATTTCTGCGGTGTCCTGAATCAATGAACCGGCGATATAACTGGTTTGCTGCGACATACTCATGCATTTTGCAGCATACTGAACCTGCATTTCCGGTGTTAATGCACTTCCGTATCCTACTGAATTTACATCCATAATACGTCCTCTTCTATTTGTGATAATAATATATTAACACATGTTATATAAACTTGCAATACTATTTATTTTATGAAGATATTCTGTACTGCAGAGCTTGCGATACATGGTTCAGGGTAATATTTTCTGATTGTTCTAAATCTGCAATTGTTCTTGATAATTTTAGTATTCTTGAATATTTCCTGCCGGAAAGTTGAAACTTTTGAGCCGCTATTTTTAAAAAGTCAGTAGTCTCATCGTCTGTTTTACAGAATATTTTAATTTGCTTGGCATTTAATTCCGAATTTGTATAAATTCCTTCATTTTTGTAGCGTTTTATTTGAATTTTTCTGGCATTGATTACCCTGTTTCTTATACATTGTGAGGATTCAGCATCTCCTTTTTTATTAATCAACTCCTCTGTAGTAAGTCGTGGAACATTAATCACTAAATCAATCCTGTCAAGAAGCGGTCCTGATATTTTTGACCTGTATCGCTGAATTTGTGATTCTGTGCATGAACATTGTTTTTCTCGATCTCCGAGATATCCGCACGGACAGGGATTCATCGCGCCGACCAGTATAAACTTAGCCGGATATTTCATTGACATTTTGGCTCTTGAAATAATGACTTCTCCGTCTTCCAGCGGCTGTCTTAATACCTCCAGCACCTGACGTGGAAATTCAACCATCTCGTCCAGAAACAAGACTCCCCTGTGAGCAAGCGTTATCTCTCCTGGTTTTGGAGTTGTGCCGCCGCCGATTATACCGTTTGGTGAAGCTGTATGATGAACAGCTCTGAATGGTCTCTCTGTTATTAAAGGTTTATCTTCGGACAATAATCCGCATATACTGTATATTTTAGAAAGTTCTAATGATTCCTCAAGTTCAAGCGGGGGTAAAATTGAAGCTAAGCATTTAGCCATCATTGTTTTTCCGGAACCAGGTGAGCCTGACATAAGGATATTATGCCCGCCGGCAGCCGCAATTTCCAGAGCTTTTTTTGCCTTTTCCTGGCCTTTTACATCCTTAAAATCATAAATATATTCTGCTTTAGTACATTCGGAAAAATACCGGTTAATATCTATACAAGTAGGTATTATGGGAGAATTCGCAAAATGATGGATAATATCTCCAAGATGAGCCGCTCCGAGAACTTTTATACCCTGCACAAGCGCCGCTTCTTTTGCATTATCTTTCGGTACAAAAACAGTAGTGATACCGCTATCCTTTAAACCGCTAACAAGAGGGAGAATACCATTTACTCTTCTGATGGTGCCGTCAAGCGATAACTCGCCTAAAAAAGCAGTTGTATTATCATCAGGAATATCAATGCCCTGTTCTTTTAAAATTCCGACTGCAATCGGCAGGTCAAAGTTAGTACCTTCTTTTCTTATATCAGCAGGTGCAAGATTAACTATTACCTTGCCTGATGGAAAAGAAAAATCGGAGTTTTTAATTGCTGAGTGTACTCTTTCTCTGGCTTCATTTACTGCACTATCAGGTAACCCAACTATACTCATGCCAGGCAATGAATTCGTTACATCAACTTCTATTTCTATTTTGAAGGAATTAATACCAGCAGCAGCTGCCGTTAATGTTTTTGATACCATGCAAATATTATATTACAAAATGAACGAATAATATACAGTGGTTAGGAATCAGAAAGCATAGAAGATATCTCTGCAACAATTCTTGCAATATCAGGACCGCCAAATATTGCTTCTAAAATCAAAGCAGAGTTAATAATTACAGTTTCTCTGTATTCCATTGTATCTACGTCTATAATATTAAACTCAATGTAATCATCACCGACGTAAGTAATCTTACCGTATTCTGCTCCGGTTGCCCATCTTAAAAAAACATACTTTTGTTCAAAAATTTTGAGTCTGTTTATTAATTTCATTTAAATACCTTCTTGTATATAATATTATTAGTCCGATTTTAAACAAAGTCAAATTTTTTAGCCGGCTTTTTGAATAAGAAATCCTCTGATTAAGTCTTGATTTTCTTTCGGCATATTAATAAATTTGTAACAATACAGATATTGTCCAAAGAGTTTTTCATCATTTTCTTCAAGCCTGTAGCGTACAAATGCTGTTTCTACAACCAATTTGCCGTCTGGGTTTTGAAGCCACATATCCTGCGGTAACTTCAATGTCATAATTCCGGTAAATTTTTCATACATTTCCGGAAATTTATCTTTTGTATGAAAAGCAATTCCGCCAATAGCCAAATCATAGGTCACTGCATTTATTTCAAATCCGTCATTATATTTTATATTAATATCTAAAGACACACGGTTTCTGGAGCTGCTTCTTAAGTTATCAAATTCCCAGATTCTCGGGAGAGACAATTCAAATAAAACTTCATCTAAAGAATATTGACTATCATTTACAACTACATTTGATTTATACACTCCGTCTATACTATAAACTTTAAGAGTTACAGTAGTTTTCTTTTGGGGTTTTACCAGAACTTTGTCACGCGGAGCAGAAAGATATATTTGATGTGTATCCATAAAGCGGAACAAAACTTCTATAACTCTTTTTTTTTCATGATCGGTGTAAGAAATAAATATGTTATTGATTAACGGATCTCTTAAAATATTATGACGCATCTTTTCACCCTCCATATATTAGAATAACATAAATAAATGATATAACAATATAGAAATGTATATTTTTATTTGAAAGATTGTACTTGACGATGTGATTAATAAGCTGTAAAATCAATCTTATGTGTAGAATAGGTGCGATTAAATCGAAAAAGAAACTGCACCCGTCGATAGCTTTAAAGTTAATGCGGAGCCAGCAGGAAGGTCATGACGATTCAGGGTTTGCCTTTGTAAT
>CALUSN010000142.1 GCA_944323435.1 Candidatus Gastranaerophilales bacterium | reverse complement strand
TCAATGGTTCTTCCGAGCTTTAAGGATGAAGACGGCGGCGTTGCTTATTCCGGTGTGATGGCTAACAGATACGCTTCATCAAATCCGCTCTTTGCACCATATCAATATTCCCGCAAAGACGGCGGTCTCTGGTACAAAATGTACGGAACATTTGAAAATCTGAATATGAACGTAAGCGGCCTCGGAAGAGTAGGAAACAATGCTTACGGTGCATTAATCGGTGCTGACTTCGGGCTTAAAGAACTCAAAAACGGCTGGAAATTCATGCCAACGGCTTATGTAGGCTATAACGGCGCCCACCAGGCTTACCCGGGAATAGGTGCTTACCAGAACGGCGGTCAGGCAGGTTTCTTAGGAACATTCTATAAAAATAACTTCATCTTAGGCGGTTTGGTATACGGCGGTGTTTATGAAAACAGCATGGATGTCGGCGGTCATACTGATAATGCGTTCAACTACTTTGCAGGTGCCGCAACCAAATTCGCTTACAACTGGAGATTCCATAGAGACTGGGTATTACAGCCTAACTTAATGGCAGCATACAACTTCTTCGGTCAGCAAAACTGGCATTCAGACTACGGTCAGATGGGTATGATGGCAGGTATGCTAAATGGCGTTAACATTGCTCCGGGCGTTAACTTAATCTGGGAAAAAGAAACATTCAGCATCTACGGAACATTACAATATATGTATAATGTAAACGGTGCTGTAGGCGGTCGCGCAGGCAATGTTGGACTTCCGCAGGTTGAAATGGAAAGAGGCTACATTCAGTACGGTCTCGGTTTCAACAAGAGATGGGGCGAAAGATTCTCCGGATATCTGCAGGCAGTTCTTAGAAATGTCGGCAGAACCGGTGTCGGCTTCCAGCTCGGATTTAATTTCCTGTTAGGTAAGTAAGATATAATAGTTAAAGAAGTGGCGGCGATTTTCAATCGCCGCCCTTTTTTGTAAATTTTTACCGGTATTTTTTATGATATTATGCCATTAAATTTAATGACTTTGCCGATTTTTCTTCAACTTCATTAAAAATTCTCTGTGCCTCATCTGCAGGCTTTCCGTGAGCAACATTATATGAAAAACCGTTACGTGCTGATTCTTTTGCCTGTATATCCGATTCATTTACCAATGCATACGGGCTGGTGTATTGGGCTTTTTTCTCAGGGGGATTCTTAGGAGTACAGAACTTTTGCACTTTTTCTATTTCTTCTTTAGTATAAATTTTGCCGCTTCCTACATATTCATGCAATTTCTTTACAGTATCTTCCTTAACACCATTTGTTAACATTGTTTCTCTACCGGTAAATGTAATTTTGTTAAGCATTTTGTTCTCCTTTTTGACTAGATATTTATTATAAAGCGGATAAAAATATTTTTTGCTATTTTAAATATAATATTAATATAAAAGTAAGCCCTTTTTTACAAAGTTACACTTTGTTATATTCTCAGACTTCATTTTCAGGAGAATTTGTTCTCAATTCTTCAAGCACTTCTATAAAATCATTGTCTTGATCAGCTGCAAGAGTGTCAGTGATTTTATACATTATGCAGTTTATTTATAATTTATTCAGCAATATTTTTAATCTCTTTTTCTAATTGCGAAAGTATGTGCTCTATAGAATTTTTATTCAATAGAGCAGATTGTATTGCGGTATTAACAAGAGTATTGATTTCCTTCTGGTTTCGTCTTTGTTTTAACTGCGGTGTTATTCTATTAATCTGTTTTGCGCTTATAGAGCGCGCTTTAGCTTCAAGAGTCGAATCATCATTGTAAAATTTATCCGTTAAAGCCTCGGAATTAGTAGCAATAACGTTTGTTTGTTTTGCAAGTTCAAGCTGGTTTTGAGCATTTGTAAGGTAAAGACAAAAGTCGAGAGCTTCTTTTTTATGCTTTGCCCTGAGAGGTATAACAAAATTCATTACAGAAAAATCGTTCTGCCCTAAAGGTCCCTTTATTTGTTCCGTAACATCGGTTACCTGATAAACAGAAGGCGCATTTTCTTTAATCATAGTAAGAAAATTGGCTCCGCCCTGATAAAAAATAATTTTACCTGCCATATATTGCTCAAGTGCTTCTCTATGCGTAAAAGTTATGCTCTCCGGCGGAATTAAATCTTTCTGATACAAATCCTTGAACATTTCAAAAACTTTTTCTGCCATCGGATAATCCTCAGCCTCTGAAATTCCGTATTTGTTCAGAATCTTAACCATTGTATCGTTTTCGGTTATGGTCGGAAGATAAGCATAAGCCCCTGTATTTGTCTTTACTTTTTCAGAAATAGCGGCAAGCTCTTTGTATGTTTTCGGCAGTCTCAAAATTCCTGATTTAGCAAAAAGCTCCTTATTATAAATGGTAATTGCACTTGTTGCATACCACGGAATTGAATATAGTTTGTCATTGTATTTAAGCGCATTAATTATTTCCGGATTAAACTCCGTAACAGATTCCTCCGGAATTTCTTCCAATGTACCTTTTTGTGCAAGAAGTGCCGAAAAATCAGGGTTTAGATTTATTAAATCCGGCGGGTTGTCACTCATGACTGCCGCAAGTGTTCTTTTTTCGCCTTCGGAGAACGGAACATCAATCCAGTTTATATGCACGTTCGGATGCTCTGCTTCGTAAGTCCTTATAACTTTGTACATATAACCGGAAAAATCCCCCATCTGTAAAGTCCAGAAAGTGACAGTCAGCGGTTCGTGGTCTTTTCTTATTGAACAGGCAGTCAGACCTAAGATTGAAAATATAATGAGTAAAAATATAATTGTTTTTTTCAAAATTGTCCCCCGCCCGCACCCTCTCCGGAGGAGAGGGAATAAATTTTAGCTTTTTATATCCGTGTTCAGATTTAAATCAATATATTTGAAAGTGTTTGTCAAAATTCCCGGAGGGAAGTTGTAGACATTATTACAAGGAGTTATTTTAAGAATTGCATTGGAATTGTCAACACCTGCAATAGTTGCAAGGTACTGGTTGTGGTTAACGGAAAATACAACATAGCCGTTAGTTGTCTGGACTTCATCAATCAAAAATCTGTTTGCGGAAAGTGATGCAAGTGTCAGATAAAAAAGTTTTTCTTTATCAACTGCAAAAATTTTTGTGCAGTTTTCAAAAGTAATACTCTGCGGGGTAGTTAGCGGCGCTTCGTTTGCAAAAACGAGAGGCAGACTTAATAGTAATGCAAAAAATACAAAAAATCTCTTCATATATTTCTCCTATGTATT
>CALUSN010000141.1 GCA_944323435.1 Candidatus Gastranaerophilales bacterium | reverse complement strand
AAAAAGCTTGACTAAGAGTTACTCTAATGGGATAAAATAAATTTATGGATAAATATATTGATTTAGGTTTTGCAAAACTTGATACGGAGAGAATAAAAAGGCGCGGATATTCCGAGGCAGTTTTTTGCGAATGTAAAACAGAAGAGCAGCTTGTAAAAATATTTCAGGCATTCAAAGATGCCGGCTCAAATATTCTTGGAACCAGATGTTCAAAAGAACAGGCAGAAACTTTAAAAAAACAGTTTAACGCCGACTATTATGAAACTGCACGGGTTGTGACTCTTATCCAAAACCCGGTACAAAAAACAGGTGAAGTTGCAATTTGTACCGGCGGAAGCGGAGATATTCCGGTTGCGGAAGAAGCCGCAATTACTGCTGAATTCTACGGGAGCAATGTAAAAAAATATTATGATATCGGAATTGCCGGTATTCACAGGCTTTTTGACAAAATTGACGAG
Organism: Candidatus Gastranaerophilales bacterium; assembly: GCA_944323435.1. Lineage (GTDB taxonomy): Bacteria > Cyanobacteriota > Vampirovibrionia > Gastranaerophilales > Gastranaerophilaceae > CAG-196. The sequence continues at coordinate 2,778 of CALUSN010000141.1, read as the reverse complement.
ATAAAAAAAGCAAATGTAATTATAGCAGCAGCCGGCATGGAAGGCGCATTAGGAGGAGTTCTTGCCGGCATGGTTGATATTCCGGTGATTGCGCTTCCGACTTCTGTCGGGTACGGTACTAGTCTTAAAGGACTTTCTGCACTTTTAACAATGCTCAATTCATGCGCCGAGGGTATGACCGTAGTTAATATTGATAACGGATACAATGCCGGTTACAGCGCAAATCAGATAAACAGGTTAATCGCAAAGAGAGAGGCAGAATGAAAGAGGTAAATAATTATTATTGCAATGGGGCAGTCAAACAATCTGAATGGAGAAAAGACCCCTCACCCAAATTTCTAAGCTCGCTATACGCTTGCTAAGAAATTTTTCCCTCTCCCGCAAGGGGCGAGGGAATAGCGCAGCGGTCATTTGACCCCCTTGCGGGGGAAATGTCACGGAGTGACAAGGGGGGGGGAATAAAATTAAAACTAAACGGAGAATAAAAATGAACTTATATTTTGAATGTAATTCCGGAATTTCAGGCGATATGTCAGTAGGTGCGCTTCTGGATCTCGGTGCAAGTCAGGAAAAACTTGAAAAAGCTCTTGCTTCAATGAAATTGGAGAATGAGTTTCAGTATAAAATATCAAAACAGATGGTAAATGCCATTTCTGCTACTGATTTTGACGTTATCCTGCCTGAGCATCACCACCATGAACATCACAAAGAAGAACATCATCACGAGCATAGAAATCTTGAGGATGTAAATAAAATTATTGATAAAGCAGAAATTAGTGAAAACGCTAAAAATCTCGCTAAAAAAATCTTCCGGATTGTAGCGGAAGCAGAAAGCAAGGTTCATGCAAAGGACATTTCGGAAATTCATTTTCATGAAATCGGCGCAATAGATTCAATCGTTGATATAGTAAGTTTTTCTGTATTATTTGATGAGCTAAGCCCTGAAAAAGTTTATTTTTCAACACTGACAGAAGGTCAGGGAACTGTCCGCTGCCGGCACGGCGATTTATCCGTACCTGTTCCCGCCGTTTGTGAAATTGTTTCTAAATACCGGATTCCGATAAAAATAAGCGATAACAACGGCGAAATGGTAACTCCGACCGGTGCAGCCATTGCAGCGGCTTTGCATACGGGAGAGAAGCTGCCGGAAGAGATTCTAATTGAAAAAGTCGGATACGGACGCGGTAAAAGACCTTACAAAAATCCTGTATTAAGAGTAATGAAATTAAAATAAAGGAGGAAATATTATGCATTTGGGAAACGGAATTATTTGTCCTGTAACAGGGATTCCTATGCTTGCAGCTGCCGGTATTGCGGCTTATTATGCTTATAAAAAAGCAAAAACAGATTTTTCAAAAAACAAGATTTTTACAACTGTAGCCGCGACTACTCTTGTATTTGCTCTGCAGATGATTAATTTTGCAATCCCGCAAACCGGCTCAAGCGGGCATATTGTAGGCGGAATACTCCTTGCAATTCTTCTCGGACCGGCTGCTGCATTCTTAGCAATGTGCGCAATTCTGCTTGTTCAGGCGGTATTTTTTGCAGACGGCGGACTTTTGGCTCTCGGATGCAACATTTTTAATATGGGAGCGCTTGCCTGCTTTGCTGCATATCCGCTTCTATATAAGCCTTTAGCCAAAATTAACAGACCGTTTCTTGGCGCTTTGCTGGCTTCTGCAGCGGCATTACAATTTGGCTCAATTGCTGTCGTTCTTGAAAGTGCTCTCTCAGGAACAATTGTTCCGGCTTCAATCCTGAATTTTGCCGGCTTAATGCAGGCTATACATCTTCCAATCGGTATTATTGAAGGTGTTGTTACCGGATTAATTGCAGTTAGTGCAAAATTCATCGACATGAAAAAACTTTCAATAGTTTTTTCGTCTGTTGCTGTAATACTTGCCGGCATTATTTCACAATACGCATCTCAAAAACCTGACGGGCTTGAATGGTCGCTTTTAAATATCCATTCGTCTCTAATAGCACAAACTCAGGGATATTTGTTTGCACTATCTGAAGCTGTTCAGGCAAAAACTGCAGTTCTTGCCGCAATGCCTTCTATTCCGGCAAATATAATCGGATTGGCAGCCGTGGGAATTACAATGTATTTTGTTTGTATAATGCTAAAGCCGGTTAATGAATGATTCAAGCCGACAATAATTCAGGTGTGAAAAGTCTCTAAAACTGGTGAATAGTGAGGAGTGAATAGTGAATAGAAGGAAACAGGCATAATAATTCAAAGCAAATTAAAGGAATCAATTGAAGTATAATGCAAAACAAATTTACTCAACTTAAAAATTATTTAATAAAACTGAATGAGCAGGGCTTATGCCTTGCTTTTTCAGGCGGAATAGACAGTACGGTTTTATTGTATTTATGCAGAGATTTAAACCTTATTGCTGTTACTTTTAAATCTGTTTTCCAGACAGAAGAAGAAATTGCTGAAACAATTACATTGAGCAACTTCTACAAGGTAAAACATCAGATTATTGAATATTTTCCGCTCAAAGATGACATTATAAAAAATAATCCTAAAGACAGGTGTTATCACTGCAAAAAGCTTATGTTTTTAAAACTTAAAAATTTTGCAGACGGGAAAAGTATTATTGACGGCACGAACGCGGATGACTTAAAGGTCTACCGCCCCGGAGTAAAAGCTTTGAAAGAGTTAGGCATAATATCTCCGCTTGCAGAGTTTGGTATTACAAAAGATGAAATAAGGACATTTGCACAAAGTGCCGGAATTAAAATTTTCGACAAACCTTCAACCCCCTGTAT
>CALUSN010000140.1 GCA_944323435.1 Candidatus Gastranaerophilales bacterium | reverse complement strand
ATAACAGTATTTTTTACCCGCTCATAAGTATCAGGGGCTGACGGATTCAAACCATACATTTTCGCCGCTTTTTCTATGTATATCTTTCTTAATTCCGGATCTGTTATATCCTTCAGTTTATAAAAATCATTCTGTTCTTTCATAAAATCACTCGGCGCCTCGCCATCTGCAAGATTTGCTGAATATCCGTAATACTGCTTTTCTGATGTTTTTCCTATTGAAGACTTGCTTAATGCTTTTTGTGCGGCTTCTAATGGGAAAAGACCCTCGTATTTTGAATAAACATTTTTTATTTTATTTATCATTTCTACTAAATAATCTTTCATAGAAGAAACTTCATCATGTTCAACCTTTCCTTCCAAAAGCGGTGTTCGGTTGTTATAATAATCTTCCAATAATTCTCTATCTAAAACGTCATCCAAATCTTCCGGATTAACATAATCCCAATCATTTTCACTATCGGTATTTTGTTGATTATTGTTGCTGCTTCCGGCATGCGCCGCGCCGCAGGTGCGGATATAACCGCTGACTTCTGTTCCGTCAGAACGTGTATATCCGCTTACAGGATAAGAGCCGACACACTCAGCTCCACCGCCGCCATTTGAGGTGCCGCTGCCTAATCCGGCGCTATAGCCTGCAATATTATCTCCTATCGGTAAAGAATCTATTGTATCAGACAGAATAGTTATCAAATCATTAAGTGATTCTTCATACATAAGACTCTCTATATATTCTTCCAAAGAACTGCGTTGTTGCATAAAAACCTTTCCGGAGTTTTACTCCATATATTTTTTTACTTTGCTACTTATTTATTTTTTCTTCATTATTTTTTATAAATTTTCTTACTTTAGGATTTGTCAGAAGAATTCCCAGCAATTGTAAAAGTTTGCGGGAAGAGAAGCCGGCTCTGTTCATATTCTGTACTGCCGCCGGATTATTATTCACAAGAGCATTTTGCGCTTCGCCTGCCGGACTATTTTCTCCGGCATTAAGCTTAGAGTTCTGATTACCGGCTAAAGGTACATTTACCCCTCCGGCGCCAGGTAAGGTGTTCTGACTACCTGCCAAAAGATTATTTACCCCTACCCCTACCCCTACCCCTGCTCCTGCGACGTTAGGCTTGGTATTCTGACTACCGGCTAAAGGTACATTTACCCCTCCGGCGCCAGGTAAGGAGTTCTGACTACCTGCCAAAAGATTATTTACCCCTACCCCTACCCCAGAGAGGAATCTTTCAGGGTTATCGACACCTTTTTGCTCAAAGTACCAGACAAATATTTCCTGAAGGTTCAGAGGTATGAGAGAAGCGAAGCGTTCCACGGCTTGGATTACAATATCTGCCTGCTGCGACTTCTGGGTTGTCATGGAAGAATCTGAATACATGTATTTGTAATCACCCTGACGCACAAAATCATCAACTTCGATAACTTCCTGCTGGTTTTCGTGGTTTACAAATACGGTTTCTATACCGGATTTAAAGTCGGCGCAAAGCTTTGCAACTTTTTCGACATTCGGAATAATCAAATCCTGATTAATTGTATCCACAAGCATAGCAAGCCTAATCATCTGTCCTTGAGTCTTTGTGTTAATCTCTGTTGCAGTTTTAGAGGCGGAAGTTTCAACCGCGCCTATCATGTTCGGAAAAATTCCCGAAACTTCCGCCATCAGGTCATTAAGAAAGGATATATCGTCTAAAAAGACTGTCGGATTAAATGTAAGCTGCTGGAATGCGGCAGCCGGAGTCAGGTTATCTCCGTATTCAATGATTTTACCCGGATAGAGGTTAATTTCATCCTCATCAAAAAAGCCTTCCGGAGCAAGAAGCGGCGGATTTTCATTAAGCGCTTGCAGATTGCAGGTTCTGTTTAATAATTCTTCCTGAAAATGTGCCAGCGAAAGGATGGAATACAGAGGGCTTATACCTCGTTTAGTTTCCGGATCGGTAATGAATGCTCCGTAAGAAAACGGATTAATTATGCCTTCGTTTTTGCCGAAAGAAGCCAGATATTTTCGCCCGACAACAACTGCATGCCAGTTTTTAAGCAGTGTTCCGTCAGAGAGTTTCAAATCTCCCCAGTGCTCAAGAACTTCTATAGTTGAACCTTTTACAACATCGTCTTTAGAATTTGTGTATTTGGAGTTGTTGTCATTAACCATTTTAGAGATTTCTTCTCTCTGTTCTTTCGAGAAAGTGTAATATTTATTCTCCAGAATTTCTGCGGGAGTTTTATAAACCCTGTAGATTTTAGGGCAGGAATCCCAGTTATCTTTTTGAGAAGAATCAAACACCAGATCAGCCGGATTTACGGGATAAATGTACGGGTTATCGTAAATTTTTCTTGTATCAGTCCAGTAGTTTTTACCTTGAGAAATTGCTTCCATAATAAGCGGAAGCTTTTGAACATCGGTGGTAAACAGGTTCTTGAAGAAATCGATAGGGCGGCGGTATTCTTCGTAGTTCTTTTTCCAGGAAGTATAAGAAATCAATTCGCCATAAAGCAAAGCGTTATCGATAATCTGGTCACAGGTTCTCTGGTAATCCATTTTTTCAAGGATGTCCACAAGCATTGCTTTTTGTTTGTTGGAAGCGTTGTTTGAATCGTGGTTTTCTCCGGATACGTCGAACATAGAATTAACATTCGCATAAGTATTTCTCCATATATAAGCTTTCAAAGTCTGATAAAACATAAATGTCTTGCACATTTTAACCTTGGCTTTCCATTTCTGGTTTTTGTCGGAAATCGATTTAAAATCGTTTTTGAAAAAGATTTCATTAGCGAGTTTGGAAGCCATTTCAAGGTTTGAGGCTCTTTTTGAGTTAAGTGAAGTAAAATCGGAAGTAATCTTTTTAATTAATCTTCCTTCTTCTTCCTTGCTCAAATTTTTAGTAGAGTTGTCTTCTGCAATAGTGTATTCAAATGCCATTTTTGTTCCTTTCCGGAGCTTTGCTCCAATTGTTATACATAAGCAGCGTAAAAACGTCTTTTTAATCGTTGTAAAAAAGTTAGTTGATTTTTCCCTTGCCCCTTACAGGAGAGGATGCAGCTGTGCTTGAGCCGTGCGAAAGCTGCAGATGCGGGTGAGGGGAACATCACGCTTAGCGCTCAGCCGCCCCTCCCATTGTGGGAGGGTCGAAATCTTTGATTTCGGGGAGGGGTTTTATACAGACATTACATCTGTATTTTTAATGTCTAAAAGTATCATGGACAGTTGTGCTAAAAGAGGGAGGGTGACAATAAATGAAGATAAGATACAAGTTTACATCATCAAGCCCCATTCAAAAAATTCCTGCCTGAAAACATAAAAGTTTTTCCGGACTTTCGCTTAAACCCGCATCTTAA
>CALUSN010000139.1 GCA_944323435.1 Candidatus Gastranaerophilales bacterium | reverse complement strand
GCGCCTACATCAAAAGAGGCAATGAACCTTGCGGGACATAATTATACGGGTCAGACGGAAATTCTTGAAAAATTCCTTGCACATAACGGGCAGAAGGCGGAAATGCTATTTGTTTCAAAAGATTTTCGCATCCTGCTTTTAACCAGACATGTTCCGTTAAAAGACGTCAGCAGCTTGATTACAAAAGAATTAATTATTGAAAAAACAGAACGCCTGAGAAGCTTTTTCCAGAATAAACTAATGAGAACAAAGCCTTCCTTTGCTCTTTGTGCGCTTAATCCACATGCCGGAGAAAACGGTATTATCGGAAGCGAGGAGGAAGAAAAAATTCTTCCTGCAGTAGAAGCTATAAGGAAACGCGGAATTAATATAACAAATCCGCTTCCTGCAGACACATTATTTGTCAGGGCGGTCCAAAATTACCTAAAAGGAGAAAAAGAACCTTATGACTGCTATATAGCCTGCTATCACGACCAAGGTTTAATTCCGATTAAAGCAATTGCTTCTGAAAAAACAGTAAATATGACAATAGGACTGGATATTATAAGAACATCTCCATGCCACGGAACTGCATTTGACATTGCGGGGAAAAATATTGCAAACCCAGAATCAATGATTGAAGCAATTAAATACTGCCTGTATTAAATTTTGCCTGAACCAGGTTAGGTTACAGCACTACAAGGAACTTTTCATTAACAAAAAACGGGGGCGGTTTTGTTTAAAACCACCCCCTGATATTTTCAAATTATCACTTATTCAGCTTTATTTGAAGGTATTCTCATTGCGTAGAATGAACGGATTACATATACAAGAGCAACGATTAAGATTACAACGCCTGCAATCTTAGCGTGCTGTTTGAATGTCGGGTTGATAGCAATTTCCATTGCGAGCAAACCAAACAATGTTGTGAATTTGATAATCGGGTTCATTGCAACTGAAGAAGTATCCTTGAACGGGTCACCGACTGTATCGCCGACAACAGTTGCGGCGTGAAGGTCAGTACCTTTTTCGTTCATATCTACTTCAACAATTTTCTTTGCATTATCCCAGCAGCCGCCTGCATTTGCCATAAATACAGCCTGGAACAAGCCAAACACTGCAATTGCAATCAGGTAGCTTACAAAGAATGATACCGGCGCTGAGTTGTCACCTACAGGAGCTGACAGACAAGCAAGAGCAAGTGCAAATGCAAACAATGCTATAAAGATATTATACATACCTTTTTGAGCGTATTGGGTACAAATCTTTACAACTTCTTTTGAGTTTGCAAGGTTTGCTCTCTTATCATCTGCTTCACCGAGTTTAATGTTGTTTTTAATGAATTCAGTTGCTGAATAAGCACCTGTTGTAACAGCCTGCATTGAAGCTCCTGAGAACCAGTAAATTACAGCACCGCCGGCAATGAAGCCGAGAAGTGTGTACGGATTCAGGATATTCAAAATCATTTCAGGCTGAATACCTAAAGTTTCCTTGATTACAAGAATCAAAGAGAAAATCATTGTAGTAGCACCGACAACTGCTGTACCGATAAGTACCGGTTTTGAAGTTGCTTTGAAGGTGTTTCCTGCACCGTCATTTTCTTCTAAGTATGTTTTTGCATTTTCAAAATCAGGTTTGAAACCATAAGCCTTTTCAATGCCGTCTGCAACATTCGGAATTTCTTCAATCAGTGATAATTCGTAAACTGATTGAGCATTATCCGTTACAGGACCATAGCTGTCAACAGCAATTGTTACAGGTCCCATACCAAGGAAACCGAACGCAACAAGACCGAATGCGAATACTGAAGGATAAATCATTACACTTTCCGGAATATATAAGCTTGCAAAATAAGCCAATCCCATTAAAAGTACAACAATTGCACCGATCCAGAAGGCAGAGAAGTTACCTGATACAATACCTGAAAGGATTGTAAGAGAAGCACCGCCTTCACGTGAAGCTGTAACAACTTCGTGGGTATGCTTAGCTTTAGGGCTTGTAAATACCTTGGTTGCTTCAGGAATCAATGCAGCGCCAAGAGTACCGCAGGAAATAATGATTGAAAGAATTAACCATAAGTTTGCACCCATATCGCTTAATAAATAATAGCTTACGCCGAATGTCATTAAAATAGAAAGGATTGATGTAATCCAAACAAGGCTTGTTAGCGGAGCTTCAAAATCAAATCTCTTTTCTTTTGAAGCAAATGCTTTTGTAATAATGTTATTAATTCCGTAAGCAACAACAGAAGTAATAATCATCAAGAATCTCATAGTGAAAATCCAGGCTAACAGTTGAACCTGATAGTCTTTAAATACGCCTAAAAGAATGAAGCTTACAAGAGCAACACCTGTTACACCGTAAGTTTCAAAACCGTCAGCAGTAGGTCCGATGGAATCACCGGCGTTATCACCCGTACAGTCAGCAATAACACCAGGGTTTCTAGGATCGTCTTCTTTGATACCAAATTGAATTTTCATCAAGTCTGATCCGATATCGGCAATTTTTGTAAAGATACCGCCTGCTACACGAAGCGCAGAAGCACCTAAAGATTCACCGATTGCAAAACCGATAAAACAAGCTCCGGCAAGATGTCCCGGAACAAACAGGAGGATTACAAGCATCATAATAAGTTCTATAGATACAAGCAATACACCGATACTCATACCTGCTTGAAGAGGTATGTTAAGTATATTTACAGGATTTCCTTTAAGTGCGGTAAATGCAGTTCTTGAGTTTGCCAGTGTATTCATTCTGATACCAAACCATGCTACAAGGTAAGAACCGAGAATACCGAGAACTGACCAGCCAAGAATAATTAAAACTGATTTGAGCGCCATCCCTTGCAAATACCAGAAATAGAATGCAATACACAAGCCGATTAAAACTTCTAAAGCAATAAGAAACTTACCTTGTTGTACAAGATAAGTCTTACAGGTTTCAAAGATTGTGTTACCGACAGCACTCATAGCTTCGTGAACTTCAACTTTTTTTACATTTCTGAACATCCATAGTCCGAATAAAACACCCAAAACAGAAACTCCCAAGCCAATCAATAAAAGATTATAGCTTAATTCGCTTGCTGCTTTAATGTCAGGAACTACGAGAGATGCTTCTCCGGCAAATGCCGGTGCAGTTAAAATCATTGCAAAAAGTGTACCAAACAATGATTTTAACATCGATTGTTTTTTTAGCATAAACACTCTCCTTTTTTGTGTGACACATAAAACACTAACAGGAGTATTATAATATAAACTCAAAAAATAGTACAATTGTTAACATAAATTTGACAATCCTTTATGCTCTTGATATAGTAGCAAATGTGGCTTTCGGTTTGCAAAGCTGAAATATTGAAAATTAAATACAGGCATGTGGTACTCTGCCGAGGTCGAGTTGACTAAATGTCAAGTCAACCGGGAGGGGTAGACACGCTCAGGCTCTTTAAGAGCCTTTGACTGATAAGTATGGGCATGTGGTGGAATGGTAGACACGCTAGTCTTAGGAACTAGTGCGCAAGCGTGGGAGTTCGAGTCTCTTCAT
>CALUSN010000138.1 GCA_944323435.1 Candidatus Gastranaerophilales bacterium | reverse complement strand
CGGACAGAATTTGCGCATGAGAACTTTTCTCAAATTTATCAAAAGCTCGTATTCGTTAGAAGCTAAATCAGTATAAATATATTTTTTTGAATCTTTTGTATTTAATTCAAATACTGTTTTAATTAATTCACATGTGGTTATTTCATTATTAATATAAGCTTTTTCAATATTGTGTCTAATCTGATAATAATCAAATCCCAAAAGCTTATATTTAATATTTTCCGGCAAATTTTTATATAATTCTTTGTTATTCTTAAATGATTTTATGATATTTTTGATACTTTTATGCGCTTTTGTAACAAGTGAATTTTCACGCTTAATCCGGTAGTTTATGCCTTTAATATCAGTATAGACAAGAGTCTTACATTTTGTGTAGACAAGTGCTGCATGCTCAACGTCACTTAGAGAAGTATAATCCTTAAAGAAAATATTATTATCCAATAAAAAATCTTTTCTATGAAGCTTAAGCCATACGTACCTGTCCCAATTATCAAAAGTTTCCGGATTATTAACAGGATTTAGAATTCTATTGAGTATAGTCCTGTTTTTAAAATTCTGAGGTATAAATACATTGTTTTCATTATCAAAAATATTGTATGAAAAATATAGAATATCAACATTTTGGAATTCATTAAGTTCTTTTGAAAGTTTTTCATACAAATCATCTTCAAGCCAGTCATCAGGATCTACAAAATGTATATATTCGCCTTGAGCAAGTTTTAATCCGTTATTCCTTGTAAGCCCGACTCCCAGATTTTTTGAATTTTTAAAAATCTTAATTCTTGAATCCATATCAGCGTAGCTTTTCAGCACATTATAAGAATCATCCTCCGACATATCATCAATACATATAATTTCCAGCTCCTTGTATGACTGGTTAATTATTGATTCCAGGCATTTAGGGAGATATGAGGCTACATTATAAACAGGTAAAATAATACTTATTAACATCCCAAAATTCTCCTCTTAAGCCTGAAATATGTTTTTGTAAATTCCGGAAAATGTTCTTTTATATATCGCCTTAAATTGTATGAGAAAAAGAATTTTAGATGATTGTATTCAAGAACTTTTTTACAATATTTATACGCAAGCTGCGCGTCAAAAATCTCATTATTCTGAAAAACATTCAAATCTATGTTTCTGGCAAACAGCAGTTTCATTTTGTCATATGACAGTTTATTAAAATAATAGGCATCTAATGCATTCATTACAAACAGTTGATATATATAATTTAGTATTGCACCGGCTGTTTTTTGAGGAAGTTGTTTTGCTATACTATTAGCCCAAATAGTATCTTGCAAAACGTTTTCTATATACGCAGCTCTTTTAGTCAAAAGCGAGCCCTTTCTTTCAGCTCTGTAATTTAATAATGCTTCATTAATAAAAACAATATTCTTCGCTTTAAGAGCAGTACGGATAGCATATTCAATATCTTCAAGACATCTGTAGTCGTTATAAAAAAGACTGTTTTCAATTATAAAATTTCTGCGGTAAACTTTTATCCAGGCACTGGACCACCACAATTTAAAACATTCCGGATTGTCATATATATTTACTTTTCTGTATAACAGTTCTTTTTGCTGGGAATTAATATGTTCTACTTTTCCGTTGATTTGATTATGGGAAAGATATGTAAACCTTACGGCGTCAACATCTTTGTCAAAGTATTTGAGTATTGTCTCATACGCATTTAATTCCATCCAGTCGTCAGAATCAAGACAGTGTATAAAGTCGCCTTTAGCAATTTTGATTCCTTCGTTTCTGGATAAACCAAGCCCCAGATTTTCAGGATTCTTTTTGATAATTATTCTGGAGTCTTTTTTAGCGTATTCCTCTAAAATTTTATCGGAAGAGTCTGTTGTGCAGTCGTTTATGCATATAATTTCCAGATTCTTGTAAGTCTGGTATATAACGGAATCAAGACATTGTCTCAAATATTTTTCAACATTATAAACAGGTATAACAACACTAACTAACGGATTCATAGGTATAATATAGCATAAAATTCATATTTAATGTAAGATTTATGTATGAAATTGAGTGTAATAACCTTAACTTTAAATAAGCTGGAGTATACAAAGAACTTTATAGAGAGCCTTAAGAAATATACAAATGATTTTGAATTAATTATTGTTGATAACGGCTCAACAGACGGTACGGTCGAGTATATTAAATCAATGCCTGATATTAAGCTGATTCAAAATGCAGAGAACAATGGTTTTTCAAAGGGCAACAATCAGGGGATTGAAATTGCCCAGGGTGAGTATATCGGCTTTTTGAACAATGATATTCTTTTGTATCCAAACTGGTTTGAGGCTTGCAAAAAGGTTTTTGAAAATGAAAATGCGGGATTTGTTTCTCCAAGGCACATTAATCCCCATTATGATAATACAAACCCTAAAAAATATATCAAGTATTTTCAAGGGTTTCACTATGACAAACCTTATGAGAAGAGCTTTGATGAGTGTGTCTTTTCGTGTGTTATAACCAAACGTGAGGTTTTAGATAAAATAGGTGTTTTTGACGAAAACTTTTTCCCGGCTTTCTTTGAAGATAATGATCTTAAATACAGGGCAATTGAAGCAGGATACGGAATTTATGTTACAAATGAAGCCGGATTTTACCATTTTGGCTCTGTAACTTCAACAGACCATTCCGAAAATCTGGAAAAAAATAGAGCGTATTATTATGCTAAGCATCCGCTTGCAGAATATTTATCTATATCCGATGCTGAAAGATTTTATCTTCAGCGGATGACAAAACAGTTTAATGTTTTTCCTCTAAATAAAATTTATGTAATTCACTTAATGTTTACTAAACTCATAAACAAATTAAAAAAAATTGCGGGAGTTAAAAAGGCTTGAAAATTCTTTATGATTGTACGGAACTTTCATATTATTACGATACAAACGGACATAGGGCCGGAGTCTTTTATGTTGCGCTGAATCTCCTGAATGAATTAAAAGAAAGAGGATATGATATTACTCTTTATTGTGATTTCAGACGATATTATTTCATGAAAAATATCAGTGAGTTTAAAGAATTTAAAATTCTGGATTCTCATTCTTTCTTAAATAAATTTGCAGGAAAGCTTCTTTACCTGACTAAACATCTGCCTTATACCATAAAAACAGGATTAACTGTGCTTGCAAGGTTTTACGATAAATATTTTTACATAAAAAACAGAAGCGGAATCGAAAAAATAGAAGATTTTGATATTTATTTTTCACCATTTACACCGCCCTCTCTGGATATTCAGGAAGCCAAAATCCCAAAATTCAGAATGCTTCATGATATTATCCCGATTCTTGAAAAAGGTATGTCAAAGAATACAAAAGACTGGCACCATAAGGTATACAATACAATCAGCTATAAAGAATTTTATGTTACAAATTCCCAATGTACAAGAGATGATGTTTTAAAATATTTCCCGTTTATAAAACCTGAAAATATAAAAACAACGCTTCTGGGGGTAAATGAAAATTTTGGTGTAAATGATAACTTCGGGGTAAATGAAACAGGCAGTGCTGTCGGGTACAACATTCCTCAGGATAAAAAGTACGTTTTTTCACTCTGCACGATGGGAAAACGCAAAAATGTAATATTTGCAATAAGGAATTTTATAAAATTTATAGAGAAGAATAAGATTAATGATCTGGTTCTTGTGCTTGGCGG
>CALUSN010000137.1 GCA_944323435.1 Candidatus Gastranaerophilales bacterium | reverse complement strand
TTTGCAAAAACGAGAGGCAGACTTAATAGTAATGCAAAAAATACAAAAAATCTCTTCATATATTTCTCCTATGTATTAGTATTTTAGCATACATTTATAGGATCCAACTCATACAAAAACAGTATTAATAATCATAAAGGTATGGTATAATACATCTAAAGGGAAAAATGGAAAACATTTTTGAAGTTGAAAAATTGAATTCATTAAGAAATGAAATGACTCACCTCTGGGGTTCCGTATTTGTAACTGCGGGGGGAACAATTGCGCTTATATTAGAAAATAATAAAAGTGCATTAACTTATTTGTTTATAATTGCAGGTTTTTTATTTACGCTGCTTATGATAAATGCATATTTTATAAGAAGAAATGAAGTTGTTAAAATTCTTAAAGATTTGGAGGCAGAGCGATGAATTTAGATATGATATTTGAATGGACAGCAGGAGTTGGTATGATAGTATTGATGTGCTATGCCGTTTACAAATACACAAAACAAAACCACGATTACAAAATTTAATAAACTGCCATCCAGAACCGGTTTCGGGAGCTTACCCAAAAACAATAACAATGCCGTAAGATGCTGAAACGAGTTTGGCATGACAAAATTATACATCCCGGGGGAGAAATTATGTTACAGGAAGCAACAAGAGCAATAAATTCAGCATTTAATAACAGTTTTATAAAAAAATTAAGCCAGTATCTTCATGACTGCGTAAGAGAAGAGGTTAAGAGTTCGACTTTCAGGAATTTGAAAGCCGATAAAGATAACAAGTGGATTTTTTTGAATGAAGAAGATACCTTGTTTACTCAAGGTCTTGAATATATCCGTCTTGAGGGTTCTGATTCGAAACTTACGGAACTTATGATTCAGTCAGAAACTAGCCAGAAGGACAAGTATTTGATTTACGGGTATTTGTTCCTTGTAGGGAAATCTAAATCAGGCAGGAAAAATGAATTTTTAACCCCGCTTCTTTATTCACCTTGCAGGCTTGAGCGTAACGGTGTGAATATCAACTGTATGCTGACAGATGAATTTATTTCTCTAAATACCGGAGCGTTAACCGCTCTAATGAAGAAAAGTGATGATGAGGACGAGACAGAGCAGCTTCTGGAAGGGCTTTTGGACGTTGTTCCGTCTGTACCTATTACAAAAGAAAAACTGGATATATTTTTAACCACCCTAAAATCAATTATTCCGGATATTGATGTTTCTTTAAATCCTGCAAATTCAGTTAACGAAGATAATATTACCAAAGATTTTTATAATGAAAAAGTCGGCGCTGATAATATCGATGAAATTATTGAAGAGGAAGAAGGGGTAAAGAAAACTCAAATTAAACTGGAAAAAATCAGCCTTACAAACCAGTGTGCAATTATTCTGACAAAGCGCCCTGCCGTTACTGCCGGAGTTTTGCACGAACTTACGCAGATTGCGGAAAAGCCAAGCGGAGTTTATAGAGAAACTGTTCTTAATCTTATAAACGAAGAGTACACCCAGTCCAAGCCTACTGATACCCAGCAAAAAACACTGGCAGACTTTTTCCCTGTAACACCGCTTTCATTATCAGATGCCCAGTTGAATGTAATCAAAAATGTTGAGAATGCAAAGCTGGTTTCTGTTTTCGGACCTCCGGGGACAGGTAAATCCCAGACTATAGTTAACCTTGCGGCGCACCTGATTGCAAACGGAAAAACTGTTCTTGTAGCTTCCAGAATGGATAAGGCGGTTGATGTTGTGGCAGAAAGGCTTAATGAACTTGGAGCACCGTTTTTGGCATTAAGAGCGGGGAGATTGAATTACCAGAAAGAGTTATCAATGCAGCTTCAAGACCTTTTAGCAAACAAGGTTGACCTTGATGAGGGGGCAGAAAACTCTATTTTCTGTGATGTTTCGGACATGGAAGAGCTTTTGAAGGCTATTTCTGATATGGAGAAGAAATCAGAAAAAATTATTAAGCTTGAAGAGGAATGGACAGGACTTAAAGAACAAATTGATTTAGAAAAAACGATGCATTTAAATCCTGTATTTATCAAAAATATTCTTAAAGAAGATGAGATAAAAACGGTTGAAAATTCTATAAATTCTTTGAGTGAGAATATGGAAAAATCCGGCTTCTTTACCGGAATCAAAAACATGTCTGCAATCGGCAATCTTAAAAGGATTTTAAGGGTCAATAACTTTGATGTTAATAACGAAAACCTTGCCGCACTCAAAAACGAATTAGAGTATGCAAAACTGATTTGCCGTGCAAGAATGATTGAGACAGAGATTCAGAATACCGGAAATATTCATGTTCTCTCTGAACAGATAAGGAATATGAAGAAAAAGCAGAAACGTCTTGCAATTGATATTCTGAAAACCAAACGCAGACAGGCTCTTAAAGGCTTGATGCAGGATCCGGTTAAGCGTCAGCGACTTTTTGTTCATTCAAAATCGCTTGTTGAAAGAAAAAAGAACCTTCAAAACAGACTTCTTGAAACAGAGGACTTTAGACCGCTTCTGGAAGCGTTTCCTTGCTGGTGTGTCACAACTTACGCTGTTTCTGGGTCATTACCGATGAAACCGGGACTTTTTGATGTCGTTATTATTGATGAAGCTTCCCAGTGTGATATAGCAAGCTGCTTCCCGATTCTTTACAGAGCAAAAAAAGCCGTTGTTGTCGGGGATGACAAACAGCTGCCGCACCTTTCGTTCTTAGAGAAAGCTAAAGAACAGTCGTTCCTTTCCCAGTACGGAATTAACGACAGATACCAGCTTATGTGGAGATTCAGGACAAATTCAATGTTCGATCTTGCAAATTATTATTCAATGCATCCGGTTCTTCTGGACGAACATTTCAGAAGCCTTCCGCCGATTATTAATTTCTCTAATAAAGAATTCTACGGCGGAAGAATCAGAGTAATGAGAAGGAATGACAATACTAAGAAAGTCCTTGAAACTGTTGTAGTTCCGGACGGAAAAGTCGATTTTGATGCCACCAGAAACCTTCCGGAAATTGAAGCTCTGGTAAAAAGACTTCATGAAATTGTTGTAGAAGATGAAAGAAAAAATCCTGAAAACCCTGTATCTATCGGTATAATTTCACCGTTCAGAGCGCAGGTTGAGCAGCTAAAGATTTCTGTTGCAAAAGTTCTTTCCGAGTATATGATGGAAAAACACCAGATAGAAATTGGTACGGCGCATACTTTTCAGGGTGATGAAAGGGATATAATCCTGACTTCGTGGGCTTATGCAAATAATAGCTTCCCGCAGAGTCTGATTTTCTTGCAGAAACCAAACTTGTTTAATGTTGCAATAACCCGTGCAAGATATCAGATGATTAACTTTATCTCAAAAGATCCGAGAGAATTGCCGGAAGGGCTTTTGAGAAGCTATCTCGGCTACGTTCAGGAATATGAGGACAGATATTCTCTGAGAACCTCTGACGACTTTGACGAAAATATTTATAAAAATAGTTTTGAAAAAGAGGTTGCTCAAGCCTTCCGTGATTTAGGTCACGAAGTCACCTGCGGGGTTGAAATTGCAGGTTTGAGTGCTGATCTGGTTGTTGATAACAAATTTGTAGTAGAATGCGACGGGGTTGAGGATAAAACGCCTGCAAAGATTTCCAATATGAAAAAACAGGCTATAATCGAACGCTCCGGACTTAAAGTCTCAAGAATTTCAAAGCGGGAATGGGATTATTCGC
>CALUSN010000136.1 GCA_944323435.1 Candidatus Gastranaerophilales bacterium | reverse complement strand
ACTGGGATAACATATCGTTATAAATATTTTTAAAATCAGTAGTTTTAACTAGCTCCATATTTTAATTATAACAGAAAAATCTTCTTTGCTTTCAAAGAAGAAAAAATGAATACATATAAAAAATTAGTAGTGTGGAGCTTGCTTCGCAAAAGTTATTGTCAGGTAAAACCAGACCTACTATTATATTGGAATATCAGTCCAGTTGTCAGATGTTAAAATTTGCAACAATATGGATGAGTCAAGTATTAAGATATAGATTGGCAACTAAGATTAAACAATACAGAGAAAATTACGGTTATAGCAGAGAAGAATTGTCTTTAATGCTTGGTGTTGATAACTCATACATAAGCAAACTGGAAAAAGGACGTGTAAACATTACTATCGATAAACTTGAACAAATCACACAAATATTTAATATTGATATCGTTGAATTATTTTAAACAAAAAACTACTCTGTTTTACAGTTTATAGGTCAGATTTTATCTGACATTTGGGCTGGTAGTAGAAACTTACAAGGGTGCAGTCATTGCGAGGGAACAGCCATTTAGCCCGAAGCAATCCGGAGGGAAAATATGTGTTTGGTTTTAACCCAACAATAACTTAGTGGATTGCCGCGTCGCTCCCGCTCCTCGCAATGACGCCAAATTTGAAGTGTTGTCTGCCAGCCCGAGTATTTACCTCAGTAACAACGCTCAACCGGAAACTCCTCTCTAAAAAAGAGACGGGCGGCTGAAAGCCGCCCGTCTCAAAACAACAAAAACCTAAGAAATTCTTCCCGGGACAACAACTCCGCCTTTGAGGTTCTTTTTATAATACTCTACGTGCGGCTGAAGTACGCTGTCTAAGACTTCCGGTAATTGACGGTTCTGCATAACAGCTTCAACAATTTCCTGATAAACTGTTGCAAATGCCCTCAATTGAGTCAAAGCGCCTGCTGCCTGAGGAGTCAAGCCGAGCTTTGAAGTTTCAACGTATTCTTTAAAGAAAGCACCTGTTGACTCGTAAGACATTGTTAATGCGCCGATATAAGCTTCTGCATTTTCAGAGCAAACGCCGTTATCTACCGGAACAGTAAGCGCAAATGCAAACTTATTTGCAGGATTAAAGTGTGCTTCTGCTGAATGGTGCATAGCGTCAGGAACTTTTGCAATCTGTTTTAACGTATCTTTTACAGATTCATTCTGCATTTGAGCGTTCCAGTAAACTGTATTTTCAAACATAGAACCCATATACTGATGAACAGAAGCTTCTATTCCGCTCAATTTAGCATCAGCCCAGAAAATACCTTCTTTTAAGGCGTCATTCATTTCTAAATCAGAAGACAAAGAAAGTGATGAAATTTCCTGCGCTGACATTAACATAGATTTCATATCTTCTTTGCTCATGCCGGCAAAAGCAAGCGTAAATAAAGCGTGGTCATCAAAAGCAGAGAATCTTCCGCCGACATCGTCGTGAATATATAAATCACCTAACCATCCGTTTTCGTTTGAAGTTCTTCTGAGTTCGCTCTTTTCCGCATTCTTGTCAGTTACCGCTATGAAATGCTTAGCAGTTGATTTTTTTGCATCTTCAACAGACTGACCTTTTGCAATATAAGCGTCTTCTAACATTTTTTGGATTCTCAAAAATCCGTCTTTTGTTTCAAAAGTTGAGCCTGATTTTGAAGCAATTAAATAATTTGAAGAAAGAACGTTGTTTCCGAGTCTTTCCAGGAATCTTGCAAAGCTTATTGAATCAACATCTGAATAGAAATAAATTTTATCTCCGCAAATATTCAGCCCGTTAATTCCGAGCATATGTTCAACAGTATGTTTTGAACCGCCGATACCTATAACACTCAATTTGTCTACACCTGTCTGAGATTTGAGTTTAGAAGCAAGAGAATAAATATCGTCCAATCTCTTAGCCTGTTCTTCCGGAAGATTAACCCAGTTTAAGAATTTACCCGGCTGATTTGCACGGGAAGAAAACTCTTTTACAAATTCAGATGTTTTTGAAGAATACTTTGAAAAATCAACACCTGAAAAAGTTGTTTTTAATGATGAATTTTTAGTTAACATATCTAACTCTCCTTTTTTCTATATGATACCATAAAGTTTTTACTAATAAATAATTAGCCCCGTAAAATTATTGGTGATATAATTCTGGTATGAGTGATAAAATCGTTATTAAAGGAGCGAGGGAACATAACCTTAAGAACGTTTCACTGGAAATTCCGAAGAATGAACTTGTTGTATTTACGGGGGTTTCAGGTTCGGGGAAAAGTTCGCTTGCGTTTGATACTATTTTTGCGGAAGGTCAGAGACGGTATATAGAAAGCCTTTCGACTTATGCGCGACAATTTTTGGGACAGATGGATAAGCCGGATGTTGACTATATCGACGGGCTTACGCCTGCTATTTCCATTGACCAGAAATCCACAAGCAACAACCCGCGCTCTACCGTGGGAACGGTTACGGAAATTTATGATTATTTAAGACTCCTCTATGCAAGAATCGGTACGCCTTACTGTCCTAAATGCGGGAAACCGATTAAGCCGCAAACGATTGATGAAATTGTATCAAGTATTCTTAAACTTGAAACCGGTACAAAAATTCAAATTTTAGCGCCGATTGCAAAAGGCAAGAAAGGTGAATTTCAGTCGCTCTTTGAAGAATTGAGACAGGAAGGTTTTGTTCGTATAAAAGTTGACGGCGAGATTTATAATCTTGATGAGGATGAAATAAAGCTTGCGAAAACAAAAGCGCATACAATTTCTGTTGTAATCGACCGTGTTGTAGTGAAGCCGGAAGCAAAATCAAGAATTGCGGACAGCGTTCAGATTGCACTAAAAAAAGCCGACGGAGTCGCTACAATTGATGTAGTGGGCGGTGAGGAAATAATTTACAGCGAAAAACTTGCCTGCCCTGACTGCAATTTAAGTTTTGAAGAATTAACTCCGAGAATTTTTTCTTTTAATGCACCTTATGGCGCCTGCGACAAGTGCGGCGGTATTGGCGTTGATTTCAAGATAGATCCGGATTTAGTTATCCCGGATAAGAATAAATCAATAAAAGAGGGAGCTATTTACCCCTGGAGTAAGTCCTCAACCTCTTATTATGACGATGTTTTATCTGCTGTTAAAGCGGCTTACAATATGGATTTTGAAATTCCTTTCAAAGATATGCCGGAAGAACATCAGAATATTATTCTTTACGGTTCGGAAGAGCGGATTCCTATGCGGATACGTGAATTTGGGAGCCATAGATACAGAACAACTCTTCAAAAATTTATCGGCGTAATTCCGTTTTTGATGAAACATTACAATGTTGACAGTGAATACTGGAAAGCTGAGATTGAAAAATATATGGTAACAACTCCGTGTGAAAAATGCGGCGGCGCAAGGCTAAAACCGTTTCCGCTTGCTGTACGCATAGGCAGCACCCCTCCCCCTAACCCCCTCCCACAAGGGGCGGGGGGACATGGCACTTCAACCAATGAGGAACACAAGGCAGTACTAAATAATCAATCAAATTCCGATTTGTGTTCCGACCAATTATCTACGTACGTAGTACCGCAAGGGGCGGGGGGATATGGCGCTCCGCGCGGATTGAATATTTATGAATTTTGTCTCCTGCCGGTGGATAAAGCGTATGAATTTGTGAGCGAACTTTATCTTACGCTTTCTGATTTTCAGATGAAAATCGGCAAACAGATTCT
>CALUSN010000135.1 GCA_944323435.1 Candidatus Gastranaerophilales bacterium | reverse complement strand
CGTAACCCGCGGGTATGAAGGGATTGTAACCATTCATTATATGAACAAAAACAAAGATGATTTTATGAATAATTATACTCAGTGGTATAACATTGTAAAAAAGGCAAAATTATATAACAGTTATTACAGAGACGAACGCATATTGGATAAAGCTGAATATTTTGAATTGTAATTAATAAAATAAAAAAGGTTTTCTTTGTTGGAAAACCTTCTTAACCCAATAATCTCCTACCCCAAAAATATCTAGTTCCCAAATCCTGACTGATTTGTGATACAAACAATTAATTTTTGATAAAGGTAAATGCATCTCTTCTTAAATTGATTTGTGTATTAAATTTTAAATAAATTTTTCTTTCCTCCGGACAAAATTTTTAAAAAACTTTTGTATAAATTTTCTATCTTTTATCCTTCCCAAGTCTTGTAGCCATCACTCCTTTCAGGTATGTGTATATAGTATAATTTTCCTATCTTTTTATCAAGTAAAGAATTCCGTAAAAAATTTACAATTCCCCATGCTCCGCATAAATATTAATTTAAATCCAAATTAACAAAAGTTTACGATAAAAAATACTATAAACAGTATTGACAAACCAGGTTCAGAGGGTAAAGCAAAGATAATTAATAATTCAGGTTGTACTATGAATTATTAATTGAAAAATACACATCCTTTAATCTTTTTTTGCTTATATGCGTATAAAGCTGGGTTGTAGCAACATCACTATGTCCGAGAAGTTCCTGAACAACTCTCAAATCCGCCCCGTTCTCAAGAAGATGAGTTGCAAAGCTATGTCTTAATGTATGCGGAGAAATATTTTTGTGGATTAATTTTCCCTGTTCGTGAATAAATGTATAAACATCCTGCCTTGTAATCTGCCTGCCGTTTGGACAAATAAGCAGGGATTTTGTATTCAGGTTATATTTTTTTATTAACAATTCCCTTTGCGGTAAATACTCTTTTATAACATTTTTTGCAGTTTCACCCATCGGAATAATCCGTTCTTTTGAACCTTTTCCAAAGCAGCGTACGTATTTGGAATTAAGGTCAATGTCATTTAGTTTTAAATTAACAAGTTCCGAGACTCTTAATCCGCAGCTGTAGAGAAGCTCCATAATGACATGCTCTAAGGGGGTAAGATTGTTATGAAGCATCTCTTCAATCTCTTTTATAGAAACAACTTTCGGAAGCCTCTGAGGAACTTTCGGCTGCTCAAGAGTTGAAGCGGGATTTCTTGTAATAATTCCGGCTGACGCCGCCCATTTGAAAAATCCGCGCAAAGAAGCTATTTTTCTTATTATACTTGTAGATGCAAGTTTCTCTTCCCTGAGTTTTCTTATAAAAGAATTTATTGTCATTCTGTCAATTTTTTGAATATCATCAATCCCGCGGGAAAATTCCGAAAGGTCGCGCCTGTACGCGTCTATCGTGTTTTGCGAAAGACCTTTTTCAAGTTCGAGATATTCTAAATATTGAGCAATTATCTGATACATAATTATAATCTTAAATAAGCTTCACGAATAAAATAATCTTCAAGAGATTTCATGTCGGAAATTGTTGCGGTTGTGTCGTTTATTATAATGCAGAAAGCGTATTTATTCCCTTTTTTTGTGGTTAAATATCCGGCAATAGAGCTTAAATCCCCGTGAGTTCCGGTTTTAGCTTTCAAATTATCCTTAAGCGGAAGCATTCTCTGTGTGAGCGTTCCTTCCCCTGCTGCCGGAAGGTTTTGCATAAGCGGATTGTCTTTTGTTTTAACCAGAAATTCCGAGATAAAATCAGCGTTTATTAAATTGTTTTTAGAAACTCCGCTTGCGTCAACAATACGGATTCTCGAAGTATCAAGTCCTAATTTTTTGCAGTAGTTATTAAAAACTTTTATTCCGTTAATATCCGTTCCCCTGTCCTCATAAACTTTTCCGCCGGCAAGCTTTGATAGAGTTTCGGAGGTGAGATTGCTGCTGTTTTTCAAAATATCCTCCACTGCCAGAGATATCGGATGGGTAATTTTATCAAGCTCTGTATCATCTTCTGTAACTTTATCCGCAATAAGATTTTGTTTCAGATAAATATTTTTATCGTGAATGGTATTCGTAAATCTTATGTCAAAATATCTTTTTAAATTATTTGCCGGAATTCTTACAATATACGGTTTATTTACAGTTCCGCTTAGAGAAAGCGTGTTTGCGGAAATCGAATTGTCACGTGATACAGTAACCTCGTTTTTGTCTCCGGTTATAACATTATTCAAAAATACAAACGGATACTTGCTCGGATTTATAATCAAAGCCGGTTCGCCTTTCCCTGCAGGCATTAAAGTTAGTTTTATCAAATTCCCGTCAAGGTTGTATGAATTGAATCTCGGCATAAGAACATTCATATCATCATCCCACTGCCAGCCTTCACCCCAGCTTTTCTTTTCCAGAATACTGTCATCTACATAAATCTTCTTAACAGTTACGCGGTCAATATTGTTTACAAGGCTCTTTAAATCCGAAGAGGTTAAATACGGGTCAGCGCCGAGTTTTATGACATAACTATCTTCTCCTCGTTTGTATATTGTTGTTGTAAATTCATAATCCTCACCCAGAGCCTCTACTGCCGGAAGAAGAGTCAAAACTTTTTGGACAGACGCCGGATGCATAAGAATTTTTTCGTTTAATTCATATACGGGTTTTCCTGTATTCACATCCTTGACAGAAATTGCAACAGAATTTTTTTCGACTCCGGAATCATTTATTACAGACGCAAAATCAGCCTTCTGCGGTTTAGCTCCGCGGGCTTGGACGGATAACGCCATAAAAAATACCAGAATTGCCGCAAAAATTTTCTTCATTTTTTTATTACCTCGTAAGAGTCCTTTACATCATTCAAAATATTACAGTTGGCTCTGAATTTATACATATCCTCTAAATCTATTTCCGCATAAATTCCGCCCTCATTTTCCTCTATCTCATCTAAGACCTTCCCGTTATAATCAATAATCATTGAATGCCCGAGATTCTCCGCTCCGTCAGCCAGCAATCCTGTCTGGGTAAGCGCTGTCATATATGTCTGATTTTCAATCGCTCTTGCAAGAGCAAGCGTATCCCAGTGAACTTTTCTTGACTTAGGCCATGCTGCCATATTAACCAGAATATCAGCGCCGGCTTTTCTGTACGCTCTGTATATTTCAGGAAAACGAATATCATAGCATATTGAAATTCCGAGTTTAACCCCTTCAATTTCAACCATTACAGGATTAGAGCCTGCTGTTATATAGCTGTTTTCCGTATCTCCGTTATATGAATACAGGTGGTTTTTGTTATATATACAAACAACCTCACCGTCTCTGTTGATTACGGGACAGGTATTGAAGAGTTTATCTCCCTCTTTTCTTACAAAACTTCCGCCGAAAATATTAACTCCGTATTCTTTTGCAATTTCCATAAGCATTCTAACCGCGCGCGAATCTTCAAGAGTTTCCGCACTCTCGGGAAACGACGGGCAGTCCCAGCCTACAGTCCACAATTCCGGCAAGAATACAAAATCAACATTCCCGTATTTCTCAAGATTTGCCCTGAGTAAATTCCGGACTGTTTCTATATTCAAATCCAAATTACCGATTGCAGATTCCATTTGAATTGCAAGAAGTTTTATTTTTTTCTTCTCCATATTCCGAATTTGTATACCTCATCAAACGCTTTCGGAGCTTTTTGTTCAAGTTCTTCGAGACTTTTTTGTAACTT
>CALUSN010000134.1 GCA_944323435.1 Candidatus Gastranaerophilales bacterium | reverse complement strand
GATGTTAACAACGGTGTAGCTAAAATAGATGGTGCAAAAGGGAAATATGATAACAAAACAAAAGATGATTCCGTAAGGTACGGAAGAAATGCAGTTGAAAATTTGTACACATATATGGAACATCCTCTTGTTACAGATAAAATGACAACGGCTCCAATTCTGGATTTTAGTTTAAATCCGGATGCTGCTCAAAATAATATTGACAAACTTGATAAATTCTTAAAAGAAAATGATGAGTATTTAAAAGCACTTCCGCCTCTGGAATTTGAATACCGTTATATGCCGAAACTTCCAAAAGGTCAGGTTGATAAAAAAGCGGTATTAGGTGCTGCTTACGAGGAAATGGGCGGAGTTAATGAACTTACTGTAAAGGAATTGGACTCCGAATTTGCTCCGGATAAAACGTATTCGTCAAAAGCTCTGGATATCAATAATGACGGTAAAATTGATACTGCTGAATACGGTTCAAGCATTCTTGCTGCAGACATGTTGAGTAAACCGGGAATTCCGGATCCGTCAAATATTAATGGTACAATTAATAAAAAAGGCCTTGATGCTGTTTTAGCTTATTCCCAAAAGAGCAATGCAGAAGCCGCAATAAAAATGTATTCTGCCCTGTATAACAAACTTAACAGCTAAAGTTGTATACTTTCATATTTGTGAAATAGTGACACTTATAATCCTTTAATATGAGTTAAAGGCCAGAATAAAAATACTGCACGGCCTATAAAGCGTTCTTTTGGTAAAGTTCCCCAGAAGCGGCTGTCCATTGAATTTCCTCTATTATCCCCCATCATAAAATATTGTCCTTCCGGAATAATAAGCGGACCGCAATACATATCTGACTTGCATTTGTGGAAATCGTACTCGCTCATTATATACTCTTCTTCCAATGGTTTGTCATTGATATAAACCTTGTACATTCCATTTTCTAGCTGTTTAATTTCAAGTTTTTCGCCGGGAAGTCCTACTACACGTTTTATATAAGCAATGTCTTTACAGAAAAATCCTGTAAGGCGGCTAAAAACAGCCCAAGGAGTTGTTTTTAGTTTTACAAAAGGGGGATAAAATATCATAATATCACCGCGTTCCGGTGTATTTTCAAAATTATGGTTTTTTATAATATTCGGGAATTTACTGAGTTTTTCGACTACAATTCTGTCACCTTCAACTAACGTAGGTTTCATTGATCCTGATGGAATCCATCTGAGCTCTGCAACAAAAAATCTTATCAAAATTACTGCAATAACAACAAAAACAACAGTATCAACAGTCTCCTTAAAATTAGCTTTTAACTTTTTCTTGTCAATTACAAACTTTTTAATAATTCCCCTAGCCCCTCTTTATACTTGTTATCAGGCAAAGCACTGATATTTACTTTTATCTTCTGCAAATAATTATCTATTAAATCCATTGTTTTTTCAAGACCTAAAAAGTCTTTTGGCGTAAATATTTTATTCTTTTTATCTGATTCAATTGACTGTTCTGATAAATCATTTTTTAGCTGAAAGAATACTCCGAAATTTCCTGCAAAATTTGCAGCCGCAGTTTTGTTAATATTTTCGATTATTGCGCAGCTTTCTAATATTGCTTGAAAAAGACAGGCTGTTTTACCTTCACAAATTTTTATATAATCGCTTAAATCAGGAACAACACCGCGGCTTAAAAATTGATTGATTTCCGCTTTACACATCTCTTTTGTACAATTCAGGAAAATTTGTAAAACCTGATTATTATTAATTTTTAATAATTTTTCTGTCGCAATTGATAAAAGAGTATCTCCTGCAAGAATTGATAAATTAGGGGAATAGAGGGCATTGAAAGAAGGTGTACCGCGTCTGGACTCTGCATTATCAAGAACGTCATCATGAAGTAAAGACGCATTATGAATAATTTCACCTGCAGATATAATATGCAGACTGTTTTCTGACAAACATATACCGCAAGCCTTTAAGTACAACGCTGTAATGATTGTGCGTATACGCTTTGAGCCGGTGCATAATATTTTTTTTACATCCTTACAGATTTGTTCCGGCTCAATTAATATCGCGGAAATTTCATTGTTCACGAGGGCTAACTCTTCTTTAACTAATAACATTACTCTTTCCATGGTTTGAATCATAACATAAATCCGAATCAGCGTAAATTAGTTTCTCCGGTTATATATTTTGTTTTTTATTTACTGTATCAATAATAATGGTATACAAAATATAAGCAGGGTGGGTAATATACTATAAAGCGGGTGTATTATTTAATATTGGAGTAGGGGATACAATAATACAAACTACCCCGATAGGAGGATTTATAAAAATGAGTACAGCAGCAGTAAGCGCAGAGAAAAAGACAATCAGTGTAATTATTATTGAGGATTTTAAGCTTACAAGAGTAGGGCTTAGATGCGCTCTTAATTCTAACGAGGATATAAAAGTTGTAGCAGAATCTGACAACGCTACTGACGGATTAAGACTAATCGAACAATATACACCGGATATTGTTTTGATGGATTTAGGGCTTGCAGGGATGAACGGTATTGAAGCAACAGTGAAAGTTAAGGAAATGAACAGAGATATAAAGGTTATTGCACTAACTTCCCATGATAGAGAAGAAGAGGTTATTGCTGCTTTATCCTCGGGAGCTATGGCGTACTGCCTCAAAGATATTGACCCTACTAAGCTTGCAGATGTTATAAGGGATGTTAAAAACGGTGTCTGCTGGCTTGATCCGGTAATTGCCAGAAAAGTTCTTGATTCGTTCCCTAAGCAGGAAACGCTTGGTATTTTAAAGGATAAATCCTCGGAAGAAGGTCGGGTTCCGCTTACTGAAAGAGAGTTTGAAGTGCTCAAACATCTGGTAGAAGGTAAAAGCAATACAGAAATTGCTAAAGAACTTATTGTAAGTGTTCATACAGCAAAAGCGCACGTTTGTTCAATTTTGCAGAAAATGTGTGTAAATGACAGAGTTCAGGCAGCAGTCAAAGCCGTAAAAGAAGGATTAGTTTAATTCTTGAACCATGAGAATATATCGGGGCAGGAAATATATCCTGCCCTGTTTTGTATTCTGATTAGTTTGTGTTAAAATCAGAAAAAAGGATTGAAATTTTGACTGTAAAAATAGCTGTAACCGGAAAAAGCGGAAGCGGTAAAACTACTATTACCAAAGCTTTATTAAAAAATATACAAAACAGATTTCCTGATAAATCAATACTACTCTTTGATAATGACCTTACGAGCGAACTTGCCCATTCTTTTGGTCTGGATATAAGAAATACAATTTATGGTATAAGAAGCGGCAAGCACGAATACAAAACAGGCATTCCGGAAGGAATGACAAAGCATGAGTATATTGAGTGGGCAATGGAAGATATTCTTGTCTCTTTGAGCGAGAATGTTGATATAATAGTTTCGTGGTTTGTTGGTGCTAAAGACTGCCGCTGCCCGATTACAGGACAAATTAACGATGCCTGTCAGAGGCTTATTGAAAGATATGATTTTGTAATCTTTGACTGCGAATTTGACCTTAAATACTTAAATCAGTTAGTCGATACTAATATCGATTTAGCCCTGATTGTTACAAATCCGACTTTGGATTCTATTCACCTTGCAAAGCGAATATCGGAATTCTCTGTAAAATATGCGGCAGGGGGACAGTTGTGTATTGTTGTGAATAAAGTTAAAGATGAAGATATGAATCTCATTTCAGTTCAACTTCAAGATATTGAAACGGATGTTGTAGGCACTATCCCTTTTGATAAAGAGTTAGAATCCGG
>CALUSN010000133.1 GCA_944323435.1 Candidatus Gastranaerophilales bacterium | reverse complement strand
TCTATGACTGCCCGTTTTTAGTTAATGATGTTTGTGCAGTTTATGATTACAGGGGAATTGTCTGCCGCACCTTCGGGCTGCCGTTTGTCGGAAGCGACGGGAAAATCAAAGCCCCTTTCTGCTGCTTTCAGGGGCTTAATTACTCCAATGTTCTGGAGGATGGCAGCAACACCATATCTGAAGAAAAATACAAAAAACTCGGCGTTAAAGAAGAGCCGGTTGCTTTTAATATCGGGTATGAATTTTTAACTGATCCTGATTTTGAAAGAGGATTTAATTTCCAATTTGGAGACAAAAAACCGCTTATTGAGTGGTTTGTGGATTTAGAAAACGCCAGAAATTCTCAATAATCTATGTCTGAATATTTTTTATATCTCTATGGGTAACTTTTTTTGCACTGTCGGTTCTAAAGAAGAATGCAAGCGGAATCAGTAAGAATGATATAAGTGCAAAAATTGAAAATGCGTCAACATAGGACATCAAACGTGATTGTACGAGCATGGATTTGTAAATATAAGAATTTGTCTTTATAGTTGCAAAAGAGCTTGAAGAATTTGCCATAAATGTATGCAAAAGCCCTGAAAACTTTTGTTGGAATACGAGATTAAAGTTTGAAAGGTTTTCTACCAGATACACCTGATGCATCTGGGAATGCCTTGCAACAAGAGTTGAAGCAACAGATGCAATAACCGCCGTCATGGTTGCTTTACAAAGGTTATGCAGGCTTGCTCCGTTGGTAAGCTCTGCTTTCGGAAGTGTTCCGAGTACAAGAGCGGATACCGGAATAAAGGTCATTATTACCCCGACCCCCATTAATACCTGCGGTAAAGCAATATAGATAAAAGGTACGGAGAGGTTAAGATTAAGGAAGAAAAGAAGGGATGCTCCGAGTATGAAAAATCCGATTGCAATCAAAATTCTGTTATCAAATATTTTCATAAGCGGATTGATAAAAATCATCATTAAAACACAGGATATAATACGCGGTGCAAGCGCATATCCGCTTAAGATTGCCGTATATCCCATTAAATTTTGCAAAAATTGGGGAACAAGAACAACAGTTGAAAACATAATCATATTAATAGACGGGCTTAAAATTGTTCCTATAAAAAAGTTCCTGTCTTTAAACAGTCTTAAATTTATCAAAGGCGCGCTTGATTCAAGCTCTCTTATAATAAAAAACACAAGTGAGCAGACAGAAAAACCTGAAAGCCAGCAAATCCATCCGCAGTCAAACCAGTTATACTGCTGACCTTTATCCAGTACAACCTGCATTGAAAGAAGCCATAAAACAAGAGATATCATGCCGGGGAAATCGGTCTTTCTTCCTTTTCCGGTTATCGGAGTATCCTCAATATTAGCGTGCACCATTGAAATTGAAAGTATTCCGACCGGAATATTTACAAGATAAATCCACTGCCAGTCGGAATTATCAACAATAAATCCGCCGAATGTCGGACCCAGAATTGCAAAAACCATTACTGCAAGCCCGTACAGGCTCATTGCAATACCTTTCTTTTCCGGAGGAAAAGCAGCAAGCAGAATTGCCTGAGAAACAGGCGTCATAGGACCGCCGCCAATCCCCTGAATAAGCCTTCCCAGAACCATCAAATTTAGATTAGGAGCAATTGCACAAATTAAAGAGCCCAGTGTAAAAATTGCAATAAAAATCTTTAAAAAATTCTTCCTGCCGAGCAGCCCCTCTAACCAGCCTGACATAAGAATCAGGCATGCGTTTGCAATCATATAAGAAGTTATAATCCAGTTAGCTTCATCAATAGTTGAACCGAAGTATCCTGAAATATGCGGAATTGCAACGTTAGTAGCGGATGTCGCAAGGCAGGAAAACGACGTCGGTAAAAGTATTGAAAGCGCAACCAGCCATAACGGCGCAGGTTTGTGTTTATAAACGACCTTTGCCATTACTTGACCTTAACCTCCGGAACTACTGACATTCCCGGAACAATATTATAGCCTGAAATATCTTCCGTAAATACAATCTTAACCGGAACTCTCTGGACAATTTTTACATAACTTCCGACAGCATTTTCAGGCGGGAACAAGCTTGCCCTTGCACCGGTCGAGCGCTGAATACTGTCAACTTCACCCTTAAACTTCTTTCCGCCAAAGGTATCAATCTTAATTTTAACCGGCTGCCCTTTTTTCATATTCGCAAGCTGAGTTTCTTTGAAGTTTGCAACTATCCACATTTTCTCCGGAACAATAGCAAACATCGGCTGCGCAACCTGAACATAATTTCCCTGCTCAACTGTACGGTTTGTTATTTTCCCGTCCTGAACCGCATATATCTTTGTATAAGAAAGATTTAATTCGTCCTGCTCAACTTCCGCTTCCAATCTTTTTATTGAAGCATTAATCTCATCATATCTTGCTTTTGCAGACCTGCTGTTTGATTCTGCAGCTGTAAGTTTATTCAAACTTGCATCATAATCCTGTTTTGAGGAAATTCCTTTATCGTACATCTTAGAATATCTGTCATAATCAGCCTGTGCAAATTCTAAATCCGACAGAGTTTTTTTAACCTGATTTTCTGAACTTACAAGTGCTGCCCTTGCTTCATCAAGCTTCGCTCTTGTCTCTTTTAATTTTGCCTCATAATCTTTTGGGTCAATCTCCAGAAGAAAATCCCCCTTCTTAACCTCCTGATTATCTTCTATATTCAAATGTATTACAGGTCCTGAAACCCTCGGCGCTACCGTTATTACATGACCTTCTATAAATGCGTCGTCAGTAGATTTATAATATATAGTGTGAATTCCGTAAAATATACCGCATATCAAAAATACAAGCCCCGTTATAGCAGGAACAAGCACTCTTTTCTTCATATACTCGGGACGGTCATCCTCCAGTTCAATTATACCGTCATCATGTTTATCTTCTTCCACAATTCTCTCCTTTATATCTGTAATTTAACCTTATCTCTTATATTTTTATTCATCTTCTCAAGCGTCGCAAATGTTATTGCAAGTTCTTTTTCATCAATACCATTTGTTATAGTGCTTCTTAAATCCTTATCTACAGGCAAAACTGTTTCCCAGATTTTTTTCCCCCTCTCCGTCACCACAAGTTTATAAATTTTTCTCCCGTGTGATTCCGGAACTTTTTCCAGAAGCCCTTTCTTACGCATATTCTCAATTATTCTCGACATATTTGCTCTGTCTTTAAACATAATCTCCGCAAGCTGCCTCTGGTACATAATTTCTTCGTTTTCAAGCAACAAATACAAAATCACGTACATATCCGGGCTAATCCCGTAATTTTTCTCGCAAAATGTCTGGGTCGAAAACCCGCGGATTAACGTACCTGTTATATATATTAACGAACCTATTCTTCCTTTTAAATATTCCCTATACATCTTTTTAACTCTACTTATCGGGTGACATAAGTCATACAACCTCTATTGTTTTTACTGCCCTGTCACCCTCTGCTGACTCTGTTACTAGCTGGCTGCATCGGGCGATTTGATTTCTGTACGGATGGCATTGATAATACCTCTACAGTTATTTTTTTAACGCCCTGCCATCCTCTGCTGACTCTACTACCGGCGGGCGTGCACGTCCCCTCGCCCCTTTGTGGGAGAGGGAAGAATTTCTTAGCGAGCATTTTGCGAGCTTAGAAATTCGGGAGAGGGGTCAAGTTTATAGTTTGGGTTTTACACGGCAATAATTGTGTGGATTGCCACGTCGCTCCCGCTCCTCGCAATGACAGCCAATCGGTCGCTTGATACACAAACCTTTTTATCACCCTTCCTAACCTGCTTGGTTGTCGGCTATAAACGAGCCTTCGGACTTTGCTTCCGCAAAGCTCCTTCGCTCTCTGCCGGCAATCCGCTTCCCTTACTTAGCGAAGGAACACGCACTGCCGCTCAATTAACGCCTACCCCTCTCCCCCTTGTGGGAGAGCGGATTTTCGGTAGGGCGACGGCTTTGCCTAGCCCGT
>CALUSN010000132.1 GCA_944323435.1 Candidatus Gastranaerophilales bacterium | reverse complement strand
ACAAGATTCCAACACCCTGTAGCCGGTACTTACAAAAAATGGTGCTGGGAAAACGGAAGAAAATACTTCTCAGTAGCATCCGGAGGCGGTACAGGTCGTACACTTCACCCTGATAACGTTGCAGCAGGCCCTGCTTCTTACGGTATGACCGATACTATGGGCAGAATGCACGGCGACGCTCAATTTGCAGGTTCTTCATCGGTTCCTGCTCACGTAGAAATGATGGGCGTTATCGGTATGGGCAACAACCCGATGGTCGGCGCAACCGTTGCAGTTGCTGTTGCTGTTGAAAATGCCATGAAAGGGTAAGGTTTAACAGTTATTTTAAATCAAAGGGCGGTTTTTACAAAACCGCCCTTTTTAATGTTTAAAAAAGACAAAATAAAACCTCAAAATCATATAAGCGATTTTAAGGTTTTATTTTGATTCAAGATTTAATCATATTTCTTTAAATATCAATGTTGCGTTGTGTCCGCCAAATCCGAAAGAGTTAGAAAGTGCAGCACGGACTTTTTTGTCTCTTGCTTTGTGCGGCACATAATCAAGGTTTGCAACTCTTTCATCCTGATTATCAAGATTGATTGTCGGAGGAACTTTTCCATCTGTAATAACTTTAACACAGACAATCCCTTCCACTGCTCCCGTTGCACCCAGCATATGACCGTGCATACTCTTTGTAGAACTTACAACAAGATTTTTATTGTGTTCTTTGTCGCCAAAGATTTTTGCAATAGCTTGAGATTCTGCAATATCCCCCAGACCGGTGCTTGTACCGTGCGGATTGATATAATCAATATCTTCCGGTTTTAGTCCGGCATCTGCAAGAGCTAATTCCATTGATTTAATTGCCCCGTTACCTTCCGGATCCGGAGCTACCATGTCATAAGCATCTGCAGATTGTCCATACCCTACAATTTCCGCATAAATATGCGCGCCGCGCTTTTTAGCAAGTTCATATTCTTCAAGAACAAGAACACCTGCTCCTTCGCCCATTACAAAACCATCTCTGTCCTTATCATATGGTCTTGAAGCTTTTTCCGGCTCATCATTTCTCTTAGATAAAGTTCTTGCAGCAGTAAATGCGCCTATACCTAATGTAGTAATTGTAGCTTCGCAGCCTCCTGCAACCATTACATCAGCATCGCCGTATTGAATGGTTCTGAAAGCATCGCCGATTGAGTGAGAACCTGTTGCACAGGCGGAAACAACAGCTTTGTTAACACCTTTATAACCGTGTTTCATTGAAACTCTTCCTGATGCCATATCTACGATAAGCATTGGAACAGTAAACGGAGAACCTTTAGTAGGACCTTTTTCAATCATTGCCATATGGTTTTTTTCAAATGTTTTAAAACCGCCGGCTGCTGAACTTACAAGAACACCTATTCTGTAAGGGTCAATTCCGGCTTCATCCAGTTTCGCATCAGCAATAGCTTCATCTGCAGCCGCCATCGCAAACTGGGTAAATCTATCCATTCTTTTGGCATCTTTAGGTTCTATATAATCTTCAGGATTGAAGTCTTTTTCCTTAATTTCACCTGCTATTTTAACAGTATGACGTTCGGTATCAATTGCTTCTATCAAAGATATTCCGCTTTTTCCTTTTAGCATGGAGTCCCAAAACTTATTGACACCGATACCGCACGGTGTAACTGCTCCCATCCCTGTTATTACAACTCTTCGTTTTGTCATATTCTTTTTCCCTTAAATAATAAATAAGAGGGCGGAAATGTACGAAATTCTCACCCTCTTAATATAAATTCAAATCTTACTATGAGTGTGAATCGATGTAGTTAACTGCATCTTGAACTGTTTGAATTTTTTCAGCTTCTTCATCAGGAATTTCACATCCGAATTCTTCTTCGAAAGCCATAACTAATTCAACAGTATCTAAAGAATCAGCACCTAAATCAGCTGTAAAGCTTGCTTCAGGAGTAACTAAAGCTTCATCGCAGCTTAATTGGTCAACTACAACTTTTTTTACTTTCTCAAATGTGCTCATGTTTTTTATCCTCTTCATTTATGTGTAATACACTATTCTTCTAAATTATACTATTTCAAGATAATTTTGCAATAAACTTCAAAAATTGTTACACTTTAGAAATAAATGTAACAAAAATTTTCATTTTGAAGTTTTATTTTTATTGAAAGGTGTTTTTGATGAAAATAACATTAAATCCTTATAGTCCTTATACGGTATTTTCCGGCAGGCAGAAAAATATTACAAAAGAACAAATCCTTGCACTTCGTACTTTGGGGAAAACCGAGCCGGAAATTATTAAAGAACTCGGGGTCAGCGCTACGACATATTATAACAAACTTAAAAAATTCGGGCTTTCTACAAGGCAAAAGCAGCGCAATGATATCTCAAAAATTTCAAAGGCACAGTTGGAGGATTTTATTAAAAATAATACACCGGTGAGTGAGGTTTGCCGAAAACTGAATATTTCTCCCAAAATATATTTTAGTTTAATGGAAAAATACGACCTGACAACGTACAATGTCGGGACAAAAGATAAAATTTTAACCAAAGAAAAATTGCAGGAAATGATTAATCAAAAAAAATCAATGAAGGCCATGTGCGAAGAATTCGGCATAACTGAGCATTTATACTGTAATTTGGTTGAATGGCTTAATTTAAAAACGCCATATAGAAGCAGCAAAGAAAATATTTCCAGAATAACAAAGGACGAACTGGACAGTTTAATCCGGAGCGGCAAGCAGTATGAGGAAATTTGTCAAATCTTAAAAATATCAAAATCAACACTGCAAACGTATATTTTAAAATTCGGCATTGTTCCTAAAAGACAAAAAAAATATGATTCATTTGACAATATTACAAAGGAACAGTTGGAAAGTCTTGTCAACTCGGGTAAACCGGTTGCAGAAATTTGTAAAGAGCTAAGAATTAACACGGGCAGATATCGCGAACTTCTAAGAAACTTCGGGATTTTAACAGAAATACAGAAAAGTAAAGCAAATATAGCAAGTATTACAAAAGAACAACTGCAGAAATTAGTTGATGATAAATATACTGTGAGTGAGATTTGTAACAAGTTAAATATAAACGAAGTTATGTTCTATAAATTATTAAAGCGGCTTCATATTAATTACAATTATCAGGGACATGCAAATGAAATACCGGTTTCAAAAGATAAATTACAGCAGGTAATAAAAGAGTGGAAATCCAGAGATGATATAGAAGAAAAATTGAATATGTCGCCGCCGGCATTTTATGAAAAGGCAAAGGAAAAAGGCGTAAAAACAATAAGCCGCGACAGTATTGACAGAAGCAGCACTGCGCTTAACAGGATAGAAAATAAACAGCGGAATGAATTTATAAAATGTTTAAAAAACGGAATGTCCATGGAGGATATATGTAAGCGTTTTGGTATTTCAAAGACAAATTATTATACATTTTTACAAAAGTATAATTTTTTGAGTTCTGCCAAAAAGCAGCTGCTGAATGCTCGTACAATAACAAAAGAACAATTGGAAAATCTGATTGCTTCCGGCAAAAGCACAAAAGAAATTTGTGATGAACTTAATATTTCAATCAAAACATATATAAGAAAATTGTATAAATTCGGCTTAAGGGATAAAGACGGACAGGGTGAAATTGTTTAAATTTAGTATAGCAGGGTAGATTAAAATCTACCCTGCTGCTACCTTATTAATTTTATTGTAATTTTAACCTGACTATATCATCAAGCCGCCTGCAACTTCAATTGCCTGACCGGTTACATAATCGGTATCAAGTGCTAAGAATTTAACAACTTTTGCAATATCCTCAGGAGTTCCGAGTCTCTTCATCGGAATAGCTTTCAGGTATTCATCAATGTTTGCAAGGTCGTGAGTCATCGCAGTCTGGATGAAGCCTGGACATACAGCGTTAACTCTGATACCGCGAGAGCCGAATTCTTTTGCAAGAGTCTGGGTTAAGCCGATAAGACCTGCTTTAGAAGCTGAATAGTTTGCCTGACCTGCGTTACCGTGACGTCCTAC
>CALUSN010000131.1 GCA_944323435.1 Candidatus Gastranaerophilales bacterium | reverse complement strand
TTTGTGTTAAAATAGTCCATAAGGAGTATGTTATTAAATTTTATTAAAGTCGATTTTCGAACTAAAGTATTAGTTGATAAATATCTGGAGCTGATATCTGATGGTGTGAAACCGTCAGAAATACTGGTTCTTGTCCAAAATTCGACATTAAAAAAACAATTCATTGATAAAATTTTAAAAAACATAAAAGTTGATGCAACAGAAAAATTAAATGTCCATTCATTTTTTTCAATTGTATATAATACACTTGTTGAAAACTGGTGTTTTGTAGAAAACTCCATTCCGTCAAAAAAAGCCTTCATTCTCCCTAATCTTGCGGGTTTAGAGGTGTCTCAGTTTTTGCTGAAAGATATTTTAAAACAGGTTGATGTTAAGGGATATAATTCAAAGCATTCGCTTTTACATCAAATTTTCAGAAGATATTCTCTTATTGTTCAGAATCATTTAACAAATGAAGAAGTTAAAAAAAGATCAGAAATTTTAAATGAATCGTTTGCTGATGATGCGGAATTGATTATAAAAAAACTTTTATCGTCTACTCTCAAAACCAGAAGTTTAGACTATTTGAGGCAGACTCTGATTTTTAATCATGTCTATAAAAATACGGATTATTTTAAAAACATAAACTATCTTCTTGTGGATGACGCCGATGAAATGACTCCGGTTTGTTTTGATTTTATATCGTATTTGAGACCTCAATTAAAGGATTGGGTAATTTGTTTTGACGCTCTGGGCTCAAGCAGATGCGGGTATTTGAGCGCTGATACGTCGATTGAGTGTAAGTTAGTACACTTATTTAATGAAGAAGTGATAGATGAATTACCCCAAACCCATGTCGTTATGCAAAAAAGTATAGCGCATAACTCTCCCCTTGTGGGAGGCGGATTTTCGGAAGGGTGCAGCGGAGCGGAACCCGTAAGGTGCGGGTCGGACGTTACTCCGTCCGCACCCCGAATAATCCAAGACAAGTCGGAATCTCCGATTCCGGTGAGGGGTGATGAGGATATAACTAAGGCTAAAAATTCTACTCACTATTCACCATTCACTACTCACTCTCAAAATACATTTCCTCAAGGCGAGATTATCTTCTCAAACATTCTCGAAAACAAGAGAGAAAGATTGGAAAATTTTACATTAACCTCACTCTCCAAACGTGCTGAGATTCTGGATTTCACCATCGAAAAGATAAAAAACTTATTCAAAAAAAATGTAAAACCTAAAGATATTACAATAATTACTCCGCTTCAGGATAACATGCTTAAATTTACTCTGGAAGAGAATTTAAAACACCTGTGCAATCCGCTCTTTTTATCCGGCAGCGAAAAACTTATTGACAATCCGCTGGTAAAAGCGAGTTTGAATATTCTAAAACTCATGCTTGATATTGATATTGATGAAATAGAGCTGCGTGTAATTTTATCTGATTATCTTGAAATTCCGCTCAAGTATTGTGATAAGATTCTTGAAGGGTATAAGTCAACCGGAAAACTTCCTTCTATTCAGATAGATTTTTATGATGAAAAATACCGAAAATTTTTAAAAGTTTTTGAAGAGATTAAAGCAAAAGATGAAAAACTTTCATTAAAAGTTTACGAATTGTTTTACAAACTTGTCGAGCATGCTGATGAAAGTAAGATAAATAAATTTAATTTCTTTATAAAACAGTTGAGAGATTTCGAAAGTGTCCTCGGTGCAAGGACTGTAATAGAGCGTGCGGAAGAAATTATTGTTCAGATAGAAAACTCTATTATTGCAGAAAATCCAAGCACGATTCTAGAGTTTTCGGATAACGATTTAGTTGTTGCAACTCCTCAAAAAATTATTGATAACAAAATTGCTTCCAAATACCAATTCTGGCTGGATGTTTCGCATTCTGACTGGGTTAAGACCGATACCGGACCTTTATATAATGCGTGGGTTTTTCAGGCAGACTGGACAAAGGACGAGTATACGGTTGAGGATGATATATTTTTAGCAAAACAAAAGACTGCAAGAATTTTGCGTAAACTTTTGTTATTAGCGTCCGACCATATCTGGGCATGTTCAAGCTTGTTTGATCCGGCAGGTGTCGAAAATTTAGGCGGGATTGAAGAATATCTGGCAGGTTCAACCCCCTCCCCAACCCTCCCCGAAGGAGAGGGAGCAATAGCGTTTAAGATTACCCCCCGGGCGGATCAGAAGCCTGTACTGGATTACAGAGGCGGAAGTATGGCAATTTCTGCAGTTCCGGGAGCGGGTAAAACCACGATTCTGCTTGCATTAATCATAAAACTTATAAATCAGGGTGTTACACCTTCAAACATTTTTGTTCTGACTTATATGGATTCTGCTGCGAGAAATTTCAGGGAAAGAATCAAGAACATGTGCCCTAATTCTACCCAGCTTCCAAATATAAGCACAATTCACGGGCTTGCGCTAAAAATTATCAAAGAAAATTCTAATTTTGAAAGATTGAATCTTGAATCTGATTTTGATATTTGCGACGACACTCAAAGAATGCGAATTATAAAATCTATCGGGGGAAAATTTACAAAAACCGAAAGCGACGAGTTTGACAGGGCAATTTCTGTTATAAAATTGCAGGAGGGCAATATTGATACGCCTTCAAGTGATAAAAAGATTGAGAAATTTAAAACTTTTTACAAAGAATATCAGGCAAAATTAAGGGAAGAAAATTTAATAGACTATGATGATATTTTAATTATGTCGGTTAAACTTTTGGAAAACAATCCGGATATTCTGGAATATTATCAGAATATTTGCGAATACATAATTGAAGACGAGGCTCAGGATTCGTCGGGAGTCCAGCAGAGATTAATTGCGCTGTTGAGCGGAAAACATAAAAACCTTGTAAGATGCGGAGATATTAATCAGGCAATTACAACAACTTTTTCCAACGCTGATGTGGAAGGTTTCAGAAACTTT
Organism: Candidatus Gastranaerophilales bacterium; assembly: GCA_944323435.1. Taxonomy (GTDB): domain Bacteria; phylum Cyanobacteriota; class Vampirovibrionia; order Gastranaerophilales; family Gastranaerophilaceae; genus CAG-196. The sequence goes on along the minus strand of CALUSN010000131.1, from coordinate 1,124 downwards.
ATAAAAACTGCTGATAAAACTGTTGAGATGAACCATTCGCAGAGATGCACGCAGGATGTTATGACTCTTGCAAACAGGCTTGTGGATTTCGGAAATAAAATATTGCCGAAAGCGTTTTTTACAAGCTATATGAATGGAGTTGAGGGGAAAAATCCTGTAAGCGAAAATGCAATATTTTCAAGGGTTTTTGAAAACACTTTTGCGGAGCGGAATTTTATTCTAAAAGAAATAAAAAATATTCTTACCCGAAACAAAGATGCGACAATTGGAATACTTTTGAGAAACAATTATCAGGTGGCATCATGGGCGGAATTTATTAATAATGCCGGATTAAAAAGCATTACAAGAAGCGAATCTTTAGGACAAAAGGGCGTATTTAATACGATATTTTCTATTCTGAAATTTATCCGGAATCCGTTTGATAACGAAGTTGTTGTTTCTACTTACGAGACACTTTCGGATTTAGGATTTTATAAGCAGCGTTTGCAGCTGGAAATCAGGGCTTCTGAAACACCTTTTATTAAAAAGGACGGAGACGGGATTGAATCAAATAACCTTGCGCAATTCTTATGGGATATGCAGTACTGGCTTAATTCTTCTACACTTCCGCTTGAAGAGCTTGTAATCAGAATCGGACTTTTTTATTACACAAGCGATATTGAAAAATCAAATGTGTATTTGATTGCAACTCTTGTTAAACGAATAAGTTCAAAAGCAAAATTTGACCTGACTCTCCAGAGATTGGAAGAGATTTCTAAAAAACCGACATTGAGCGGATTTAAGTTCTTCTCTGAAGAGGAGGATAAAGACGCAATGAAAGGCAAAGTCCAGATAATGACACTCCATAAATCTAAAGGAGATGAGTTTGAATACGTATTTTTGCCGGAGATGGCAGAAAAGAATTTGTCTATTGATGCAGAAAAAGCAAAAACAAAATCTTCTACGGTATTTATGGAAGAAGTAAGAGGATTTAATCCGGCTTATAAAAAGAAAACAGAGCTTGAATTAAGAGAATTTAACTCTGAAGAAAGTTTAAGGCTCTTATACGTTGCAATCACCCGGGCGCAGAAGAAACTTTATATAACGACTTCCGCCAAAGCCAAAGGCTGGGGCAACAAAGAAAC
>CALUSN010000130.1 GCA_944323435.1 Candidatus Gastranaerophilales bacterium | reverse complement strand
GCCCTGTCAACCTCTGCTGACTTTACTACCGGTTGGCTGCATCGGGCGCTTTTAACTTTAATTTATCGGGCGACATTAGTGCTTATTACCGATTTTATTTTATGCTGCCCTGTCAACCTCTGCTGACTTTACTACTAACCGGCTGCATCGGGCGCTTTTAACTTTAATTTATCGGGCGACATTGATTTTATTCAATTGTCATTTTTTACCTCGCCCCTTGTGGGAGAGGGAGCAGCAGTTCTTGAGCCGGATGGCGAAAGTTACGGATGCGGGTGAGGGGTTTAACTCTCATTTACGTTATTGTCTGGTTAGTAAACCCAACCTACATTTCTACTCACTACTCACTATTCACTAGTCACTAGTCACCACCCAGATACTCCCCAACCTTTTTCACTATCTGATCCAGTTCAAAAGGCTTGGTGATATATTCATCAGCACCTGTTTCTTCACCTATCATTTTGTCTTCTAATTGAGAACGTGCAGTTACCATAATTATCGGTATATCTTTGTATTTGCTGTCATATTTCAATAAACGGCTTATTTTGTAGCCATTAATTTTCGGCATCATAACATCAAGTATGATTAAATCCGGCATGATTTCTTTTGCAAGCCTCAAACCGTCCTCGCCGTTGAATGCGGTATAACACACATAACCTGAAACTTCCAGCACAAATTTGAGACTTTCTACAATATCCTGCTCATCATCCACTATAAGAATCTTTTTCATGCGTGTCTCCTTCAATATCGTATGAATACATTATATCACATTCGCCGTATAAGTTCTTGTTCTGCTCAATAACAGAATCTATTTTCTTCTTCAAAAACTCGGCAGAAGGCTTGTCACCGTCAACAAGAATCAATGACAATGTTGTCATTGCGCCTTCTTTTTCCAGAAGAGAATTTGTCATATATGTTTTATTTAATAAATTATTTTCTCTAAGCAAGTTTTCTATAACTTCATTTGTTGATTTTATCCTGATAACCGCAATAGTAGAGCCGTTTGAGCGGGCTTTTTGCGCAAGCTGCTTTCTTATCATCAGGAAATTTGACCGGTCATTTGCAACAGGAATTACAAAATAAAATTTTGAACCTTTATTAATTTCACTGTCACACCAGATTGCGCCGTTATGTGATTCCATAAGCTGCCTTGCAATCGGAAGCCCCAAACCTGAACCGCCGACTTTGCGGGAAAGCGAGTTTTCAATCTGCGCAAATTTGTCAAATACATGGTTCAAATCTTTTCTTTCGATACCGATACCGTGGTCTTCTACGCATACCAGCAGATAATTTCCCTGAAGCCTTTTTATATCATCCTCAAAACAGTGGTCATATTGTAATTCTCTTGCATTAACAACTTTTGAAGATATTTCAATGGTTCCGGCATCAGGCGTAAACTTAATTGCATTTGATACAAGGTTTGTAAGCACCTGCTCCAGACGGTTAGAATCAGCATAAATTTCCACATCCTCGCCGGACGGGGTGTATTTTATCTCAAGATTCTTTTCTTTTGCAACTTCTGACAGATTATTTTTTACATATTCAATAACGGGCTCAATATGAATAAGTTCAAATTTGAAATCCATTTTTCCGGCTTCGATTTTTGAAATATCAAGAAGGTCATTGATAATTCCCGAGAGCCTTATAGCGTTTCTTTTTCCCATAGAAACAAACTTTTCGATATTCTCTGTCATCTCTCCGGCTTTACCGCTCAAGATAATATCCATTGCATTTTTAATCGCAGTAAGCGGTGTTCTTAATTCGTGTGAAACAATTGAAATAAATTCCGATTTCAGCCGCTCTAATTTTTGGAGTTTTCTGTTTGTCGCCTTTAATTCCTGCGTGAAAGATGCGCTCTGTAGCGGAATCGTTACCTGCTGGACAAGAGTCTGAAAACAGGTTGCATCTTCCGTTGTAAAAGATTTTTCCCTGTAAATTTCCGTAAACCCGAAAAACTCGTCATTGAGTGTAATCGGAGCAAACATATTATCAAATCTTAAAACTGAAAAATCGTATTCCTGAATATTATGTTTGATATTTTTTTCTATTTTCAAATTCCCGATTTTAATATCCACGGGCGGGTCTTCAAGCAAAGATTTGTAACTCAAAATCGCCCTGAGTTTGAGGGCTTCCAGAAGCCTGTCAGAAATTTTGTAAAGCGAATTTATGATTAAAACCGGCTCGCGCTCCGAGCGGAACATCAAAGTGCAGGAAAGTTCAAAATTCAGAGACTTTTCAATCCCGTCTATCATAATTTTAATAAGCGCATCCTTATCGAGGGTTCCGGCAAGCTGGGAGCTTGTGTTATACAAAACATTAAGCTGGTACAGGCTTCTTGCAAGCTCCTGATTGGATTTTGTCATCCTCAAGAGCGCATGTCTTGTTTTAAGGCTTGAATCAACGGTCGCTGAAAGAAGTTTCTTGTCAATCGGAGTCTTGATAAACAGATTGGCATTGTGCATAACATCTTTTGTAAGTTCTTTTTCGCCAAGAATAAGCAAAATAACAACAGGGAACTGCTTAATTTTTCTGCAAAGCGGCTTTAAATCCAAAGCTTCAATATCCCCGTCTACCATTACAACGTCAGGTTCTTCTACCTTCAAGATATCAAATATTAAAGTTTGGTCAACAGATACTAAAACCTCATCTGCCGGAAAGACCTCCCTTACAATACCCTCTTTTTCGCTATCCTCTGTTATTAACAAAAACTTTGTCATACAAACATAATACCAGAAATAGAAAAATATTTAAAATGAATTTAGCCGGTTTAGAACATTAGCCTGAACAGCAGGAATCTTTTATTTAATTTTTCTGAGAATTTCTTAAGGTTTGCGACTGTTGCCGAAGTATCTTCAACTATTTGTTTTAAACCTTCTTTATCACCGTTTTCTCCGTTTATAGTTTCTAAAGCGTTTGAAACTTCGCACATGGTAACGTTCAAATTATCAATAGAAGTTTCAATCTTGGTCTTGAGATTTTCATCTTTTGTCATATCGTTAACAGAAGATGAAATTTCGTTCAGATTCTTCATAACCGCATTCAAATCTTCACCGAACTCTTCAGCGTCAATTGCGCCTACTATCGGCGTTAACTGTTTTGACAGGTTATTAATAGCATCAGCTGTATCATACATCATCGGCTTGAATTTCTCATCACCGATTATACCGTTAATATTTGTTGCAAGTTTGTTAAAGTTGTTTGAAACATCGCTAAGCATCCAGAGCATTGCATCAATATCATTTCTTGAAGTTTCAACAAGTTTTTCGGTTTTTGCCAATGTTGAAGTAGCTTGAGCCGTAAGTTCCTTGAAGTTAGTTACTGACTGCTTGAGTTCAGCAATCATTGCGTCGTTTAACAGTTCGTTTATGATTCTGTTAGTCTCGGTTAAAGATTCGGCTGCTTTATATTGCAAATCCATAAAATCAGCGATTCTCATCGGCTCAATTATTGTATAAGGCGAAGTCTGGTTAGGATAAGGAAGCGCTGTATTGTCCAGAGGTGCTATTCTTAATTTCTTAACTCCGTCTGCAGTTACAATTTTACCTGTCATAAAATGAGGCAGGATAAGCCCCGGCAGGTTAACGACATAGTCAACTTTATATGCATAGCTTGTGTTAACAAAGTCTCTCAACTCGTCCGGAACGAGCTTTGAAGTCATTATCTGGGATTTTTTTACAACACCCACATCATAATATTCATCGTCAAGCTTAATCTCAACCGGTGTATTATTTGATAATAAATCTTTATTTACAACCGGAATATATACAGAGCGGACTCTCGGCGGTGTGATTTCCAAGAACTGTTCGCCGATTAAACCCGACTGCTGGATAGAAAGCATTGACGCTTTAGGAATAGTGATTCCGGGTTCAGTGATAACAAATTTCATTTTTACATAACTTGATTCACCGTTAACAACAGGTGTAATTTCTTCTACCTGTCCGACTCTAAGTCCCATCATTTGTACGCCGGAGCCCGGTCTCATACCGTTTACGTCCTTAAAATGAACTTCAATTCTTTCTGCCGAAGAAAAAGAACGCCCTTTTATCCATAAGACCGTAAACAAAAGTATTACCAGTGCTACGAGTGTTAATATTCCTACTTTGAATGATGGTGACATTTTCATGTTTTATGTTTCCTTTTTGTTAGTGAATAGTGAGC
>CALUSN010000129.1 GCA_944323435.1 Candidatus Gastranaerophilales bacterium | reverse complement strand
ATATTTTGCGAGTCCGCTCATCCCTATTCCGCCGATTGCTATAAAATGATATTTACTCACCTTAAACCTCTCAAATTCCAGTATTTATTATAGTATAAAGAGGAGGAAATATACAATCAGATTTTTCTGTATAACTTGCAGCAAAAGATAAATATTTGTAACAAAAAGTCAATATTCTAGTAGTAAAGTACTTTATTATAATATAAAGGGAAAGATAAAGATGGTAAATATTTCAAAATTATCGTTATTATGGCAAAAAGCTCCAAATGGCAATATAAATCCTGCTAATTTAGGGTACGTTCGCCCTGATGGTGTTATAGTATTTCAATCCCGGGAAACTGCCTTAGACTATATCCAGAATTGTTATAAGCATAATAAACAAAACCGCCAAAAATCATTGGCTCAATTAATTCCTTCTGAGGGAGACATTACAAATGGTATGGCGAAGCTTATTAACAAATTGAAATTTATAAACAAAATACTTGGAAAGGATGCAAAAACGTTAAAACCGGTTTCTACAACAATATCTGATGCTCAAGTTGATATCATGATGGATAAAACTAAAAAAGGTCAGATAAAAATAAATATTTCATCTCACAATGACAATATTTCCGTAGAAAATAACCCACTATCTCCTCAAAATTTAGACATGATTCTGGACGATAAGAAAGGGCGAATGCTCAGTGGAAACTTAAATACAGGGATATGTAATTTGAATTTTGAACGGAATCAGAAAACAGGACAAAGAAAAGGCTGTGGAGATAATTTTTTTCTTATTCCTAATCTTAGAGAAAGCGGAAATGTGGAATTTAACAGAGAAAGGTTTTATTGGCAGAGCAGAACAGATAATACAATAAGTCTGATTTTTCACCGGCTCTTTTCTGATTTATCACTGGTCAGACCAAAAACGAATATGCTTAAATAAATTTAGCCAGCTATGAAACTAATAATTTTACCGCCGTAATTTTTTTGTTTTATAACGTCAAAACCATTTAACTCTGTCTCCGATGAATGTTCTGCAACAATAATCCGTCCATGTACAAGCTCTATAACATTAGTGTAAATGCCGCTTTGATATGGTGGATCTATATAGACAACATCAAAGGTTTCATCAATATTTTTTAATAGTTTTAAACTATCTCCAATATATAAATCCGGAGTTAAGCCAAGGGTTTTATAATTTCTCTTTATTATCTGTGCAGCTTTTGGATTTTTTTCAAAAACTTTAACATTTTTAAAGCCTCTTGACAATGCTTCCAATCCCATCACGCCGGAGCCGCCGAAAACATCAAGAAAAGTTTTTCCTTCAAATTCATCTATTAAGGAAAAAAGGGTATTGAAAACCCCCATTCTTACTTTTGACAGTGTCGGTCTTGTAATACTTTCCTCCGGAGCTAAAATTTTGCGTCCTTTATAAATCCCGGCCGTTATTATCATAACTCTAATTTCTCTATTTTGACATTAAAAACACTTTCAATATCCACACCATTAAGGATATTGGTGATTAAATCTTCCGGTGAAAATTTGCCTTCTATATGAGAGATAAGTCCTAAAATCTTTATATTGGTATATTCTTCAATGACTCTCGGAATCGCATTCAATAATGTTTTCGGACAATCGTTTTTAATGTTATTAATCACAACTCCTCTTATTTCAAGCCCTTTTTCTTGTGCTGTATAAATTGAAAGAAGCGTGTCATTTATAGAATCTTCACGCGGTGTAACAACAAAAAGCAGCGGAACGAGCAGCTTTTTTACAAGATCAACTGTCTGGGTTGAAGGTGCTATAGGACTTAAAAGCCCGCAATCGCCATCAACAATTGTACAGTCAGAAGCCGATAAAATTTTCTGATACTCCTTATAGATTAATTCAATATCTATTGGATCATTCTCTATTTCAGACGCAATCAGAGGTTCCATATCCGATTTAAACAAATATGAAAATTGGGTATTTATGTAAGGGTCAATTGTTTTTACATACGTTAAATCCGGTGATTGCATAAAGCCTTCGTATTCTATTCCGTTTGTCTGAATCGGTTTATATACACTTGTTGAATACCCGAGACTCTGCATTGTTGCTGCAAGTCCTGACGATAAAAAAGTCTTGCCTTCCCTGCGGTTTGATGATGTAATATAAAGATTTAACATATAATTATATTAACATATATTTTAAGATTTTTACAAAAATTAAGTTTTGTTGTATGAAATTATTTACGTCTTATATAACTATACAAAATGACGTGTATATAATTAAAATATATTTATCTGTCAGGAGTTTATGCACTTAGTAACCGCTCTGGATAATAAAATTATATATATTTCTTAAATTGAGTTTTTAATTAAATTATGTTATATTCAATCTCATAGGAAAAATTATATGATAGAATATAGAATGCCAGTGCGGGAACAAAATTCAAACAAAGGTACTTTTGGCAAGGTTTTGAATTTTTCCGGTTCAAAGAATTATATCGGAGCAGCATATTTATCAACAGTTTCTATTCTTAAAACCGGCGGCGGATTTGCAGCTCTGGCGACAGAAAAAGATATTATAAAATCAGTTTCAACACTTCTTCCTGAAGCTGTCTATCTTACAAGAAAAGAAGGGATAAACCAAATAAGTAATTTTACGGTAATTCTTATTGGATGCGGTCTGGGATTAGAGAGAAGATCTGTTGATTTATTTAAAAAAGTAATTAAAAAACTTGAAAACTCAAATCTTACAACTGTGATTGACGCAGATGGATTGAATATTTTGAGTAAAATTGATATAAAACTTCCTCAAAATATAATAATTACCCCTCATCCGCTGGAAGCAGCGAGACTTCTCAGAGTAAGGCTTAATGATGTATTAAGCGATTTAGAAGGAAGTGCAAAAGAACTTTCAGAAAAATATAGCTGTATTACTGTTCTAAAAACACACAGAACAATTATTACAGACGGAGAAAATTTATTTATAAATCAACACGGAAATTCCGCGCTGGCAAAGGCCGGTTCCGGAGATGTTCTATCAGGTATTATATCAGGATTGCTGGCTCAGATTGCAGCGGAAAATAGAGCAGGGGTAAATAAATCCCGAAACAGTGAAACAGGAAAGGGCGGATTTGATAAAATAACTTTGTTTGAAATGGCAAAGCTGGGAGTTTATTTACATTCCCGTGCCGGTGAAATTGCATCAGAGAAATTAACCCAGTATTCAGTTCTGGCGTCTGATATTCCGAATTTTTTACATTTAGCAATAAGAGAAATATTATAAAGAGTTACTGTTCTGGAGTTTCCTGATTAATTTCACGCCTGAAAGAGCAGGTTTTATTTGAACAAACTTCATATAATCCGTTTTTTGTATTCTTTTTGACTAAAAGTTCGCCGCATTCCGGACAGGTATTCCCCGTAGGCTCATCCCATAATGCGTAAGAACATTCCGGATATCTGTTGCAGCCAAAGAATATTTTTCCGTATTTTGATTTCTTTTCAATAATAACGCCTTCACCGCATTTTGGACATTTGACGCCTGTTGAGCGGACATATTTTTTGCGGTTTTTACACTCTTTGCACTCAAGATATTTTCCGTAAGGTCCTACTTTCAAGACCATCTCGCCGCCGCATTTCTCACACTTTTCATCAACGGTTGCTTCTTTATTCTCCCCGTCAACACTGTCTAATTCGACACTGTTATTTAATGAAATTATAGTTTTGCATTCAGGATATCCTGAGCACCCTAAAAATTGCGTTCCGAAACGACTTGTTTTTACGAGCATTACACGACCGCAGTTCGGACATTTTTTGTCGCTTTCAATTACAACCCGCTGTCCGCTTTTCATTACTGAATTAACAACTTCCATAAACGGAGTGTAGAATTCTTTCAAGACGACATTCCATACCGCTTTCTTTTCGGCAATTTTATCCAGTTTTTCTTCCATGCCGGCAGTAAATTTGTAGTCCATAATATCAGCAAACTGGCTTACAAGCTGTTTGCAGACGGTTCTGCCGAGAAGAGTCGGAACAAGAGCCTTGTCTTTCTTTTCAACATACTTTCTTGTCTGGATAACAGTAATAATTGTTGCATAAGTGGACGGACGTCCGATTCCGTGCTCTTCCAACGCTTTTACCAGAGAGGCTTCATTATATCTCGGAGGCGGCTGGGTAAAATGCTGCTTCGGATTAATTTCTTTACACTTAACCTTATCACCCTGCTCTAAATCAGGAATTTTTGCATCCGCATCTTTTTCATCCTCTTCTGCATCATTATAGAGTTTTAAGAACCCGTCAAAAAGG
>CALUSN010000128.1 GCA_944323435.1 Candidatus Gastranaerophilales bacterium | reverse complement strand
CATCTACCGACACCGTGGAAGCAGCTCCATGAGGATACAGGTTTAATTTCTACTTCCCAGTCGCTTCTGTATTTTTCCAAGTATTCGCCGTAGTTTGTAATTTCAAATCCGGCATCTTTAACTTTTACTTTGACGGCATAAGCAAGCGCCATATCTCCAAATTTTGTATGGTGTCCGTAACTTTCGCCGTCTGTTGCAATATGAACTAACTGCGGATAGTTTCTTAGAGTTGAAATACCGTCTTTCAAACGGTTCACAAACTTATTCCCGTCGGTTAAAAGTTCGTCAAAAGCAACTGAACGTGATATTGCCCCGTCGTAGAAGAAAAGGTCAATGTACTTGCCCGGAGCTGATTTTATATAATATCTGTAGGATCTAGCAGGATCAATATTACCCCAGCTTACGTCCTGCCATGTTTTTTCGCCTTCTTTTCTGATTCTTTGCGCCTGATACGGCGAAAGAATAGTAAACTTGATACCGTTTTCAACAAGGACTCTTAATGTATCATCGTCGCATGCGGTTTCCGCTAACCACATTCCCTCAGGTTTTCTGCCAAAACGATATTCAAAATCTTTAATTCCCCACTTAACCTGAGTCTGCTTATCTCTTTCGTTAGCAAGAGGCATAATCATGTGGTTATAAACCTGCGCAATAGCGTTACCGTGACCGGAGTGCATTCTTCTTGAATTTATATCAGCCTTGATAATACGTTCATAAGCAAGGGGAGCAAATTCTTCCATCCACGAAAAAAGTGTAGGACCAAAATTGTAGCTCATATATTCATAATTGTTAACAACATTAAGTATTCGATTTTTTGAATCAACAATTTTTGAAACAGAGTTTGGATTATAGCACTCTGCATTAATCCTTTCATTCCAGTCGTGGAAAGGCTGGGCACTATCCTGCTGTTCTATAGCTTCCAGCCACGGGTTTTCCCTTGGCGGCTGGTAAAAATGCCCGTGAATGGTCAAAAATACTTTATTCTTATTTTCTTCCTGCTTATTCTCTGTTTTTTTATCCGGCATGATTTATTTTTCTCCGTTGCTTTTTTCTTCCGGTGCTTTCTTTAAAATCGTAAGCTGCTCTACATCAACCCAGGCATCCCCGAGAGCATCAGAAAAAACTTTTCCTTTTATCTCTATTTCATCATTGGTCTTTAAATCAATAAATTTTTCCGCTAAATCCCTCTTCAAAAATAATTTCATCTCTGAAAGAGGGATGTCGTGTGATGTATCATCTCTCTTTACCAGAAATGATATATAATCATCAGATGATTTGAAAGCAGGCTTATAATCAAGCCCCAGAGTTGAGAATTTGTCAAATTTAGCCTTCATTATCACATTTTTGTTTAAATAAGAGGAAGGTGAATTTACAATACCCAACGGAGTTGCTGTAACAGCAGCCGTTGTTGCTTGTGCGGCAGGTTTTGCAGCAACTGCCGCCGGCTGGGCAGAAACTCTTTCAAGACACACCGCGCTTGTTGTCAATATTCCGGCACTTAACAACACCAGTGACACGGACTTTAAATATCTATATAATTTCATAATAAACCTCTCTTTTACGTTACATATTACCATGTTTTGTATGGAATGTAAAATTATGAATATTCTTGCATTTATCCATTCTTTTCTGGTATATTATAAGGTATGAAAGATTTAGAGTCTATAAACAGAGAGCGGGAAGGAAGGGCTAATCTTTCCCAGTATAAAGAACTAATTGAAACTATATCTAAAGTCGAATACAAGAAATTTTCCAATCTCGGATTGATTGATTTATCGGAAGTTATAGGGCTTGCAAATTATACTGTCTACTATTTGGTAAATAATGCTAAAAATAAAGATTTGTACAATACGGCATATCTTACAAAAGCAATAAAATGGGCAATCAGAAACGAAATGCGCCGCCGCTATAAATGGTACGTTATGAAAAACAGCGAAGCCGATGAGCACGAAAAGATTAAAGATGCTGTTTATAAGACAATACTTTCAATTGAAGAAATGGCTGATGCAGAAAATCCGACTGTAATAAAAGATAATCACAGAACACCGGAGGAAAAAGCCGAGATTGTGGAATTGAAAAACAGAATTTGCGAAGTTATGAAAAAACTTTCACAAAGAGAGCAGGATTTAATCGAAGCCAAGTATTTTTATGATAAAAAGCTTAAAGATATATCAGCAGAGTTTAATATTTCACAATCACGTATTTCAAGAATAATCCAGAATGCACTGGATAAAATAAAAAGAGAACTACTAAAACAGGAAGAAGTTGATGAAAACAATATTTGATCGGGGGGGTAAATGTATTTCAACCTCCATTGAGCCTACAAGTCGGGTGTCTAATGAGGGGGGGGAATGTATTGTAGACGGTATTGAGTCTACAAATTTAGCGTCTGATGGGGGATGTATTTCAGCCTCCATTGAGCCTACAAGTTTGGCGCAAGAGGGTCAAGGTGTAATGTCCGGACGCCTGAAGCTGGGTGATTTCCTTCCGGATTCAATGCTGAGAAAAGAACCGATAGGGCTGCCGGAACTCAGTGAACTGGAAGTTATGCGCCATTATAAAGAACTTAGTGACAGGAATTTCTGTATAGAAAAAGGCTTTTATCCGCTTGGCTCCTGCACAATGAAATACAATCCGAAAGTTAACGAACTTCTGGCGTCTCTTGAAGGCTTTGTTAATTTACATCCGCTTCAAAATGATGAAGATTCTCAGGGTGCTCTTGAATTAATGTACAACCTGCAGGAAAAATTAAAGAAAATTACCGGTATGGATGCTATTACACTCCAGCCTGCAGCCGGTGCTCACGGTGAACTTACCGGCATGATGATTATAAAAAAGTATTTTGAAGTTAAGGGTGAAACTAACAGAAAAAAAGTTATTATTCCTGATTCTGCCCACGGTACAAACCCTGCCAGCGCCAAAATGTGCGGGTTTGATATAGTTGAAATTAAATCAAACGAACGGGGTCAGGTTGATGTTGAAGCTTTAAAAGAGATTCTTGACGAAGATGTTGCGGCAATAATGATGACAAATCCGAATACACTGGGGCTTTTTGAGGAAAGAGTGCTTGAAATTTCCGATTTGATGCATAAAAACGGCTCGCTTCTTTATTATGACGGTGCAAACTTTAATGCAATTATGGGCTGGACAAATCCGGCGCTTATGGGATTTGATGTTGTACACCTTAATTTACATAAAACATTTGCAACCCCTCATGGCGGCGGCGGTCCGGGAGCCGGACCGGTCGGAGTGAAAGCCTTCTTAAAAGACTTTCTGCCAAAACCGACTATTGAATTTGACGGAGAAAAATACTATAGAAACTATGATATAAAACATTCAATAGGAAAAGTAAGAAGTTTTTACGGAAACTTTGGCGTTCTGGTAAGAGCGTATGCTTATATTCTTATGATGGGTAATGACTTAAAGCTTGCAAGCGCGGATGCTGTATTAAATGCAAATTACATAAAAGAAAAGCTGAAAGGTGTGTACGAGCTTCCTTATGATGAACCTTGTATGCATGAATTTGTATTATCAGGAGAAAGGCAGCACGAACAGGGCGTTTCAACACTTGGAATTGCAAAACGTTTAATGGATTCTAACTGCCATCCGCCGACAGTGTATTTCCCTCTAATTGTTCACGAAGCAATGATGATTGAACCTACTGAATCTGAATCAAAAGAAGTTCTGGACGAATTTATTGATACAATGCTTAAAATTGCAAAAGAAATCGAAGAGAATCCGGCAGAGGTTCTGGAATCACCAAAATCAACACCTGTTAAAAAAGTTGATGAGACTCTGGCGGCAAGACATCCTGATTTGACATTTAAGGGGTAATTTAAGCTTTGAGCAGTAATATTATCCGGAAGTTCTGATGATATTTCTCTACAGTTTTTTGACTTGTAAGCTGCCGTTAACTTACAAGCATAATCCTTTTTTTGCAGGATAAATTGAGATATTTTCCGTGTTATCATAATGTAAAGATTTAATAATTGTAAGTTTGAGGATATTATGCAAGTTTCAAAACGTTTGGTAGTACGAAAAGAAATCCCGATGGATAATTCAAAAGACTTGATTTCATCCATGGATGTTGCAATGGCGGATTTTTATTGTAAAAACAATAACTACGACAGAGGGCTGGAAATATACAGGGAAGCAATAACAGAAATCTCTGATGAAGCAGAAAGAAACAGTGTTATTAATCAATATATTAATCAGGCAATAAATTATGCCCAAAAACTCAGTCTGGATAAAAAATATATAGAAGCAATCGAGCAGTATCGTAATATTATGCGTTATTCGGGCTTTCCAATCAGCATATACAAAAATATCGGGCTTTGTATGAAATCAATCGGTAATGCTGATTTAGCAATAAAATTCCTCAAACGTTTTGAAGAGAT
>CALUSN010000127.1 GCA_944323435.1 Candidatus Gastranaerophilales bacterium | reverse complement strand
TGGAGCGGAAGACGAGACTCGAACTCGCGACAGTCTGCTTGGAAGGCAGATACTCTACCAACTGAGCTACTTCCGCACTCAAATTAAACTATTAAATTGTCATTAAGCTCAGTTGGCAGAGTATATCTCAGATACGCTCGGTTCAACTTTGCCATTCTGAATGCAGAATTTCACATTACACCTCGCTGGGGCAACTGAGCTACTTCCGCACTCAAATTAAACTATTAAATTGTCATTTATCGCTTTCACTACACCCGCTAACGTCAATTCCGGCGCGCCCCTTCCCTTATGAGGGAAGTTAGGATGTGTGCCGGCCCAAATTGCTGACAACACAACCATCAGAGTTGATACAAAAATTCTATACTAAACAAAATTTATTATCAAGTATTTGCTTATTCTTGTAACATTATTGCGGCAACGCTGTATTTGCCCCGTCCAATGCAGGAAGTGCCGGTGTGCTGCTTGCAGGAGCTTCTTCTTCCGGCTCAAGACGTGCATATAATCTAAGGCTTAATGTAGAAAGAAGAATTTTCTTATCCTTTTCGTATGGTTTTACATCTATTTCATTTATACGGATATAATACGGATACTGGTAAATATTTTCTATCAACTTGCCTAAATCAGTATAGTTAGATACCAATTGCATATTTACATCACTTACAAAATACGCGCCTTTGCCCTCTGTTACAAATTTATCGTTTTCAGGGTTGTATTCGTAGTTAATAGTTCTTATTTTGATATGATTTGCATGCAGCATATCAATTACATCATTATAAAGTGTAAAAAACAATGTTTCGCTGCCAATATCAGATTCAACCGGAGAATATATCTTCTTTTGGGCTGTGACTATAGAATTCTTAATTTTTTGTATTTTAGTTTGTACAACCTGTAAATCTCTTTGCAGTTTATCAATATTTTCCTGACTTTGTCTTACTTTGTCTGCATATGACATTGATTCCTGAAATTTCGGTAATATCACGTTATAGCAGGACATTACTACTATTACAGTTAATACGCAAAAGATAACTATGCCTAAATATTTTTTATATTTTTCCATCTCAAACCCTTCTAATTAATCATTTATTGGTTCTAAAGCAGGTAAAGCATTCTTCTTTTTGGAAGCTTTTTTGCCTTTTGTCTGCTTACTGTTATTATTATTGTTCTTTTGACCGGCTGCAGGATCATCTGAAATTATGAATTCGTAGAAATCTGCATTTAAAGATGTAAGTATGTCATCCGTATTATCTTCCAGATTTGTCATTACTTCTTCTGTATCAATAGCAGACATCGGTGTAGATGTTGCCAGACTGAGTTTTTGAAGTTTTACTTTAGATTCAGGATTATAATCTTTTATGCTTCTAAAGAAGGCATATACGCTCTCTAAATTATCTGCCTGACCTTCAATTGTAATTTTGTTGGACAATTTCAGGCGTGTAAGCCACAATTTTTTAGGAATTTCAGTTCCCACAACTGTGTAATAAGAATAAATATTCTTGTTATGTACCAGACCTATTCTGATTTCATCACCTTCATCAAAGATTTCTGCAGAAACCTGCTTGTTTTCATCAAGGAATTTTTGTATTTCTTTTGCTTTATTTTCATTTGTACTAATTGTATTTTTAGCATTAATTACACTTGTTGTGAAATAAATAAATGCTGCTGCTGTCGGCAGTACAATAAGAATAAGCAGCAAAATAAATAAAGATATCAAAAGTTTGTTGGTAACTACTATGACATTTCCGCCTAATGATATCTCCGGCGGCTGTTCCATTGTATAAATATCACCTAATGATTTATTGAACAGGTTAAACTGTGTTCCGGCCTGCGGCATCTGGAAGAAATCTTTATAGATGGCAGCTCCGATTACATCCAGTGATATTAAATTTGCATACTGACTGTCGACCTCCGGCCCTAATTCCATCATTGCTTCTTTAGAGAAACAATTTGCTTCCTGATGGATAATAGGGGCACCGTATGTAAGTTTGCTTGCAAGAACTTCCGCACTTATTACATTTGTTTTGGAAACAACATATAAATACTGTGACGGCACATTTTTAAGTATAGGAGCAACAGCGCTTACTACTGTACCGTAATTCTCAGCATCGCCCAACACTTCTCCTATGCTGATACGTTCTTCATAAGTATCAACATAGTTGCGTCCGTTCATTGTCAAAATTCTGCATGTTGAATTATCTACAATCATTAACACCCAGGATTTGTCACGTGAAGTATCAACCCGGTGTTTATACATTAACGCATTTAAGTCAGAGTTAACAGAAGTATCTACTGCATAAAGTTTGTAACCTAATTCTTTAATTGCCATAGCTACTTCTATAAGCATTGATTTTTGCAGGGCCGTATAAGCTATTTTATGGAATTGAATTGAAGAATTAGGCAGCTTTACTGCGCTTACAACAGGTTCTGTTGTTTTGAAAATAAAATGTTCAATCAACTCTTCTTCTATAGCGTTTGAAATTTGCCCTTCATCCATTGCTGCAGGATAATCAACTGTCTTGAACACAACAGAAGGAAAGTTCAAAACTACTTCCGTACCTTTGGGAATCTGCATATCAAAAAGCAAATCCTGCAGGGCTTCTTTGAACAAATCCATGTCAGCAATTTCGCGCCTTGCAATATCGTATTCAATTTGTTTTGTTCCGTATTTCAATACTGTTTGGGATGCAAAGTCAACCTGTGCAACTTCCAAACCTATTCCAGGCGTAACGGACACGCCTACTATACTGCTCTTCATTATCATGTCTGTTTCTTCCTATTTTTTTTTATTGTACAATAAAATTTAAAATTTGTACACAGGATAATTACATGAAAAATTTAATTGAGAGAATAAAAAAAATAAAAAAGGAGAAAAACGCGATAATACTGGCTCACAGCTATCAAAATATTGAAGTTGATGAGGTTGCTGATTTTGTCGGTGATTCTCTGTATTTAAGCCAGAGGGCAAAAGACGCAAATGCAGATATAATAGTATTTGCAGGTGTTTATTTTATGGCGCAGACTGCAAAAATTATATCGCCTGAAAAGAAGGTTTTGCTTCCTAATACAAATGCAGGATGTTTGATGGCTGACATGATTAACCATGACCAGATGATTAATTTTAAAAGCAAATATCCTGATATTCCGGTTGTATGTTACATAAATTCAACTGCTGAAGTTAAGGCAGAATGCGATATTTGCTGTACAAGTTCAAATGTGTTAAGAATTGTTAAGAGTCTTAACACTCCGAAGGTTTTATTTCTTCCGGATGCTAATCTGGGCAAATGGGTTGAGAAAAAGCTTAAAGATGTTGAAGTTATCACTTATGACGGCAATTGTCCGGTTCACCACGGTGTTGAAATAAGAGATATTGAACTTGCAAGGAAGAAATATCCTAATGCGAAAATACTTATCCATCCGGAGTGCAAGCCGGAAGTGAGTGTTCTCGGTGATTATGTCGGAAGTACAAGCGGAATTATGGAATATGTAAGGAAAAGCAAGGACAGACAGTTTGTAATTGTGACTGAAAAAGGTGTTTGTGACAGGCTTGAGAGGGATTATCCGGATAAGAAATTTATATTAATAAAAAATAACATGCTCTGTGAGAGCATGAAACTTACAACTCTTGATGAAATTTTGTATTCATTAGAGCATGAAGTTAATGAAATAACTCTTGATGAAAACGTCAGAAAGCGAAGTGCAAATTGTATTGAGCGCATGCTTAAGGTATCAAAATAATGGAACAGGACACAATCATATACGGCAAAAATGCGGTTATAGAAGCTTTAGAGGCGGGAAGCAGGACTTTTAATAAAATCCTTATATCCTCTGCTTCGCATGCGGATTCTAAAATAGAAAAAATAAAAGAACTTGCAAAAGCCGGCGGTATTGTGTTTCAATTTGTAAATATCCAAAAACTCAACCAGCTTGTGCCGGAAGGAAGGCATCAGGGAGTTATTGCGCAGGTTTCTCCGATTAAATATGTTGATTTGGAAGATTTTATGGAACAAAATCAGGCTAAGCATGCCTCTGTTGTGATTTTAGACGGTGTTGAAGATTCTCATAATGTCGGCGCAATAATACGTTCATGTGTTTGTGCCGGAGTTGACGGTATTATTCTGCCTTCAAGGCGCGGGGTTTTAATAAATTCCACTGTAGAGAAAACCAGCGCCGGCGCTATAAATCACATTTCAATAATCAAAGTCAACAGCCTTGTTAACACTGTTCAAAGGCTAAAAGAAAACAACTGGTGGGTAATTGCATCTGACCATCATGCTAAAGATAATTATTATGATGTTGATTATACAGATATGAATTTTGCGCTCATAATGGGTGCTGAGCATGCCGGTATATCAAAATCATTATTAAAATTGTCGGATTTTGTAATAAAAATTCCGATGTTAACAAATTTTAA
>CALUSN010000126.1 GCA_944323435.1 Candidatus Gastranaerophilales bacterium | reverse complement strand
TTTCTGAATGTATAAGGTGTGATGGCACTTTGATGGAATTGATTAACCACATCGTCAAAATCATTAAATTGAGTAAGATCCATTGCGGCGCCGCGAACAGCATAGTTGATAGGTTCGGTTATAGGATTGTTGAGACATACATCCGGCGCATTTCCGGAAAGCACAGACACAAGAAGACTACCCGCCGCAACAAGTTCCAAAGTAACATTTGTTTTAGCTTCTGATACGAATTCTGTATCTATAAGATTGCGAAGTATCTCTGCCTGATCACGTCCGGTCTGAATCCACACCTTTATGGAATCATCGTAATCGTCCCCGTCACTTGAACCTATTGACGAATAATCGGTCAGAAAAGAATAATAAAAATTCTTTACCCCGAAAGAAATCCGACTGAAAAAACCTGCTTCCGGTTTGGGCAATTCAGCATCTGAGCCGCCGACAAAAACCTTGTCTAACTGAAGAGGCTGTTTTTGCGCGTCAAGTAGCCAAGTTCCGAGTGATCCTAAGTTCGCTTTGAATTGTTCAAGATATTTTGCTATATTACGGGGGTTCCCGCTCATTTTTTCAAGTTCAAATACTATCTTCTTTATTACAGATGTATAGCTTCCGCCCTTGCCTGCCGCACGGTCAATACTGTCGCTGATATCACTGAGTTCTTCCGCGATTTCTGCCATTTGTTTGATTTCATCGCTGATAAGATTTTCAAAGTTGTAATCCCTGTATTTATCCGGAGAAGGACCGGTAATGGATATAATACTTCGATAGATATCATTCATCTCAACCAGAGCATTCTGAACTCCGCCTATCATTACAGCAAGATCGCCCATGGTTACTTCGAGCGTTATAGTATTCTTACGTCCGGCTTCTAAATATATAAGGTATGTATTATCATCATCGCCTATCCATGAATTCTGCCACGAACTGTCATAGTGAAAACGAAGACCGTTAGCCTCCTTAAAAGGAACTTCTCCGTTAACATATAGCCTGCGGCTTGTAAAAATTCCATCCGACAGACTTTGTTTGAAACGAAAACCTATCTTATAAAGTCCGGATTCTTCAACCTCCACTTCCCAAGCTATTTGTTCACCTATATTTTTAAAGTTTTCTCCTCCTATTACATTAAGCATAAGCACGGCCGCCGATTGGGGTGAAGTTGCAGGAGAAGTTTTATCCGTTACGGGGAAAATTGTTTGATGGGATTTATATAATATTTTTTCTGCCTCATAAACCTTAAGTTCTCCGTGAGCCTCTTTGACACCGTCGGCTTTGTAAGTTTCTATGTATTCATCATATGTAGGCGTTTTATCCGGCGGGCAAAGTCTTATTTCGTTAACAGCAAGAGCCCCCCTGTTGCCGGAAAGGGTCAAGGTATGTTTTCCTGCAGTAAAGAAAAACTTATAAGGTTCTGCAATATATCCCGAAGCATCAGATATAGCATATGTACTCCATTCAAAAACTTCTGTCGTTTCCGGTTTGCGTTCGTTTCCGGCAAGATTCGTTTCAAAGTCATTTTTTTGTTTGTATCGTCTCGGGTACGATATTAAATTTGAATTCTGCTCAAAAGGCAATCCGCCGTCTATAGACCAGCCCTGCTCTATATCGCCACTGCCGGCGGCGGCAGACATATAATCTATTTCTATTCTGTAAAATCCTTCTGCAGGTACATTAAACTCAAATACAGCAATGGCATTGTCATTGATAACAACAGCGTTTTTTCCGGTTGCGTTGTAATCATTTTTTATTTCTGCGGTAGATGACTTAGCCAATGACTCGATTCCAAATTTCACGCTCACATCAGCATCTGAGCAACCTTTTTCTTCTAAAGAAGATATATATTCATCATAAGAAGATGTTTTGATTTCGTCGGGCGTTACAGCATCGGCAAAAACTTTGTTCTCATGACTTGTTGTAAACGATGCGGTTACCGTTATAAACAATGTCATAATTATACAGAGCAAACGTCGGTGGATTTTTTTCATGCTTTTATTCCTCCCGTAATAAAAAGTAAGCATACAGAATATAAATTGCTATTCTTTAGTATGATATATCAAAAGAAATGAATAAGCGAACCTTAAAACGCAAAGTAATTTCTTTTAGTATGAAATCAACACATTATTCATAATTTTAAAACAAAATTCGGTTATTTGCCAACTTTGTGTTTATTATTTTAACACTATCATTCATATATGTCAATAACAAAATGAATAAAAAGCGTTTGTTTTGACTTTTTTGAATTACAAGTGTTGACATCAACATATTCGCATGCTATCATTTATATGTCAATAAAATGCATTTATTTTTTACTATTTATTGATTTATTTTCGTCGTTTTGAATATTATGGCATTTTTACTTCCATTCTTTCACAGATTAAGCCGGCATATTTTAATATTTTTTGTGAAATCTTTGACTTTTTTGATTTATATTTGTTGACATCTTTATATTTGTATGCTATTATATCTATGTCAATAAAATGGATTTGTACTTTAAACAGGTGCATTTTACATTTTAATAAAAGGAGGTACGAATTCACTTCAAAATTTCCGTGATTTATATTGTTTAATATAACAATTTAAAATTTTAAAATTTTTAATTATTTTGGAGGTAAATTATGAAAAAGCAATTATCACTCTTACTTGCTGCGTTCATTGTTGTTGCTTCTTTTGCGGGCTGTTCTAAAAAGCCGGCAGATTCCAGCAGTGACACATCGGTTGGCAACACCTTGACTGATTCTTCCATAGACGACTCTTCTTCTGATTCAACAGAAGAAAGCTCTGATCAAAGCAATACATCATCAGGCGGAAATACTTCAAACTCTACAGGAGGATCAAACGGATCCGGCGGATCTACAGCGAAACCTGAATCTGATCCTTTAAAAGCAAATTTAAACGGTCAGACTATGCGTTCAACATTGGGATAAAAAAACCTATTTACCACCAAATTCAAAGAATGCTTGGCGGAGGACCCAAAGATCCTGCCCCTGTCACTTCTGACAGCTCCGACAGCTCCGAACCGGATAATTCAAAGCCAGATAACTCAAAGCCCACCTCATCTTCAGGCACTGTATCCTCCGGTACATCTTCAACAACTTCTTCCGAAAATACGTCTTCAGATGCTTCGTCTGTCACATCCGATGAGCAGTCTTCCGAAATCATTGATTCCGAAGTTTCAGATGAAAAATCCGAAGAAACAACAAACAAAGAAAAAGAATCAAAGTTTCCCATATGGCCCTTTATCCTCATCGGAATTCTTGTTTTAGGCGGGGCAGCTGCTGTAACTGTTATTCTAATACGAAAGAAACAGACTAATCAAAATAACGACGAAGATCAAATTTAATAAACCGTTAACTTTGATATATATCTGTTTTGTTCTATTGACTTTTTTGATATAAATGATACAATAGTATTGGAAGAAGCATTCAATAATTTAATTAAGTAGGTGCAACGGCATGAACAATGCTTACCATCCTTTATACCAAACGATTTATGATGATATAATCAAGCAAATCAAAAACAATCAGCTGGAACCCGGCGATAAACTTCCTACAGAATTTGAAATGATAGATCATTATGGTGTAAGCCGTATAACTGTTTCACGTGCGCTTCAAGAGCTTGCACGCAACGGTTTTATTATACGTTATCGCAGTAAAGGCTCCTTTGTTTCTGAACAGAAACCGAAAACATCGTCATATTCTACACATTCGTTTCCGACTTCTAATAATTTAGCGTTTGTCATGCCTGTTTCAAACGGTACAATACCGCAAATGCTTTTTGCAATGCAGCATGCTGCTCAAAAAAAGAATTATGTACTTTCTATATTTAATTCTGAAAAAAGTCTGAAAAAAGAACGCGATATTTTAAACCAGCTGGCTGATATGCCGCTTGCCGGAATCATTTGCTATCCAATCGAAAGTTATGATAATGTTTCATATTATTCACCGTTTATTATCCGAGGCACCCCACTTGTTGCGATGGACAAAACGATACCTTATAAAGAAGTGCCCTGCATTAAATCCGACAACTATGGATGTGCATATAAAATGGCACAATATCTTATAAGTAAAGGTCATACCCGCATTGCTTTTTATTCACACAATTTGAAAGACGAAAACGAAAAGCGTCGGTTTGAGGGATATTTAAACGCACTTATTAACAATGGGATATCACCGTGTGCTGATTATTTTCTTGAAATTGATAAAGATTCTCTCCCTCAAAATATGATGGCAGAAAACAATTCTGAAATCCACAATATCATACATGAGCAGCTTAAAAAGCTAATGTCGCTTGAAAACAGACCTACCGCTTTGTTTTGTGCCTTCGATTTGATTGCCGCATATGTACAGCAGCAAGCTGCCAAACTCGGAATATCAATACCGGAAGATCTTTCTGTAGTGGGATTTGACAATCTTCCTTTATGTGAACATTTGCAAATTCCACTGACAAGCGTGGCAC
>CALUSN010000125.1 GCA_944323435.1 Candidatus Gastranaerophilales bacterium | reverse complement strand
GGAATATTTGATAACAAACCGCCGAATGCAATCGGAACAAGAAGTAACGGTTCAAATTGTTTTTTAATACCTAACCATAGCAGGAACAGACAGATAAGAATCATTATCCAGTACCCGTGCATGTGCAGGAATTGCTCAAAACCGTTTGTAATTGCAGGGTCTGCAGGTTTTATTAAATTCATTATACCCGTAGAATGCCAAAGGGTATTTAAACCATCAGCTATATTCATTTCCGACCCTCCTTAACCTACAATTGCCAGAGCCTGTCCGGTCACAACCTTATCACCTTGATTTACAAGGATAGATTGTACAGTACCTGCTTTTGGCGCCTTGATTTCAATTTCCATTTTCATTGCTTCAAGAACAAGAATTACATCGCCTTCTGCAACTGTATCACCAGGCTGGGCTTCTATTCTCAAAACGTTACCCGGTACACCGGCTTTAACTTCTTCACCGGCACCGCTTCCTGTAGATGCAGCAGCGTGTTCAATACCTTCTTTAACTGATACATCGTAAGTTTTGCCGTTAACAGAAGCTTTGCCGCCTTCAAGTTTAATAGCATAAGATTTACCGTTAACTTTAACAGTGTATTCGCTTCCGTTAGCAGAAACAGGAGCGCAGGTTTGTGCTGGGCAGTTTTTGCGAACGCCGATTTGTCCTTTGCCTTGCAGGAACATAATACCTTTTTCTTTGCAGGCGCCTGCAATAAAGATATTTTCATCGTTAACGTCAAGTCCTGCATCCTGAAGCATTTTTGTAGCTGCAGCAATACCCTTATTAGGATCTTTGTCATTTAAGTCAACAACAAGTTCTGTTGTAGGCTGCAAGCCAAGCTGCTCTTCCGCAATCTTGATAACTTCCGGATCCGGTTCACAAGGAGTTTTACCGAAGTAGCCGAGAACCATTTTGCCGTAACCTTCTGCCATTTTCTTCCATTTTCCGAACATAACATTGTTGAATGCCTGTTGGAAATAGAATTGTGAAACCGGTGTAACTGATGTTGCAAAGCCGCCTTTTTCAACAACTTCTTTCATAGCAGCAACAACTTCAGGGAATTTATCCATAACGCCGTTGTCTCTCATCATCTGGGTATTAGCAGTTAAAGCTCCGCCAGGAAGTGGAGAAGAAATAATCATCGGGTTAACTGCCAAAGCTTCCGGAGGTAAGAAGTAATCTTTCATACATTCTTTGAAGATTTCTTCTGTTTCAAGAATCTTGTTAATATCAATACCTAAATCGTATTCAGAACCCTTAAGAGCGTGCCACATAGAAACGATATCAGGCTGTGCTGTACCGCCAGAAACAGGTTTCATTGATAAATCAATACCGTCAGCGCCGCCGTCAAGAGCTGCTAAGTATGCAGCAAGACCTGTACCTGCTGTTTCATGAGAGTGGAATCTTATGTGAGCTTCCGAACCCAATATTTCACGGGTTCTCTTAATAGTTTCATAAACTTTTCTGGGAGCAGATGTTCCTGATGCATCTTTGAATGCAATGCTGTCAAACGGAATACCTGCATCTAAAATATTTCTTAAAACTCTTTCATAGAAAGCAACGTCATGAGCGCCGGTGCAGCCAATCGGAAGTTCCATCATTGTGATTGTAACTTCGTGCTTCAGACCGTTATCTTTAATACATTGTCCAGAGTAAATTAAGTTGTTTACATCGTTTAATGCATCAAAGTTTCTGATTGTTGTAACACCGTGTTTTTTGAATAATTTTGCATGTAAATTAATCATATCTCTAGGCTGAGAGTCAAGCCCTACAACGTTAACGCCTCTTGCAAGAGATTGTAAGTTAATATCAGGACCGACAGCGGCTCTAATTTTGTCCATTGTTTCAAAAGCGTTTTCATTACAGTAGAAAATCGGTGACTGGAATCTTGCCCCGCCTGCAACTTCAAAATGTTTAATACCGGCAGCAACTGCTGATTTAAGTGCCGGAAGAAAATCGTCTACGAAAACTCTCGCCCCGTAAACTGATTGGAAACCATCTCTGAAAGATGTGTCCATAACCTTAATAAGTTTTGTCATTTGTTTTACCTCTCTTTATTTTGACAATTTATAAAATTTTATTTTTTTAATATTGCTGAAAGTATTGCAACTGCAATATTAGCATCGTCCTCTGCTTGAGGAGCTTTGCATACTCCGGCAGCCTGCGGAACAGCTTCCGGAAAAATCCGGTTAATCTTTTTAACAACTTTTGCCATAATTACCATAGCAATAATGGTTGTGCACAAAAAAGCGAGCACAGTGCCCATCCCTATGAACATTACGGTTAAGCTTTGTACTAATGTTTCACTCATAATATATCTCCTATCAAAAGTATATGTTCTTTATTTTGTTTATCAATTAACCTTAAAGCACCATTATCCGTTATATCTTTAGCAATCCCCGAAACTGTTCTGTCAAAGACTTTTACGGAAATTTCTTTATTGAGAAAACCGGCTCTTTTTAAATACTCTTCTTTTATTAATAAAAACCCTGTCTCAATAAATTTATCATACATCAAACAAAATTTTGCTAAAAGTTTTTCAAGAAAAATTTCTTTATCAATTTCTTCTCCGGTTTCAATATTCAAAGAGGTTGCAGGCTGGTTAATTTTATCTAATAATTCTTTTTTAGTATTCAAATTTATTCCGAAACCTAAAACAAGCCCTTCAAGTTTTCCTTTTTCAATAACACCTTCCGCTAAAATTCCTGATATTTTTTTTGAATTAATCTGAATATCATTAGGCCATTTAATTTTAGGTTCAACTCCGTATTCTTCAAATGTTTGGGCGAGAATAACACACAAATACTGGGTTAAATTTGAATAAACCTCTCTCATATCTTCCGACGGCTTAAGTACAATAGAAGCGTAAATATTATCTTTCCCTAAATAACTCCATTTTCTCTCTAATCTTCCTCTGCCGTTTGTCTGGTTGAAAGTATACACTACAGTTTTGTCGGATAAATCCTGAATATGCTCTTTAGCATATTTATTAGTAGAATCAATCTCTTCTAAATAAAATAAATTCATACATTTATTCTAATATAAAAAAAGCTGCTCTGAAATAAATTTTCAAAACAGCTTTAGTATGTACACATTAGGTTTGCATTTATGTTATTAAGCTGATTGCTTATATTCTGGATTTAATTCAATTTCTTTAGTTTTGGATTTATCTTGTTGTTTTAATTCTTGACTGTCAGCAACTTGTTTTTTTCCTTTTTTCCAAGCAATATACTTATCACCAGCCCAGTTTGCCAGCGGTGTTATTCCTACCGGAGTTGCGAATCTATATATGAATGTAAATGTAAATAGTCCCATCAATGCCCCAAAACACTTTAATTTTGAGCCTAATGATTTTGTTAATTTTTCATACTTTTCCGGAGAGAGTTTTCCTAGAGCCATTTGCTGCCTTTTCAGCCCTGAATATCTGTATTCCATTTGTTTGTTAAAATTTCTTAATTTATGGTCGACAAGATAAGCGCAAGCAGTAGGTATAATAAAACATCCAACCTGATTTATACCGAGTGTTGTTCGTTTATCTTTGTCAAGCTTTTTATTAGTAATAGTCTGCTCAAAATAAACACTGCTTGTTAATAATGAACCCACTGTTGCCATGTGCTGTGTCATCAGTTTTGAAGCCCCGGAAAGCTTGCCTGATAGAGTATGCAACCATTCCTGATCCATCATTTTATTAGCATATTTTTCTCCATAAAATTTGCCAATTTTATCCCAGAATTTTCCCCTAAATGCTGGATTCTCAGATACACTATCATTATAATTTTTAATATTGTTGTTATATTGCGGATTATTATAATTATTATTGATATTCTGAATTCTCATTATGCCACCGCCTTTCTGACTGCAGCTTCATTTTCTTTTTTATTTATCTGTATATTATTCTGCATGTTATTATTGCTCTCTGCCGGTTTCTTTTTCTTTTCCAGATGGAAAATATTTTTAAGAACAGCCGGAATTAAAGCAATTGTTCCGGTAGCCACTGCAGGTCTTGTTATAATATCCGGAAGCCAAATTAGAAGCTTATATAATATAGTATTGCAGGCATCTTCATCAAGCATTCTCTGGGTAATTTCCGTTCCCAGACTATCCGGAACTTTTGCAGCATCGTAATTTGCTACATTCTTTTGATAAGAACAGTATTTTGTTTCTTTTTTACCGGTTGTTTCTGTTCTTTTTACTCCAGAATACAATGGAATTGCATCGTGTGTTTCTCTATAAGATGAAATATATACATTATCAAGTAAATCCGGCATAAAATCGGAGCCGTCTTTATTTTTCCAATTGAGAGGGTTAATTCTCTTTCCGTCTTTTTCTATTGTATTAATATCAAGTTTATCAAAGGTTTCACCGAGGAATTTTTTATCTGCAAGTCCGAGGGAGAAGTAATTTTTGCCCATACCTTCTTCTTTGATTTCAACAAACATATCTTGAGGTCTGAACTTGAGTTTTTCACCGCTTCGGGTTGTCCATTCGCTTACAGATTTACCTGCCATTGCTGCTTTATCTATATCTAACCCGAATTCGGTTTTCAATGTATTTTCCGAGAATGTCTCTATAGGTCTTGGTTTTGCAACCATCATGACATCTTTAGTTTCTTTTGAGAATT
>CALUSN010000124.1 GCA_944323435.1 Candidatus Gastranaerophilales bacterium | reverse complement strand
ACTATTCACCAATAATTATTTATGCTAAAATAAATAAAAAAGGAGTTTTCCGCTTGAATTACAAATTAATAGACATGAAAGTATTCGGAGACAAGAGAGGTAAACTGGTTTCGCTTGAGGGCGGAAACAACTGCCCCTTTGAAGTCAAACGCTGCTTCTATATTTTTGATACCAAAGACGGAATTGCAAGAGGATGTCACGCAAATCGCAACAGTGAATTTGTACTGATTGCAATAAACGGAAGCTGCAAAGTAAAAATTGATGATGGCAAAAATGTTGAAACAGTTACTTTAAACAATCCGCACAAAGGTTTGTATCTGGGCAAAATGATGTGGAAAGAAATGTATGATTTTTCGTACAATGCAATTTTGCTTGTTCTTGCAAGTACGCATTATGACGAAAAAGAGTACATTAGAGATTATGATGAATACACTTCTCTGAACGTCAGTAAAATCAATAGTTACGGGGGGGGGGCACCTGTAACACAATTATAGTCAGCGTTTCCAGGGCTGCATAAGAGGATAAGCTTATGAGTTACAAACTTATCGATATGAAGGTTTTCGGAGACGAAAGAGGTAAATTGGTTTCGCTGGAAGGCGGAATGAATATCCCGTTTGAAATCAAGCGTGTCTATTATATATTTGACACACTTCCCGAACAGGAAAGAGGAAAACATGCACACAAAAATCTTGAACAAATAATTATAGCAATCGACGGCGCCTGCCAGTTTGTTCTTGACGACGGCAAAACAAGAGAAACAGTCTGGCTGAACCGTCCGGACAAAGGGCTTTACATAGGTCCGGGGATGTGGAGAGAAATGAGACATTTTTCTTACGGCTGCAAATTGATGATTCTTGCAAGCACACATTACGACGAAAAAGAGTATATTAGAGATTATGATGAATTTTTGAAGGAGATAAATAATATTGGTTAATAAATTATTAGTTTTTCTTGATAATTTCTTAAACGAATTTTTGCAAAATAATGTTAATATAATTTGATGCTAATCAAGGAAGGAGTTATTTAATGACAAATGTTATTTTAATCGGTATTCATAATAACAGAAAAATTGCAGAATGTATTTTAAATAATTTTAACGTTATAGCCGGAGTTGTAGATAAAAAGGCTTCGAATCAGGAATTTCAAAAATCTTTCTTCAAAGAAAACAACATAAGAGAAGTTTCTTTTGAAGAAGCAATGCAAATGAGTCCTGATTTATATTTAATATTGATTTTTAACAGTCTTATAGATGAAAAATACCTGAAAAACAAAAAAATACTAAATCTTCACGGCGGACTTCTTCCAAAATACAGAGGGCGTTCCGGAAATTTAACTGCAATATTGAATAATGAAGAATTTGTCGGATATACTCTGCATCTCATTGATGAAGGAATGGATTCCGGTGATATTATTTCTACATTTAAGGTAAAAAATGATATCAATCTGACGGCAGAAGAACTTATTGCGCAAATTAACGAAAAAATTATTAAAGAACTTCCTGAAACAATAAAAAGATATGTTAACGGAGAAATTACTCCGGAATCACAGGCAGGCAAACCATATATTTATGCAACTGCACTTAGACCTGAAAACGGAATTATCACGGATTGGAATGTTGATTCCATGTATTTGTATAACCTGTTCAGGATATACGGCGGTAAAAACGGCAGCGGTTTGTATTTTTATCACAAAGATAAAAAATACAGAATCCGTAAAATGTCTTTATGCGGAGAAATAAGTCCGTATATCGGAATTTCGGGCGTTGTAATCTGCATAAAAAATAATTCTGTTCTGGTAAAAACAAAAGACACCTATATTTCTATTGATGAAATTACTTTAGATGATATAATTATAGAAAATTTATTCAAAACCGGAGTAAGATTATAAAGTGGAAATAGGCGGTTATATAGAGCTTGAGTTTGAAAAACAGGAACAATTTTAACCATCTGGCAAAAATTTTAGATAAAATAAATCTTTTTAAAGTCGAAACGGATAAAGACGGTGTGCCTATGTATTACCCGCTTTTGCTTAACAATTCAGAAAAATTAAGAGCTGAATTATTAAAAAATAAAATTTTCTGTCCGAAGCCGTGGCGGGGTTTGTTTGATTTATTCAACGGCGAAAACTGTGAAAACGAAAGATTTTTACACGAAAACCTGATACCGTTAATAATTGACCAGAGATACGGCAAAGAAGAGATGGATAAAATAATTGAAATAATAACAGGGACATTATAATGGAAATTAGAGAAATTACAAAAGAAGAGTACTCCGGATTTGTTCAAAATCCTTTTTCCGGATTTGACACTGCGGAATTTTTTGAACTCAATAAACACAAAGTTGATGAAGTAAAATATTTTATATTTGAAAATAATAAGAAGCGGTTCGGACTCGTTGCCGGTATAAAAGACGGTGTCTTAAAATGTCCTTTTTCCGCAACTTTCGGAATTTTTAGCGAAATTGCACACAACAATAAAATAAAACATTACTACGAAGCTGTTTGTTGTCTGAAAAATCTGGCTTTAGATAATAGTTTAAAAAAAATTATCATATGCACTCCGCCGGTATTCTATAATGAACCGCATATAACAAAATTTCACAATGCACTCATCTGCAACGGCTTTCATTTACTGGATTATGACATTAATTTTCAATTTGAATTAAAAGTTAATCAGGATTATGATTCCATTTTGAATACTGACGCAAGAAGGAATTTAAAAATTGCAGTCAAAAATAATTTAAAATTTGAAAAAACAGATAACGTTTCAGAAGTTTACAGAATTATAAAACAAAATAGAGAAGAAAAAGGATTTCCGCTCTGGATGAGTGAAAATGATATAATAAAAACTGCCGGAATTATAAAATCCGACTATTTCCTTGTGTCATCAGAATATGGGAACATTGCAGCAGCTTACGTTCAGTATATTACCCGAAATATTGTAAATATTGTCTATTGGGGAAATCTGCAAAAATTTGACAGATTGTATCCTATGAATTTCTTAGCTAAAAATGTATACGAATATTATAACGGACAAAAAAATATTGAATACCTGAGCATAGGTACTGCAACTCTTGACAGTATGCCAAATTTCGGCTTATGTGATTTTAAAGAAAGCATTGGCTGCACCTGCTCGCCTAAATTGAATTTTGCATTAGACCTGCAATAATTTCTTTTATGACAGATTTTTGTCTGTAGGATGCGGTAAATCTTTGATTTACCGCATCTAAAGTAATAATATGGAGCTTGCTTCACAAGAGTTTTTGCCGGGCTAAAGCCCGGCAAAAAATTTCAATATTTCTTTATTTTATCGGTGCGCAAGCGTACACACCCTACACTACTTTGTTTGATTTATAACATTATTTTGTGATAAAATTAGTTTATGAATAATGAAATACTAAAAGCTTTTATAAAATTTCCTATCTCAAGAAAAGCCAGAAACAGGGTTAAAGAATATTTGTATGAAAAGAGTGTACGGGATTTAAAACTCATAATGACTCTTCTTGTAAAGGATGAAGAAAACCTCATAGAAAAAAATATCAGGTTTCATAAAGCCATGGGAGTTGACGGTTTTATTGTTACAAGTCATAATTCTACAGACGGAACAAATGAAATACTTGAAAGATTAAAAAAAGAAGGTCTTGTTCAGGAAATCATATATATAAAAGAACCGCATCTTGATCAAGCAAAATTTGTCAACAGAATGATAAAAATTGCAAAGCATAAATACAAGGCTGATTGGATTATAAATTCCGATGCCGATGAATTTTATTATTCTAAAGACTTAAATCTTAAAAAAAGCATTCTGAAATATAAAAAAACAAATGTTAATGTTTTATGGGTAGACTCTACTTTTTTATTTCCTGATAACAGAGAAGATTTTTTAAGTTGTCCTTATTTTGTTACAAAACCTTTTTTGGAATATGAAGCAGAAAAACTTGATATTAAAGATAAAGAAGAATTTAAAGAGTTTATCGGATCACAAGGATGCACAAAAGTTATACACAAGGCTAAAGGCTACAAAAGAATTATTGTTGGAAATCATGATGTTAAAATGGTAAACAAAGTAAGTGTTCAAACACCTGAGATAAGTCTTTATCATTTTAATACAAAAAATTATAATGAACTTGTCAAAAAAATAAAAAGAAATGTCGAACGTATGAAAACTACTCCATTCGGACAGAGCATGCATATAAAAATAATGATTGATGAGTATAATTCAGGAAAATTAAAACAGGATTATGATTCAAAATACAATGAAAATATGAGAAAATTTTTAATTGAACAAGGCGTTGTTACTATTGACAAATCTGTTTCTAATTTCCTACAATTAATAAGTGACAAGAAATTAATTTAAACAAAGGTTCATTTTGATAAAATTTTTAGACTTAGAGAAAATAAACAATCGTTTCAGGGATGAGATTGACGGAAGAATTGCAAAAATTCTCGACAAAGGCTGGTATTTGCAGGGAGAGGAGAATGAGACTTTCTGCAAGCATTTTGCCCAATATTGCGGAACAAAGTATTGCGTAGGAGTCGCAAACGGCTTAGACGCAATTAATCTTATTATTAAAGCATACGGATTTAGTGAGGGGGATGAAATTATTGTCCCTTCTAATACTTATATTGCAACAATTCTTGCGGTTTCTGAAAACGGCTGTACACCGGTTCTGGTTGAGCCTGATATCAACACCTATAACATCAATCCTGATTTGATTGAAGAAAAAATTACTCCTAAAACAAAGGCTATAATTGTTGTACACCTGTATGGCAGAGCGGTTGACATGGAAAAAATCTGGGAGCTTGCGAAAAAATATAA
>CALUSN010000123.1 GCA_944323435.1 Candidatus Gastranaerophilales bacterium | reverse complement strand
TTCTTCCGGCGGATTTTCTTCTCCGGCTGCCTTGCGCTCAAAAACAATATTATCGTCTTTAAGCTTCAGCACAATTGTATCGCCAGGCTTGTACGCATTCGTAAGAATTTCCTCTGCAAGCTGATCTTCTATCTTCTTTTGAATCAACCTTCTCAGAGGTCTTGCGCCGTAAGCCTCATTGTAACCGTCTTTTGCAAGGAAGTCTTTAACTTCATCAGTAACTTCAATAGAAAGTTCGCGCTCTGACAACCGTTTGAACAAATCTTTCATCATCAAATCTACAATCTGACGGATTTCTTCCTTGCTCAGATGTGAGAATACAATAATGTCATCAATACGGTTAAGAAATTCCGGTCTGAAAGCTTTTTTAAGCTCTTCGTTAACCGTTTCTTTAAGCTTTTCATACTTATCTTTCTTAGCATCATCTGCAGCCGAGAAGCCTAATCTTCCCTGAGTCGCAATCATACTTGCACCGACATTTGATGTCATAATGATTACTGTATTTTTGAAATTAACATGACGACCTTTTGCGTCTGTCAAA
The DNA here is from genome assembly GCA_944323435.1 of Candidatus Gastranaerophilales bacterium. GTDB lineage: Bacteria > Cyanobacteriota > Vampirovibrionia > Gastranaerophilales > Gastranaerophilaceae > CAG-196. The sequence continues at coordinate 4,293 of CALUSN010000123.1, read as the reverse complement.
CGTCCGTCATCAAGGATTTGAAGCATGATGTTGAATACATCCGGATGAGCCTTTTCAATTTCATCAAAAAGAATAACAGAATAAGGTTTCTTTCTGACTAATTCTGACAAGTGACCGCCGTCATCATATCCAACGTATCCCGGCGGTGAACCGATAAGTTTTGCAGTAGAATGTTTTTCCATAAATTCTGACATATCTACTCTTATCATATTATCTTCACTGCCAAAAATGGCCTCTGCCAGAGCTTTTGCAAGTTCTGTTTTACCGACGCCTGTAGGACCTGAGAAAATAAAACTACCAATCGGTCTGTTAGGTGATTTTAAGCCTACTCTTGCACGTCTGATTGCTTTGGCAATTGCAGTTACGGCATCAGATTGTCCGATAACTCTTGCATGAAGTGTATCTTCCAATTTAAGAAGTCTTTCTGATTCGCCTTCCGTAAGTTTTGTAACAGGAACACCCGTCATTGTTGCAATAACTTCCGCAACATCATCCTCGGTTACGGTAGGTTTGTTAGCGTCATTCTGGCGTCTCCACTCCTCCGAAACTTCACGGATTCTGTCCTTCATATTAGCTTCGTCATCTCTGAGAGCGGAAGCACGTTCAAATTCCTGATTTCTGATAGCTTCTTCTTTTTCTTTGATTATTTCTCTAAGCTCTTTATCAAGCTCCTTGCCTTCCGGAGAAAGCGTGCAAACTTTTAATCTGACTTTAGAGCTTGCCTCATCTATAACATCAATAGCTTTGTCCGGCAGGAATCTGTCATTTATGTATTTGCTGGACAATTTTGTTGCCGCAACAATTGCTTCATCAGAAATATGAAGGTTATGGTGTTCTTCATATTTGAATTTTAAACCTCTGATAATCTCAATTGTTTCATCAATGGAAGGTTCTTCAATGATTACAGGCTGAAATCTTCTTTCAAGCGCAGAGTCTTTTTCAATATACTTTCTGTACTCATCGGAAGTTGTAGCGCCGATAACCTGAATTTCGCCTCTGGATAGAGCCGGCTTTAAAATATTTGCAGCGTCAATTGCGCCTTCTGCAGCACCGGCACCGATAAGAGTGTGCATTTCATCAATAACAAGAATTACATTTCCTGCCTGACGGATTTCGTCCATAATTTTCTTTAAGCGTTCTTCAAATTCGCCTCTGTATTTTGTACCGGCAATTAAAAGCCCCATGTCAAGCTGGATAATCTTTTTATTTTCCAGAATATCAGGAACTTCGCTGTTAACAATTCTAATCGCCAAACCTTCCGCAACGGCAGTTTTACCGACACCCGGTTCACCTAACAAAACAGGATTGTTCTTTGTTCTTCTTGCAAGAATCTGAATAACACGTTCAATTTCTTTTTCTCTGCCGACAACAGGGTCAAGTCTTTGCTCTGCCGCAGCCTGAGTTAAGTCTGTTCCAAATTCATCAAGACTCGGTGTTTTAACTTTATTTACCTGAGAAGATGAAGAAGATGAGGTTCCAACTCCTGCACCTGTAGTCTGAGGCTTAGAGTCGCCAAGCATTTTAACAACATTGCTTCTTACCTTATTTAAATCTACACCGAGATTTTCCAGAACTCTTGCGGCAACACCTTCGCCTTCTCTAATCAAACCTAAAAGCAGGTGCTCCGTTCCGATATAATTATGACCAAGCTGTCTGGCTTCATCCCACGACAACTCCAGAACCCTTTTAGCTCTCGGGGTAAACGGGATTTCTACAGCAACAAAGCCTGAACCGCGACCGATAATTTTTTCCACCTCAATTCTGGCGTCTTTGAGGTTAACTCCCATTGACTTGAGAGTCTTGGCAGCAATCCCCGTACCTTCTCCGATAAGTCCGAGAAGCACTTGTTCCGTACCTACAAAGTTATGCCCGAGGCGTCTGGCTTCTTCCTGAGCCAGCATAATAACTTTTATCGCCTTTTCAGTAAAACGTTCGAACATCTAAAAAATTCCTCTTCTTATAAATATATTTATGTAAGTTTATATTACAAAAAAATGGCACTTTTTTCAAGGGGGGGGTAAATGTATCGGGCTGGTAAGTAAGACTATAAGTTGTAAGTCCTGCGGAAGGGGGGGTAAATGTATCGGGCTGGTAAGTAAGACTATAAGTTGTAAGTCCTGCGGAAGGGGGGTAAATGTATCAGGCTGGTAAGTAAGACTATAAGCTGTAAGTCCTGCGGGGACGAATAATATTATTTTATATTCGGAAAAGCATAAATTGTTCCGTCATCACCTCTCCAACGGAGATATCCCATCTTTGGAGTCCTATCAACATCAACAACGGATACTAGCGCCCAGTTTCCCCGTATTGCCGTCAAACGAATTTGTTTAACATACCTGAGTGTTGAAACAGTTTGTGATAAATCTTCGCTTTTTGCTTTTAAAATTTCCAAATCATCTGGAGAATCTTTCATAAAACGCAAACCGTATTTTCTGCCATACAGATTATAAAAATTCAGCCAGGGAAGAAATTGAAGTTTATCCTCAGTCAAAACCCAGCCTTTTGCTCCTGTTTTCCTGTTATAAATAACTTCAACCCAGCCTTCATCACCCACATCCGAAACGTATAAAAATCCTAGTTTTTTTTCGTTTATTAAAACTGCAAAAACATTATCGGGCATCTCTTCCGGCTCATATGAAAACTTAATCTCTTTCACAATTTCGGAATTTGCTTCCGGATGAGAATATATTTTAACACTATCTCCGGTTTGATACATTCCTATCACATTTCTGGGAATACTCTCCACATAAAACGGCATTGTATCTGCCATCACCGGAAGAACAAAAAACATACACATAATTATCAAAATTTTTTTCATAAAAGCCCTCTAATTTTAACACATTACAACCCAAACAAGTTTTCTGACCTGACGCCCGATAAAAATTCCCGCTATTGAGAAAAAGATATCATACAAAATCTGCACCCCGCTTTGTGAAGATATCCAGCTTACAACAAGATCCATAGAAGCATTTCTCAAAGATGCAATGAACAACATGTACAAAATTCCCAGAACATGGATTATCAAAACACCGATTATGGAAATAAGAAAAACCCTTAAAAAATCTGTCCTGCCTTTCAAAAGCGTACCTGCAAAAAAGATTGCCGGAACAAATGCCAGAATATATCCAAATCCGTATTCAAACATATAGCTTAATCCCCCGCCAAGCGCAAATACAGGGAAAAATAAACCTAATGCTATATATAGTAAAACAGATAAAATTCCGAAATTTCTTCCTAAAAGTGCTACGATAAAAAATACAACAGGTATTTGCGGAATATATTTATACTTTTTTATAAAATGATGAAGAATTTCATATTCACTAACATCCTGAGATAAAAATGTAAACGTATCCATAGGAAAATAAGGGTGCTTTATAGTTATCTGCGTAAATGTTGCTACAATTATCAACAAAACACAAAGACCGGTCAATATAAGCGTTCCAAGTGTAAATTTTATTGATTCCCCGTTATATTTAAAACTGTTTATTTGTTTTTCAATACGTTTACTCATTTTATAACCCGCTGCTCCGGTTTAATTACAACCAGTTTAACTTTTACCTGCACTTTTACTAATAAGGTTTAAGCCGGCTATCTCTAATTTTTTAATATTTTCCATATACTTTGTTTTAAATTTGTCATAAAAAATATTTTCTGTCCACATAATAAGAGCATCCTCATTGTTGTCCTGATAATACCCTTTTCTTGTACCAAGAGACTTAAATCCGTATTTTTCATAAAGCCTGACAGCCGGAATATTGGAAACCCTTACCTCCAGCGTTAAATACTTTACGCCATCTTTGTAGCAATCCTCAATTATCCTGCATATCAAGGCTTCTCCGATATGATTGCGCAAAAAATCTTTTTTTACAGCAATTGTTGTAATATGTCCTTCATCCATAATATGCCAGGTACCTGCATATCCCGCAAGCTCTCCTGACAATGTTTTGGCTGTATAATATCTGGCAAGTGAGTTTGAAACCTCATCATAAAAAGAAGATTTTGTCCAATGGTGTTTACCGTAAGCTTCTTCTTCAATCGCAACAACACCTTCTATATCTTCTCTTGTCATTTCTGATATTTTGATTTCTGATAACTTTACTATGGACATATACTTTCCCAATCAATATCTTCTTCTGTTTCTTCTCCCGGCTCTATAATCCGGTCTCCATCCTCAAGCATAAGCATTAATGACAGTTTAAGCTGCTTTTTATAGTTCTCTAATGCTTTCTCACGCGTTTTTGCACAAAAAGCAAAACTCGGAATCTCTTTAATTTCAATATAGTGATAAGGATT
>CALUSN010000122.1 GCA_944323435.1 Candidatus Gastranaerophilales bacterium | reverse complement strand
ATATGGATTGAAAGTTCGTTCTTCAAAAATTGTAAATCAGAAGAGAATTCCAAAAAGGATTTTGTATCGCTTATTGACTTTGGGAGTTCTTCTTTGTCGCTTACCGGAGACACGATAACTCCGCCCAGCTCTGCTAAAACCTGCAGTCCGTTTTTACCGAATCGTTGTTTTATCCAATTCTCATCGCGGTTTAGATAATCTAAAGCTGTTCTTATCCCGAGCCCTCTGAGCTTTACACCGAGCCGGCGCCCGATTCCCCAGACTTCCTGAATATCTGTATAAGATAACAAGTGATTAATTGCACATTTACCGACCAGCGCAATTCTTGTAGAAGTATTTTTTGCTTTGTCAGAAGCCAATTTTGCAAGAGTCTTTGTTCTGCTTACCCCGATAGAGACCGGAATATCAACTTCTTCTAAAATTCGTTTCTGCAAATCAGCTGCAATTTTATAATAATTCTTTTTATACAGCTTTGTAAGTCCTGTGAAATCAATAAAAGCTTCATCTATAGAATAAACCTCAACATTCGGGCTGACTTCCTTTAAGATACTCATAACATGTTTGGAAATTTTTGTATAATTGTAATGATTAGCACTTATATAAATACATTCCGGATATTTTTCCACCGCCTGAAAAAGCGGAATACCCATAGGAACTCCAAGCATTTTTGCTTCTCCGGAGCGGGAAATTACACATCCCCTCTCTCCGGAGACAACAGAAACAGGCAGCCCCTTAAGCTCCGGATTAAGTTTCCTCTCGCACGAGACAAAAAAACTGTCACAATCTATTAATGCTATGTATTTCTGGTTGTTCATTTTGTTTAGTAATTAGTGAGGAGTAGAGTTATTCCGGTCAGGCACACTTTGAAGCTCTTTGCTGCATCTTAATACTGTCAAAAAGTATAACTTACTTTCTTTTCCTTCCAATCATAGACTTTCTTTTCCGGCAGGATTTCCATAAGTAAACCCTGTCTGTATCTTGCAACATACCACTTATGGAACCTGAGGGCACGTTTTATGTCCGGAGTCTTAAATTTCTCAATCCGCTTTCCGCCTTTTATTTCCACAAATTTATAAAGAGTTTTTATTTCTTCTCCAGTGTTAACATCTATCATAACTATAGTGTAACACATTTTGCATAAGAAAAAAGCCGATAATACATTTATGTTATCAGAGTTCTGGCAAATTTTAACGATTCATCCGTAATCTCTCCGCCAGCGAGTTCTGCTACAGCTTTAAGCTTTTCGTCACCTTCCAAAATCGATATATCTATATTTGTATGTCCGTCCTGTGTCTTTTTGACATAAAAATGTCTGTCAGATTTTGATGCAATTATTGCCTGATGGGTAATCATAATAATCTGCATATATTTTGCAAGTTCTCTGACTTCATCAGCTACGGACTGGGATGTTTTGCCGGAAATTCCTGTATCAATTTCGTCAAATATAACGGTTTCAATATTATCACTCTGAGCAAATATCGTCTTTATGGCAAGCATTACACGTGAAATTTCCCCGCCGGAAGCAACTTTGGCAAGCGGTTTCAATCCCTCGGAAATGTTTGTTGAAATTAAAAATTCAACCTTATCAAATCCGTTTGCAGAAAGTTCGCCTTTTTCAAAATTAATTTTAAACCGGACTTTTGGAAGTTCCAATTGTTCAAGCTTATCTACAATTAAGCCGGATAAAACTTCCGCATAAATTTTTCTTTCGCTTGAAATTTTTTCTGCAAAAACCTCAAGTTCATTTTCAGCAGTCTTTATTTTTAATTCAAGCTCCTCTATATTTTGTGTTGAAAATTCAATCCCTTCAAGCTCTGCTTTTAAAGTTTCTCCCTGCTTTAGAACATTCTCCAGAGTTCCTCCGTATTTACGTTTCAACTTGTCTAGTAAAAATAAACGTTCCTGAATTGAATTTATACGTTCTTCATCATTATCAAGAGAACCCGAATAATCCCTCAAAAACGATGAAATATCTTTAAGATTTTCTATAACTTCTACAAGTTTCTCCTCTGTATCCTCAAGAGAATTATCCATGCCGGACGCTTTTGAAATATTTGTTTTAATTTGCAAAAGCGCATCAAGAATTGCACCGTCATCGCCTGATATCGACCAGTAAGAACTTCCCGTTAAGTCTTTTAACTTCTCAACATTTTCAAGGACTGCAAGTTCATTATTCAATTCTTCATCCTCAAAAGGAGACTGAATTTGTGTCTCATCTATTTCATTCACCTGAAATTTCAAAAAATCAATCTCCCCGGCGGTTTTATCAGCAGAATTCTTCAATATCTCCAGCTTTGATATCATATCTCTGTATTCTGCATATTTCAGCCGGTAATTTTCAAGCATTTCACCGCAGGTATTTTTTGCATACGCGTCAAGTAAAACTATATGATATTTAGGCTGCAAAAATGAATAAGTTTGATGCTGAGAATGAATATCAATAAATAATTCCCGAAAATGTTTCATAAACTCCTGATTTACAAGGCATCCGTTCACTCTTGAGCGGGAACCTGATTTTGTAATCTCTCTGGACAGTATAATTTCTTCTCCTGAATTATCAATACCGTTTTCTTCAAACAATACTGATAAATCCTGTTTTTTATTTAGAATTGTAAGTTCTATTATTGCCTTATCCGCATCACCTTTTATAACTTCTTTTCCTGTTTTTGCACCAAAAGCTATATCTATGGCATTAATCAAAATACTTTTTCCGGCACCTGTCTCACCGGTTATTATATTTAATCCCTCTGCCAGTTCCAGCTCCAATTCATCTATTAGTATATAATTTTTAATAAAAATTTTTGATAACATATTCTACTCGTCTTGTTCTCCCGAATCCTCATTCCAATCTTCATCATCAAACTCTTCTTCTAATTCTTCGTCATCTTCAAAATTATCTTCTTCATCCTCGTCTGCAAAATCGTCGCTGTCTGCTTCCTGCTTATTTTCAGAGTATTCTTCTATTTCTGTCACTGGTTCAATCGGCTCATTTCTTTCCAGTTTAGTTTCTATGTATTTCAATTCCTGTTTAAGAATTTTTTTTGAAAAAGTCAGCGTATAATTATTATCAATCGCCTGTTCAAGATTATCGCAATATTTTTCAAAATCGCCTATAAATTTGTATACCCGTGCCAGACAATAATATAAATCCCCGTTTTCTTCTTCGCTTAATCTGGTATGTAAAATCCCCAAAATTTCATCGGTTTCACCGGACTTTAAGCATATTTTTGTCAAAAGTTTATAAGCTTCAATATCTGCCTGATTGTATTGAATGGTCTTTAACAGATATTCTTTTGCTTCTTCAAGATTACCGTTTTTAAACGCTATTGAGCCGAGATTAAAATAAGCCCAGCTGTAGTCTGGTGAAATTTCAAGCACTTTGTTATAACTGTCTGTTGCAAAATTCGTTAAGCCGTCATTCTGGTATATATAACCGAGATAAAAATATGCATAGACATCCTTCGGATTAATTGATACAGCTTTTTGAAAATTATCAAGAGCTAAATTTTTCTCATCTTTATTAAAATAGCAGACCCCGAGGTTAAAATAACAATTTCCGTCCTCAGGATCAGTCTCAAGCACTTTTCTGAATGCTTCAATAGCTTCATCCCACTCTTTAAGTTCAACAAGAACATCGCCGAGATTGTAATAAAAATCCTCCTGCGGAGATATTTCTACAGCTTTCCGGTAATAATCACGGGCTTCCGGAAATTTTTTTAATTTTTCGCTTACAATACCCAGATTATAATAGACTTCTGCATCATCCGGAAAATATTTGAGCAAATATTTGAGATTTTCTTCCGCTTCCTCATTAAACCCGTTGTTTACAAGAAGTATAGACAATTCCCTTCGTGCCTGAAAATTTGAAGGGTCATTCTTAAGTGTATTTTGTAATAACTCAATATCACCATTCATAAATTGATTATAGCATAATTAATAGATTTAGTTGTAAAAAGTCCGACAGCAGCATTAAGATAACCGAAAAATTACAGCAGGATATACCCGAGCCGGTGTATATCAGTGTAGTTAAACAATCCGCTTAATATCATCAACAAATTCTGCAAGGTCTGTTACAACATTTTTTGAATATTTATTATAAAAACCGGCTGCCTGTTTCTTGGCAAAATCAAACAATTCAGAACGGGCATTCTGTCCTTCTGCTCCGTTATCCAGAAGCGATGAGAAAAACGTTACAACTTCGGAGGTTGTAACATCTCCGTTTTTATCCGCATCAAACGGGTTGGCTGCATTATCTGCCTCTGTCGAATTGATTTTTTCTCCAACAGCCTCTGCCTGATCCTGTGCAGTATTTGTAAATCCGGCGCCGTCAAAGTTTTCTATCTGAATTCCGGGCGGCATTCCCAGTCCGTTTATTATATTATCAGTTTGAGCCTGATTGTTAATATTATTATTTAACTGTTTTTCTAAAAGTTCGGCAAAAGTAGTATCATTCAAATCAATCTGTGGAGTAACTCCGTTATTTACTCCCGGATTTAGCCCTATTCCGCCTATATAATTCGATACTAAATTCATAATTTTATAATATTATATTTGTTACTTTTCCTCATCCTGCAAAAAGTCGAAGTTTTTGTATTTAAAAGTTAATTTTTGGTTAAGAAATAAGGATTCTTTTATAAACAGAGTAATAATATAAGTGTTGAAAGTAAACAGTATGAAATATGAAAGGAGAACATCATGAAATTCTTAATTAAAAAATCACCGGACGGATTTATTAAATCTGTAAATGATGAAATCAGTTCTATTTTAAACAGAAACTTTGACAGCTTTTTCCCTGAATACATTTATAATGAAGAGATAGATAAACTGGCAATGCCTGTTGAATT
>CALUSN010000121.1 GCA_944323435.1 Candidatus Gastranaerophilales bacterium | reverse complement strand
TAACCTACGCCATGGCTCTTGCAGATAGGACCTTTTGCCTTTATGAGTTCTATATGCATTTCAAATCTGTCACCCGGTCTTACGATATTTTTGAATCTTACATTGTCAACGCCTGCGTATAATGTTAATTTCCCCTGATATTGCGGGAGGCACATCAAAACAGGAGCAGAGCATTGTGCAAGAGCTTCAAGCTGTAACACACCCGGCATTACGGGATTACCGGGGAAATGTCCCTGAAAGAAAGCTTCGTTCATAGTTAAATTTTTGTATCCTTTTGCGTATTTACCCGGAACGCATTCGGTAATTTTGTCTACGAGCAAAAACGGGTATCTGTGAGGAATCATTTCCATAATTTGCATCACATCAAAAGATAAAATGTCTTCTCCTGCTTCATTTACGCCGACTTTTGTTCCAATCTCTTCTGTCATAAATCTCTCCTTTTATATTTATCCCTATATTTTAACTAACTTTGATTTTAATATTTGTGCAACTTTTGTATGTACGGCATGCCCTGCCTCTTTTACAAGAATCTGAGCCCGCATATTGAGCGGCGAAACGCCTGTAAGATAAAAATCCCCGAACAAATCCAGTATTTTGTGCTTGATAGGCTCGTCCGCAGAGCGTAGTTCCGTTGTATAGCCGACATCTTTGAGTCCTACGGTGTTATCAATGGTAACGCCTTTTGCAAATCCGAGCATCTGGAATTTTTTAAGATCCTTATAGAACCCGAAAGTTCTGGCTTCAATAATCTCTTTGAGATTATCATTATCCATTGTAACCCATCTTTCTCTTAAATCCGGATGGTCATAGTTTACGGCGTAAGTGATTCTAAGCTCTTTATCCGGAAGGACAACAAGGCTTGTCTTGCCGTTAAGGTAGTAAACAGGCTCGCTTACCGTATACAAATCCTTATTTACTCCCTCTATTCCAGCCTGATTGAATAAATCAACCCAGACTTTGGAGCTGCCGTCAAATATCGGCATTTCAGTTTCTGAAAGGTACACATCTAATGAATCGATTCTACAGATTGCGCAGGCTGCTATAAAATGTTCACAAAGCATAACTTTGTATTTATAGTCTCCAAGAAGTGTCCGGTGTTCTTTACTGCACAAGGTTACACAATGGTCTGTAGAATAAAGATTTTCTATGCATACATTAAACGGAGTTTCAGCACCTTTGGAAAAAATACGAATATGACCGCTGCTTGAAGGTTTTATTACCACCTCGCAGTTTTTATTCTTCATTAAACCTTTTCCGGAGGTCTTTATCTCAGTTTTAATAGTACCCATTTTACCTTTCCTTAATGCTATACAGTTGCCTTATTACCCTCATTTACCCCCTCTTCAAAAGAGCGTAAGAGCGGTTCATATTTTTTAAATTTAGTGATTAAATCACCGGCATCTTTCATAATTTTAAGCTGCTTAATGAATTCTTTTCTCGGAACTGCAGGAGCGCCTACTACAATAGATTTAGCAGGGAAACTCTTTGTAACACCTGCCTGGGCGGCAATAATTGTGTCATCTCCGATGCTGATATGGTCTGCAAGACCAGCCTGACCTGCAATTACAACTCTGTCACCTATCACACAGCTTCCTGCAATACCAACCTGAGATACAATCATACACCCCTTACCAATTCTGCAGTTGTGACCAATCATAACAAGGTCGTCAATTTTTGTATTGTCGCCGACTGTTGTATTTTCAATTGTGCCTCTGTCAATTGCTGTATTAGCGCCGATTTCTACGTTGTTGCCGATTTCAACCGAACCTATAGAAGGTATTTTATAAATAACCTGTTCAATATCATTTTCTTTAATTTCACCGTCTTTGCGTGCCTGCTCAATGTTGTTAGGGTTTTCTGTTACGAAACTGAAACCGTCAGCTCCAAGTGAAACGCCGTGGTGTAAAATAACTTTGTTTCCGACTTTTACTCTGTCGCCTATGCATACGGCAGGGTGGAAGAAACAATCATTTCCGATTACAGCTCCGTTTCCGATATAGCCGTTAGCAAGAATCTTTGTATTGTCGCCGATTTGAGCATTTTCACCCACTACAACATTAGGTCCTAATGAAACATTTTGACCGAGTTTTGCTGAAGGGTGAACTGTTGCTGTCGGATGAACGCCTGAATTTACATGCGGCTCTTCATAAAACATTGTAATTAATTTCATCATTGCAAGACGCGGTCTTTCAACTTCAATGGTTGAAAATCCGTCTATGTTTACTCCCAGTGGAACAAGGGCTGCTTTTGCTTTTGTTTTGGATAGATTGTTAATCTCATCTTCGCCGAGCGCAAGAGCAAGAGTATTTTCATCTGCTAATAGAGGAGGTGCTATATTTGTAATAGCAACATCTTTTGCTTTAGAGAGCATACCGCCCGTAATTTGTGCAATTTGTTCCAATGTAAAAGTTTTCATACATAAACTCCTTATAATTATTTCAAACACTTATTAATAACGTTTGTAGTAGATTTACCCTGTACAAATTCGATAAATTCTACTTTTATGTTGTTCTTTTGAACAATTTCTCTCTCCGGAAGAGTTTCCAGAGTATAGTCAGCCCCTTTTGTATAAATGTCAGGTTTAATAGCTTCCAGCAATTTTGCGGGAGACTTCTCTTCAAATAATACCACATAATCAACAGAGCTCAAAGCATTTAATATTTCAGCTCTGTCTTCTTCACAATTTATCGGGCGGTCGTTCCCTTTTATGAGTTTTACGGAAGAGTCGGAATTAAGCATCACAATTGAATAATCAGCTAATGACTTTGTTTTTTTTAGATATCTTACATGACCGACATGAAGTATATCAAAGCAACCGTTAGTTGCCGCAAAAGTTTTACCTTCCGCCTGTCCTTTTTGCACTATATTTACGATTTCTGTTTGTGAGACAAGTTCTCCCAACTATTTATTTCCTCTCATTTTTTCTATTGTCATCTGTATATTATCTTTTATTCTTTCAAAATTTTCCGATAACGGCTGCCAGTATATCTTCTTTTCTACAGGCATTTCTTTTGGAAGTCCGCTTACTGTATTTATAGCCTGTTTTGCTTCTCTCATTTTTTTATTTGTAGGTCTTATTGTCACTTTGTTTAAAATCTTTTCTACTTTCATCTTAAAATAGCCCCATTTCTATAACTCTCTTACAAATTCTAACGGTATTTAAAGCAGCCCCGATTCTTAAATTATCGGCAACACACCAGAGTGAAATTCCGTTATCAAACGCCAGATTCTTTCTGATTCTTCCTGCAAAAACCGGGTCAACTCCGCTTGCATCACGTGTTGTAGGGTATTCATAATTCTCTGGATTATCAATAACCTTTACCCCGTAAGCATTCTTTAGAATTTCTCTGACTTCATCCGGCGTTACATTTTTCTCAAATTCAATATCAACAGCTTCCGAATGTCCATTAAACACCGGAACTCTGGCAGCCGTACACGAAATCTTTACCCCTTCATCAAGATGAAGAATTTTTCTTGTTTCATTAACAACCTTCATTTCTTCTTTTGTGTAACCGTTTTCGCAAAATACATCAATCTGCGGAATTACATTAAAGGAAATCGGTTTTTTGAAACATTTATTTTCAAACGGTTTACCTTCCAGATTAGCAATTGTATCATCTCTTAATTCATTAATAGCAGCAAGCCCGGCGCCTGAAACTGCCTGATAAGTTGATACAATCAGTCTTTTTATTCCGAATTTCTTCAAAGGTTCCAGAACAAGCATCAATTGGGAGGTTGAGCAGTTTGGATTTGCAATAATCCCTTTATGCTTTCTTAAATCTTCATCATTAACCCCCGCAATAACAAGCGGAACATCTTTTTCCATTCTGAATGCAGACGAGTTATCGATAATTAAACCGCCGCGCTTAACAATTTCCGGTGCAAAAAGTTTACTTGTAGAGCCGCCTGCCGATGCCATAACTATATCAACATTGTCAAAAACTTCCGGCTTTGCTTCTTCTACAGTGTATTCCTTTCCTTTAAAAGTTATTTTGCTTCCTGCGCTTCTTGCACTTGAAAGGAATTTTATACTCTCAAATTCAATTCCTAATTCATCGGTAATCTTTGTAATTTCTCTTCCGACAACTCCGGTTGCGCCTAAAATTGCTATTCTTGGTTTTCTCATCTTCCATCCTTCTACAATATATTATCTAACCCGTATACAAAGTTTTTGTTTTCATTCACGTATCTTACAGCTCTCAAAACACCGTCCATATAGCATTCTCTGTTCATTGAATCATGTCTGATTGTGAGAATCTGACCGCCTGAGCCGAATATAACCTCCTGTGAGGCAATATAGCCCGGAAGTCTGACGGAATGAATATGTATATTATTGTATGATTCTGCCCCTCTTGCGCCTTCAATTGTTTCAACTTCGGCGCAATTTCCGGCTGTGAAATCAGAATTCTCTTCCGACATCATTAAAGCTGTTTTAACCGCGGTTCCTGAGGGTGCATCCTTTTTCTGGTTATGGTGAAGTTCAATAATTTCTGCATTATTAAAATATTTTGAAGCCATTTTTGCAAATTTCATCATCAAAACCGCACCTGTTGAAAAATTGGGAGCTATAAAGCAGCCGAGCTTTTGTTCTCCTGAAAGCTTCTTCAACTCGTCTATCTGCTCATCACTCAAGCCTGTTGTTCCGATAACAATACTAATTCCGTTATTTAAGCAGTAAAGAGCGTTCTCGTATATTGATTTTGGCTGGGTAAAATCTATCAAAATATCTATTTTTACGGAGTTTTTTGCATCCCTGATTGTTGCAAATTCGCCATCTTTTATATCAATTTTCGCAACAAGAGTCATATCCTCAGCACTATTAACCGCCTTTATGACCTCCTGTCCCATTTT
>CALUSN010000120.1 GCA_944323435.1 Candidatus Gastranaerophilales bacterium | reverse complement strand
GGGATAATCTTACCCATCCCAACATTCCGGGGTAAATGTATTGGTTTGGTATTTAATTCTACAAGCAGGATGTTTTTGCAGAGGGAAGGAACACGCGCTGGCGCGCAATTATTTTATTTAACAGCCACTCTCCCTAACCCTCTCCCCAAAGGGGAGAGGGAACCATTTGAAACCCTCTCCCTAAAAAGTGAAAAAAATTTGAAAACCTTGCCCTTTAGGCGTAGGGAACACGCGCTGGCGTCCGGTTATTTATTTTTTTTGTGTGGTAGTAACTGCACAATACCGTTGCGATTGCTTCTTGAATTCACCATAAATTTTGTGTAACAAATTGTAACAAGAATCTTTTATTTCTTTTTAAAAAGGCAATTTTGAACCAAAACATAACTTTATATAAGTAAGGTTAGATAAATATAGGTTAGGTTGGTATGATTAATAATATTACGACTACTATGGACGTACGTCCGCAGATGGCAGTTGCAAAGCCGACTCCGTCTGTTACAAGTTTCACAATGCCTCCGATATTGGGATTTAAGTCCATTCCCCTGAAGGAGAAAGCTCAAATAAGGGTGAAAAAAATTAAAAGGGGGGATAATTTGATTGTTCCCGGTGATATAGATGAAGATTATGTTGATATTATTGAAGAAACTATTTCCGGCAATAGCGGCGGAAACTTCTTTGCGTCGCAGGATATTATTCAACCTGTGTTTAAGCGAAAGATGAAGTATTTGAAAAATTGTTATATTATAGATTATATTCAATCTCCGAAACAGCGATGCGGCTTGGGAACCGAGGCTGTAAAAAATTTGGCGGAAAAAGCTATGTTTGATCCGAAGGCTGAGGGGCGGATTGTGACTTTTTCAGCACCGCTTGTAAAAGAGTCGTCACCCGCGTTATTCTTTTATAAACTCGGGTTCAGATTTACAAGTCCGGAGGCAAATGAGCGGATGGAGGAATGTTTAATCAAAAAAATACCTGATATTCCGGCTCAGGTCGGGATGATGTATTTACCTAAAAGCAGGCTGCATAAGCTTTTGAGATACGGAGAATTATTCTAAATGAGTGAATTCGGGAACAATATTTTAGATAGTCATTATTCAACACAAACAAAAGTCAAACCCTCCAAAAGAGCGGTTGCGCAGGCGCCTGCAGTTTTGCCCAAACACAGGTTATTCTCTAATGAAGAAGCAGAACAAAAAATAAACTCCATAAATAATGATATTTATACAGGAACATTAAACGAGAAAAAGAAAAAAGAATTTAACAGGTCACTGTATTTCAAAATTTTCGGCGGAGTTGCGCTTGCAACGGCAGGAATTGCCGGTATTAACAAAATCAGAGGGTTCTTCAAGTCATCTTGAAAACATTGAAAATCAATATATTAATTAATGCCGGCTTGGTAAAGCCGACCTACAATTCTGACCTTGCTTAGTGATTTTTTCTGTATGGATCGCCACGAAAATCAGAGATTTTCTCGCAATGACGGTAAACAGTAAAATGTAGGTTGGGTGAAACCCAACAAAAACTTAATGGATTGCCACGGCGCTCCCGTTCCTCGCAATGACACCCAGCCAGTAGTCTTACCTACCAACCAAATACATTTCCCCCCCTTCTTTAGAAAATCTTAATTAGGAAATTTTAAATTTTATGCTAATATTATGTGGTAACGGGAATAATCCCGTTTTGAACTGATATCAAAGGAGAGAATATATATGTGCGGAATAGTAGGATATGCAGGAAGAAAAAAAGCAATTGATATTTTGCTTGACGGGCTTACTAATCTTGAATACAGGGGATATGATTCGGCAGGAATTGCAGTTAATGTTGACGGCAAAGTTGAATTGTATAAAGCCGAAGGCAAGCTTCAAAATCTGAAAAATATCGTTGAGAAGAATTATTCCGAAATATCCAAATCAACAATCGGCATCGGGCATATCCGCTGGGCAACACACGGCGCGCCTACGATTACTAACGCTCACCCGCACACCTGCAATTGCGGCAAAGTTGCAATTGTTCATAACGGAATTATCGAAAACTTTAAAGAACTCCGTGAAAAACTTGAAAAACATGGCTGCATTTTCCGCTCACAAACTGATACTGAAACTGTTGCACACCTTGTTGCAACAAAGTTTGCACAAACTCATGACCTTACTGAAGCCGTAAGACTTGCAACAAAAGAAATCGAAGGTGCTTACGCACTTTGTGTTATCCATCAGGATGTAAAGGATACAATTGTTGCAACAAGAAGAAATGCTCCGCTTCTGGTCGGAATCGGCGAAGGCGAATACTATATAGCATCTGACGTTCCGGCAATTATTCAGTACACCAAAAAGGCAATGTATCTGGAAGACAACCAGATTGTAACGGTTACGCCGGATTCAATGAAGTTGATTGATATTGATAACAATCCTGTTAACGGAAAAACAGAAATGCTTCCGTGGGAGCCGGTTGCTTTGAGTAAAATGGGTTACAAACATTTTATGCTCAAAGAAATTCACGAGCAGCCGGATGTTGTAAGAAATGTGCTTTCCGGAAAATTAAGAGCAATGGATGAGCCGATTACATTAAAAGAAGTAACATTAGACAGGGAAACTCTTAAGAACCTCAGCCGGATACAAATTGTTGCCTGCGGAACTTCGCTTCACGCCGCAATGGTCGGAAAATATATTATTGAAGATTTCTGCGGAATATCTGTTGATGTAGAGCCTTCAAGTGAATATATTTACAGAAAAACAATTACAGATAAAAATACGCTTGTAATCGGAGTGTCGCAATCCGGCGAAACAGCAGATACAATTACTGCCGTAAGACAGGCAAAAGCTAAAGGCTCGCATATTCTTATTGTAACAAACCGTCCTGATTCAACAATGGCACGCGAAGCGGACAGTCTGGTACCTGTTTATGCAGGTATAGAAGTCTCTGTTGCCGCAACAAAATCTTATATGGCACAATTGATTTCCTTCTATCTGCTTGCAATTTATATGGCAGAAATCAAGGGAGTAAACGGGGAAGAGATAAGAGACTTGAAACACGAACTAATTGTTCTTCCGCAAAAAATTGAAAAAGTTCTTTCGCATAAAGAAGAAATTCAAAGATGCGCAAGAGCATTTTCAAGTTCAAAAGATTTTATCTTTATTGCGCGCGGTATAAATTATCCGACAGCGCTTGAAGGAGCATTAAAGTTAAAAGAAATCAGTTACATCAACGCAACCGGCTATACTGCAGGAGAATTAAAACACGGTCCGATTGCAATGCTTGATGAGACAATGCCGGTTCTTTCAATTTTGATGAAGGGCAAAGTTTACGATAAAATACTTTCTAATTCCGAAGAAGCAAAAGCCAGAAACGCAAGAATGATTGCACTAACGGATTCTGAAGATACAAAATTAAATGAACTCTTTGACTACATAATAAGGATTCCTGAAATTTCAGAAATTCTTTCTCCGGCGCTTGCCGTTGTTCCGCTGCAGCTTCTTGCATACTATATAGCAGAATTTCTGGGCAAAGACGTAGACCAGCCGAGAAACCTGGCAAAATCGGTTACGGTTGAGTAAGATTATTGTGTTTTATCCAGCCGGCATTTCTCTTGTGGAGCAAGTAGTAGGATGCGGTAAATCGCAGATTTACCGCATCTAAAGCATTTAATGTTTCGGTAATCAGAGATTACCAAAACCTACTGGCTTTTACAGTCGGGCTGAAGCCCGACCTATATTTCTATATAGCAGAATTTCTGGGCAAAGACGTAGCTCTGCTGAGAAATCTGTCGAAAGCTGTTACGCAGAATACATCGTTTCAATCTCAAATAAATGTTAAAACTCTACTTTACATTGATTCACACTTTATTGAATTCAAAATATATTTCTTATATTCTTGAAATGTACTATATTATTTAGGAATCATAAATGGATAAAGTTTTAGCAGAAAATGGATTTATTATTGATTTGAGCGATGTTAAAAATACTACACAGCTGGTATTTGAACTTAGTTCTATTATGGAACATCCCGATGTAAAAGGCAAAAATGTCAGATTAAAACTCGGAAATCTGGATTTGAAACAATCACAGTTGTTGAGTATCAAAGCTTTAATTGAGTCAATGGATGCAGTTCTTGCATTTATTGATACCAGCTCTGAACAAACAGAAGCATCTGCGGTAAGTCTGGGCATAATAATTTCAGAAGTATCGGATAAACCTTCAATTACATGTTCTTCTGATGAAGAATTCAAAGAAGAGCCTGTAATTGTCAAAACAGAAGAAGCCGCAGACGATATAAATCAGAGTGAAAAAGAAGAAGATAAAACTGTTGAAATTCATGCAGAAGAACAAGACAATCCGATTGAGACTGCGAGCGATGTTGAAGATACTTATGAAGAGGAATCAACAAGTGAGTTATCTGAAATAATTCCGGCCGAACATTTTGAAGCGGATTTTGAATCTATGGCTGCAAATGAAGGTCTTTTGAAACCGGAGGATACAAGCAAATATATTCTATTGGATACAGGTGATGTTCTTCCTGTTGATGCGGAAGAAAACCGGATTAATACTGAGACTCTTCCGACCTTATATATAAACCAAACTCTGCGTTCCGGTCAGACAGTAAGCTATGACGGAAATATTTTGATTATAGGCGATGCACATCCGGGAAGTGAAATTGTAGCAGGCGGCGACATTACTGTCTGGGGTATATTAGGCGGTATTGCGCATGCCGGAAGTCAGGGGAATGTTACTTCAAAGGTCAGAGCACTGAAACTTAATGCAATACAATTAAGAATAGCAGGACTGTACGCAAGACGCAACGATACATTGAATGTTCCTTACGTACAGAAAACAAATGAGTTCACCCCTGAGGAAGCTCAAATTGAAGATGGAAAGATAGTAATTTATAAAAAGTTAAGGAGAGATTAATGGCAGGTCGA
>CALUSN010000119.1 GCA_944323435.1 Candidatus Gastranaerophilales bacterium | reverse complement strand
TTATATGTTTCAATAGCATTTTGAATAGCTTTTTGAACATCTTCCGCAAGTCCTTCTGAAACCAGTTCTTTCACAACACCGATTTTCATTCCCTTGATGTCATTATTCAAACTGTTTCTGTAGTTTTCTACAGGAAGGTTAAGAGATGTTGAATCGTGTTTATCATATCCTGAAATTACCTCAAGAAGAGCTGCAGCATCTTCTACAGTTCTTGCAAAAGGTCCAATCTGATCCAGAGATGAAGCAAACGCAATTAAGCCGTATCTTGAAACTTTTCCGTATGTCGGCTTCATACCTACAATACCGCAGAAACTTGCAGGAAGTCTGATACTTCCGCCTGTATCCGAGCCGAGCGCAAGAGTCGCTTCGCATGAGGAAACAGAAGCTGCAGAGCCGCCTGAAGAACCTCCCGGAACTTTATTTAAATTCCACGGATTGTGAACCTTTTTGAAAGCAGAGTTCTCATTTGAAGATCCCATCGCAAACTCATCAAGGTTAGCTTTTCCGACGATTGGAATCAAATTATTCAAAAGTTTTTGTGTTGCGGTTGCGTTGTAAGGCGAAACAAAGTTTTCAAGAATTTTGCTTGAAGCCGTTGTTTTTGAGCCGATAAGATTCATATTATCTTTAAGAGCGAGCGGAACACCTGCCAGAAGCGGCAATTCCTCACCTTTTGCAATTTTATCATCAACTTCTTTTGCTGTCTTGAGCGCAATATCTTCGGTTAAAGAATTAAAAGCCCCGATTTTTTCATCAATCGATTTAATTCTCTCTAAAGATGCTTTTGTAAGCTCTACAGCGGAAATTTCTTTATTCTTAAGCGCCTTAGACTGTTCCATAGCACTTTTCTTTAATAATTCCAGCATAATTTCTCCTTTAATATACCCGTTAAATTCATTATACCAAAAAAAGAAATTTAAAAAACAACCCTTGACTGATAGCTGCACTCAGGTTGTACTATATTATAAGAAGAAAGGAGCAATATATATGGAATCAACACTTATGGTACTGGACAAAGTAAACACACCGCAGGATTTGAAGAAATTAAGTATAGAGGAGATGAACATTTTAGCAGATGAGATTCGCAGTTTGATAGTGAAAAAAGTTAATACTACAGGCGGACATCTTGGGCCGAATCTTGGTATTGTAGAAGCAACAATTGCGCTTCATTACGTGTTTAATGCCCCTAAGGATAAACTTGTTTTTGACGTATCACATCAATGTTATCCTCATAAAATTTTGACAGGAAGAAAAGAAGGTTTTACAGATCCCGCAAAATATCTTAAATATACAGGCTATACAGCTCCCGAAGAAAGCGAATATGATTTGTTCAAAATCGGGCATACATCAACCTCTGTCAGTCTCGCCGCAGGACTTGCAAAAGCAAGAGATTTGAGAGGCGGAGATGAAAATGTTATTGCTTTGATTGGCGACGGTTCATTAAGCGGCGGAGAAGCTTTTGAAGGTCTTGATAATGCAGCAGTTCTTAATAGTAATATTATTGTTGTAATTAATGACAACGACATGTCAATTGCAGAAAATCAGGGCGGATTATACGCAAACTTAAAATTGTTACGGGATACAAACGGTCAGGCAGAGTGTAATTTCTTTAAATCTCTGGGGTTTGATTATTACTATGTTGAAGAAGGTAATAATGTAAGCGCTCTTGTTGAAGCTTTCAATAATGTAAAAGATATAAATCATCCGGTTGTTGTTCATATTCATACACTTAAAGGGAAAGGACTTCCTGCAGCAGAAAATGATAAAGAAAGTTTTCACTGGATTGTTCCAGGAGCATTAGATAATAAACCGGCTGCTTTGGGAAATAACCCTGAGAGTTATGAGAGTATTACTACTGATTACATATTGGATAAATACGCTAAAGACAATCGCATAATAGCAATTTCTCCAGCAACCCCGGGAGTGAGCGGTTTTACAAAAGAATTTAGAGAAAAATTAGGGAAAAATTATGTTGATACCGGAATTGCAGAGCAGCATGCAGTCGCGTTTGCATCAGGTCTTGCAAAAAACGGTGCAAAACCAATTCTGGCAATTATGAGTTCTTTTGTACAGAGAGCCTACGATCAGTTGTCGCAGGATTTGGCGTTGAATAATAATCCGGCTGTAATCCTTGTTTACTGGGGTGGTATTACCGGTGCCGATGCGACTCACCTTACAAAATATGATATTCCGCTTATTGCAAATATTCCGAATCTTGTATATCTGGCGCCGGTTAATAAAGAAGAGTATCTCTCTATGTTGGACTGGGCTATAACACAAGATGAGCATTCTGTTGTAATCAGAGTTCCTGCAGCAGGTGTCATAAGCAGCGGAATAGAAGATAAAACAGATTATTCTGTTCTGAATAAATATAAAGTTGTCGAACAGGGCTCAAAAGTAGCTATTCTGGGGCTTGGTAATTTCTTTAATCTGGGTGAAAAAGTAAAGATTCTACTGAAAAAAAATCTAGGAATATCTGCAACATTAATCAATCCCCGTTTTATAACCGGAATTGATGAAGAATTGATGGATTCTTTAAAAGATAATCATAGTCTGGTTGTAACTCTGGAGGATGGTGTTCTTGAAGGCGGATTTGGTGAAAAAATCGCATCTTATTTCGGAGGAACGGGAATGAAAGTCTTAAATTTCGGTGCGAAAAAAGAATTTTCGGACAGGGTTCCGTTAGAAGAATTATATGTAAAATATCATCTGACTCCTGATTTGATATTTGAAGATATTAATAAATGCTTGGATTAAAAATTATTATTTCAGAAAAGAGAAGGTAAATGCCTTCTCTTTTTTTACGGTCAAATTTGATTGAATCTCTTGAAAAAATATCAAAATCAAGGTAAGATAAAATAAGGTTAGTTCAATAAGAAAAGATGGATAATAAGACTTTAATTAAACAATACATTGGTATTGTACAAAAAGTAGCAAGAGTTGAGCACAGGCGTGTACCAAACCACATGATAGAATATGAAGAACTGGTTAGTATAGGCGTAATTGCCGTGCAAACTTTAATTAAAGGAAAAACAGACGAGCAGCTTGCCAGATATAATGATGCCTACATCGCGACTGCCGTAAAATGGGCCATACGTAATGAATTAAGACATCGTTATAAGTGGTATACTTTAAAACATAAAAAAGAGGATGGAGAGGATGAGAGCAGTTATGTCTCAGAGACTGTTAATTCCAATGACGATTCAGAGGATATGGGGTTTGCTATTTCTCCGACAAAGGTAAGGGAAGCTGTTTATGAAACAATTTTATCCATTGACGGGTTGGCTGCGGCTGCAACTGACAACGCATCTCCGTTTGATTTTATAAAAGATCCTTCAGCTATGCCGGATGAAAAAGCCGAAATTGTTGAAATGAGCCGTCTTATAAAACAGGCTATCGCAAAACTGCCGCAAAAAGAAAGAACTGTTGTTGAATATCGTTTTTATAGAAACATGCAGGCAAAAGATATTGCTACAATGGTAGGTCTTTCTCCTTCCAGAATAACAAGAATTATACAATTTTCTCTAAATCAGATAAGAGAATATCTTAAGTCAAAAGGTCGTAACGATTATTAATTATTTTTTATTCAAGAAATTAAGTTGTAAAACTCAATTTGTATTGTAACGAATTGTAAATATATTTATCATAATACTAAAGTTTTTCAAAAAAATGCCGTTGTATTAAATCAGATGTAAGGAATAATCAAAGGAGATTATACGTATGGCAGGTTTAAATGTTACTTTAGGTGATGGTACAGTTGTCAATATAAAAGCCGGAGACAGGATTGAAGATATCAAAACCAGGCTTGGAGAAAATGCTGGCAATATTTTTGAAGGTTTAGACCGTAATAATAACGGCACACTGGATGAGAATGAACTTGACGGGCTTAAAACAAGACTTTCAGAAAATAATTACAAGGTAGAACTTGCAGATGACGGTCGTACACCAAGGAAGGCATTCAATGATGCGATGCAGGTTATGCGAAACCGCTATGACAATGAAACTTTAAAAAGTTATTATGAAAACGGCGAAGCAGAGCTATGGGAAGTTAAAAGAGGCGACAATTTATATACTATTGCTAAAAAGACTCTTGAAAAAGAGGGCTTGCCGACTAATTATAAATCAATTAACGACCGTATTGCGCAGCTTGCAAACTTAAATAATCTCAATGATGTTAACACTATCAGAATCGGCGCAAAATTAATTTATAAATTAACTCAGGAAGGCGTTCAGAAGGTAAAAGAAGCTGAAAATGATTCGGCGGCTGCATTTAGCGGCGCAACTCCGGCAACCGGAAGGCGCATTTCCGGCGGAAATGATGGCAAACAGGCTGCAGCGTTAGAAGGCAAAGAATCAGAAATAACAGTTACTTCTAACGGAGTTGAAGGAACAGGAATTCCTGTAGATAAAGACGGAAATGAACTTGAAAGCAAAACAGACCCGAAATATGAAGAAGGCGGAAGTATTCAAAAATATACTGTCGGAGATAAAATTGTATACCAAACAATGTATTTGGAAGAAGATAGAAGTTTGACTAACAATGTTAAATTATCAGGAGAATCTATTGAAGAAGTTCAACAGATGGCAAACGCCTTTGATGCAGCAGTTGCAAAAGTTAAACCGGCTCAGGAAGGAGAGACAGAAGAAGCGGCAGCTGCAAGAAAGGCTGAAAACCTTGCTGCATTAAAAGAACTTGTAGCAATATCAGGCGGCAATATTCAGGTAATCAGAAATGTTGCGGAAAAACTCAGAGATGACAATTATGTTGACAGAAAATCCGATGATTATAAAGCCTTTGTTCAGGATATTCTGCTTACCAAAAATGCAGATGCCCTAAGAGCACTTTTGTATGATGCTGATGGTAACAAAAAATCTGCAGTTTTGACATACGACAAGACCGCACATGAGATGGTTGCCGGCATGTATCAGGAAATCAGAGCAAAAGAAAAAGCCGGTGAAATGCTTTCACCTGAAGAAATTGCCCTGAAAGAGGTTGTTGCTGATTACAAAAATCAGGGCGGATATACAATAGAGGCAGATGAAGAAAA
>CALUSN010000118.1 GCA_944323435.1 Candidatus Gastranaerophilales bacterium | reverse complement strand
TATTTTTAGGTATTGTTGTACTGATTTATCTTTGTTTTTTGTTTGTTCTTCCAAATGTAATTAAAATCGAGAATTATAAAGCTGCAATCCAGAAACTCGTTGAAGAGCAGGCAAAGCTGAAACTTGATTTTTATAACGCAAAAGTCGTTACAACGCCGCTTTTGGGTATCGGATTTAAAGCGGACGATATAAGCGTAAGACTTCCGGATGATTCAACCTTATTTTCGGCAGACAAAATTCAGGCAAGAGTTGCGCTCCCGAGTATTTTGCTTCTTACCGCAAAAGTCTCCTGTCTGGAAGTCGAATCCCCGTTTATTAATCTTGAAATTATAAACGATGAAAACTTCAAGATTGTCAAACTCATAGAACAAAAGCTGAATGCCGGAAAAGAACGGAAACTTGAAGTTGAAGGTCAGACTTCCAAACTTGATGACGGCAAATTTAAATTTAATCCGGCTTGGATAAGAATAAAAGTTCCTAATGTAAAACTTTATAACTACAGGATTCTTGTTAATGATTTAAAATCCAAACATTTCTTAAACCTCAGAGGGGAAGAATTAACTTTCGGATACTTTAACGGTAAAACCGCAAAACTCAAGACTTATGCGGAATTATACAGTGATGAAAACAAAAATATTACTGCCAATATTGATATAAATACCTTTTTGCCAAAATTCGGAACAAAGCTTGATAAAGAGGATGATCCGGCAGAAAGAATCGATATTGCTTTTGTAAACCCTGTTACAATGTACAGAAATTATGATTTGAAAGCAAATCTTGATACAAAATTAAGGGTCAGAAACCACAAAAACAAATTATCTTCTTACGGATATTTTAATATCGACAACATAACTTTGAAAATTTCACACCTTGTTCTGCCTGAAAGTTATCTTAAAGCTAAAACTTTCGGAACACAGGTTAGTCTGGATACAAATATTTATCCGGTCAAAGACCAGTATATCCAATTGCTCGGCAGTTTGAACTATGGCAGCCGTCCGAGAATGGATATGAGAATAAAAACCGGCACAATAAAATTTGAAGATATGGTAATACTTGCAAAAGCTGTTCTGGATTCGCTTTCAGTAAGAAACGAACTTGCGCAAATCAAGGCGGAAGGGTATTTGAATGCTGATTGCTGCATCAAAACCAACTTCAAAAAATGGAATTCCGAAGGTTCTGTTATGATTAAAGACGGCGGCGTGAGCGTGAGAAACCTCGGCAAAGTCTTATCAGGCGGGAATATTGACATCAAACTCAATGACAATATTCTTGATATAAGAAATTCGAGCATTTTAATCGGAAATGCGCCTTTATATATTGACGGCAAAATTGATGAAAAATCCGTTGCGGATATTAAAATTAAAGCTGATAAAATCCCGCTTCCGGCTCTGTTTAACGCATTTGCGCCGGAGAGTTTGAGAAAAACATACAACTTCAAATCCGGACTTGCCTCGCTTGATTTAGGTTTGAGCGGGAAATTAAAAGAAGCGGTTTCCGGCGTAAGGTTTGCTCTGAGTAATTTGAATATCTCGGATAAGAACCTAAACATAACAAACGGACAGTTATCCGGCGAGTTTTTTGTTAACTCAAAAGAACAGACAGGAAAAATCAATAATAAAAACCTGAATTTATCATTCCCTAAAACCGGCTCCGGGATTGCAATTCCGGAGTTGAATATTGAAGTTGCGGACAACAACATTAATATCAAAGAAAATTCGATTCTTTTAAATGACAAAACAAATCTTAAATACGGCGGCGGAATTGTTGATTACCAGAACCTTGACTCAATAAACTTCTTATTGCAGGGAAATGTTGATACAAACGATTTAATTAAACTAATCGGAAAAGAGTTTAAACCTTTTATACATTCAAAAGGCTCAATTCCGGTAAAATTAACCGTTGAGGGAGATAAATTAAAACAGACGCTCTTTTTGCAGGCGCTTTGTGACAAAGAAAACTTCATTACACCTGTTGATTTCGGAAATATTGCCGGGCAAAATATAGCTTTGCAGAGTGTAATTGACTTTAAGCCTAACAGAATAAAAATTAAGAAAACCGGTATATTTAAACGTATAGTAAGCGTTGACGAAAAAGGAAACGAAGTTGTTAACCTGACGGAAGTTCTCGGGATTGACGGTACGGTTGAAAAAGACAGAATTAATTTAATCAAAATCACGATTCCTGAAACTCTCAAAGGCAAGATTTATGCATTTCCCGAATCAGCGTTCGAGTTGAAAGGCAGAGCCTACGTTTTGGGAGAACTTGCAGCCCCGAGAATGCGCGGCGGGTTTGATGTTGCAAACCTTTCAATTCCGGAGCTTATGCTTTCGCTAAGAGACGCTAATCTGGATTTTAAAGGACATAGCGCTGATTTTGTAATCAAAGATTTAATCCTCAACGAATCCGACATTCAGGTTAATTCAAAAATCAGCCTGCTTCCGTCAAAAGTTTTGAATATATTAAATCTTGACGTAAAATCCGGATACTTTAATCTTGACAAGCTTATGAAAGTTAGCGAAAAAGCCATGGCTTATGTCCCGAAAAGTAATTCAAAGCCTTCAAATTCAGAGCCTAATGATATTCCGGTTGAAATAAAAGACGGAAATATTGATTTTGCACGAATTATTACAGGCAAAATTGATATTAAAAATACGACTTCCAAAATTGCTTTAGCAAATAATGTATTTTATATAAGAAACCTCAAGACAAATGTCTTTAACGGCAGAGTAAGAGGAAATATTTCCGTAAACCTGATTTCAATGCTTTTGAATATTGCGGTTGAGGGTAACGGGGTTGATGTCAAAAAAGCACTTCTGGACGCTTGCGGCATGAAAGATACTTTATCGGGAACCGCCTCCTTTGATACAGATATTTCATTAAAGGGAACAACTTTTGAAGAGCAGGTAAAAAGTTTGAGAGGGCGTGTTAACTTTAAAGTTAAAGACGGGCAGTTCGGACCTTTCGGCAAACTTGAAAATCTTATTATTGCGGAAAACATAAGAGAATCCCAGCTCTTCCAGACAGCGCTCGGCGGAATTATAAGCGGACTTACAACCATTGATACAACGCACTTTTCGGAATTAAAAGGAACGTTGAGTTTTAATGACGGAGTTTGTAATATTAATCCGATAACTTCTCTGGGTGATATTTTGAGCCTGTATATTTCCGGCGACTTTGATATATTGAGAAATTATGCGGATATGAGCGTGAGAGCAAGAATGGCATCTTTAGTTTCTAATCTCTTAGGACCGCTCGGTGCAATCAATCCGGCTAATTTGCTCAACAGCGCTGCAAGCTTGAATATTGTAACCGCAAAAGCGTTTTCAATCTTTTGTGTAATGCTTCCTGAAGAAGAAATTAATGCAATTCCGAGTTTTGCAAACAAATACGTGGATAATGCAGCAACCAAATTCCAGCTAGTAGTCAGAGGAGACGCTGCAAAACCGCTTACACTCGTAAAATCGTTCAAGTGGCTTGCAACAGAAAGTGAATACGAAGAAGCGGTTGAATACGTAAATTCAATTCCTGAGCCGGTTGAAGGCAGCGAAGCAGCAACAATTGAGGAAGTTGTTCAGGAAGTTGAGGCTGAGAAGAAAACTTTCAGGTATAAGATTAAAAACCTGTTCAAAAAAGAAGAAGCCGGCGGCGAGGACGATAATTAGTTTAAGGGATTCTTCACCCTTAAACTGCCATCGGGTTCAGAATGACGGCAAACCGACCGGTTACAATACAAACAATTGTATACGTCAGGTTTTACCTGACAATAACTTTTCTATTCCGGCGGGAACGCTAACGCTTTTCCCACCCTACACCGGCTATTACTACAAATCGGGCGTCATTGCGGGGGTAAATGTTTGAGCTAGTAGCCAACACAACCAGTCGGGCGTCATTGCGAGGCGCGTGAGCGCCGTGGCAATCCACAACCTGTCATTTCGAGAAAATGGCAATCCATTTTTATTTAATTGTCATATTTATTCTGGATTGCTTCGGACTGAATGGCTGTTCCCTCGCAATGATATGAGGTTTGTAGATTTACCTGCCGGAGTGCCGTCATTGCGAGAAAATCTTTGATTTTCGCGGCAATCCATATTGCTATTTTGGGGTTAGTATGAAACGTCCCCTAAAAACAGTAAACAACCAGTAGACGCAGGATGCGGTAAATCAAAGATTACCGCATCAAATTATCTGATGGGGCGAATCAGCAAAAATATAGGTCGGGCTTTAGCCCGATACAATCTTAAACAAATTTGACAATTGAATAAAAATGAAAAATAATAGAATATACTCGTTAGTACTCACTTTATACCTTACTTTTCACGCAAATAATATGTTCAAAAAAATATTATCAAAAACCGCAATACATACAATCCTAATTCTGGTATCGCTTCTGTCAATATTTCCGTTTATCTGGCTGACATCGACATCATTGAAAGGTTTAAGTGAGGATATTTTTGCGTATCCGCCAAAACTTATCCCTTCTGATTTTACTTTTGCTAACTATATTGACGTCTGGGGCAGGGTAAATTTTATGGGATATTTCTGGAACAGTGTTATTGTTGCGGCGCTTACCGTTATACTGAACCTGGTTTTATCATCGCTTGCCGCTTATCCTTTAGCAAGAATGAATTTCAGGGGCAAAAAGATTGTATTTTTTTCAATTCTTGCTACAATAATGATACCTTTTCAGGCAATAATGCTTCCCGTGTATATTATAACCCTTAAGCTTCATCTGACGGACAGTGTTAATAATGTTATGGGCTACATAGGGCTTGTAATGCCGTTTGCGGTGAGTGCGTTCGGAATATTTCTTATGCGTCAGGCATTTTTGAAAGTTCCCAGAGAAGTTGAAGAGGCGGCAATTGTTGACGGATGTAATGTTTTTCAGATGTTTGCAAGGGTTGTAATCCCTATGGTTAAACCGACTCTTGCGGTTCTTGCGGTGTTTACGTTTATCGGCTCGTGGGGGGAATTCTTATGGCCGAGTATTATGCTCACAAAAGACGCAATGTACACTCTTCCGGTCGGAATAAACAATTTGCAGGGAATGTTCTCGTCTAACTGGAGATTTATTGCGGCAGGGTCAATAATTTCAACCATTCCTATAATTATTTTCTTTCTTTTTATGCAAAGATATTTTATTTCAGGCGAAAACGACGGGGCTGTCAAGGGTTAA
>CALUSN010000117.1 GCA_944323435.1 Candidatus Gastranaerophilales bacterium | reverse complement strand
TTATTTATCCCTTACATTTATATAAAGTATTTTTCTTTTGAAAAATTGCCTTATTTAAACAAAATTTTACAAACCTTAAAACATTATTAATACTGGATTTAAGAAGTATATAAAGATTAAATAATTTAGACATGTAACAACAGTACTATTGCTTTACACTAATGTTTTTTGTGCTAATATATTTATATAGAGGGATAGAGGAGAAGGATTTTGGCTCAACAAAATATGTTTTCAGACGGTAAAATTGTACCGGTTAATATAAGAGAAGAAATGAAGAAGTGCTATATCGATTATGCTATGAGTGTAATCGTTGGTCGTGCGCTTCCTGATGTAAGAGACGGATTAAAACCGGTTCACAGACGTATTTTATACGCTATGAATGAACTTGGAATGACTCCTGATAAGCCGTTTAAGAAATGTGCCCGTATAGTTGGTGAGGTTCTCGGTAAATACCATCCGCACGGTGATAGTTCTGTTTATGAAGCACTTGTACGTCTTGCTCAGGACTTTAACACCCGATATCTTGTTGTTGACGGGCATGGAAACTTTGGTTCAGTTGACGGTGACGGCGCTGCTGCAATGCGTTATACAGAAGCCAGAATGCACAAAATTACAACATCCATGCTTGCTGATATTGACTGCGAAACAGTTGATTTTGAACCGAACTTCGACGGTTCCTTAGAAGAACCGTCAGTTCTTCCGGTAAGACTCCCGATGCTATTGTTAAACGGCTCTTCCGGCATTGCTGTCGGCATGGCAACAAACATCCCGCCTCACAACTTAAGAGAAGTTGTTGACGGAACGATTGCACTTATTGATAACCCGCAAATTACAGTTGCAGGATTGATGGAATACATTAAAGGTCCTGATTTTCCTACTGCTGCAACAATTGTAGGTCTGAATGATATCAAGCAGGCTTATGAAACCGGAAGAGGCTCTATCAAGATGTCTGCGGTTGCAACAATTGAAGAAATTCCTGGCGGCGCAGGCCGACAGACCAGAACGGCAATTATTGTCACGGAAATTCCTTATCAGGTTAACAAATCTATGCTCATCCAAAAAATAGCAGATTTGGTTAAAGAACAGAAAATTAACGGAATTTCCGACATAAGAGATGAATCTGACAGAGAGGGCATGCGCATCGTTATTGAACTTAAACGAGACGCTAAACCGGAAGTTGTGAAAAATAACCTGTTTAAGTATACCCAGCTTGCTACAACATTTGGTGTAAACATGGTTACACTCTGCGGAAAGCAGCCGAGACTTTTGAATCTTTATGAAGTCTTGAATGAGTTTGTTGAGCACAGGGTTGAAATTGTTACAAGAAGAACTATTTACTTCTTAAAGAAAGCAAAAATCAGAGCACATATTTTAGCAGGTTTATTGATTGCTTTAGGGTCATTAGATGAAGTCATTGAACTCATCAAAAAATCCAAAACAACAGATGATGCAAGAGTCGGATTGATGAGCAGATTCGGGCTTGATGTTGATCAGGCAAATGCAATCCTTGAAATGCAATTGAGAAGATTAACAGGATTAGAGCAGGATAAGATTAAGAACGAATACGATGAACTTCTTAAGAAAATTTCTGAATACGAAGAAATATTAGCTGACAGACAAAAAGTTCTGGATATAATCAAGGCAGAACTTCTGGAAGATAAAGAAAAATACGGTGATGACAGAAAGACTCAAATTGTACCTGAGCAGGGCGAAGTTACAATAGAGGATTTGACTCCGAATACACCGATGGCTGTATTTATTACACATCAGGGATATCTAAAGAGAATTGCACTGGATACATTTGAGCGCCAAAACCGTGCAACACGCGGCAAAGCCGGCATGAAAACAAAAGATGACGATGATATCCAGCACTTCTTCACTGCCATGATGCATGATAAAGTATTGTTCTTCTCTTCAAAAGGTATTGTATACAGCCTGAATGTATATGACTTCCCGGAAGGCGGCAGACAATCCAAAGGACTTCCGATTGTAAATGTTCTTCCAATAGAGCAGGGTGAGACTATTACGGCTGTTGTCCCTGTAAGTAATTTTTCTCATGATTTGAATCTCATAATGCTGACTCAAAAAGGTTTCATTAAGAGAATAGAACTTGATAACTTTGCAAGTATAAGAAGAAGCGGTATTATTGCAATATCCCTTGAAGAAGGTGACAGATTAAACTGGGTTAAGCTTGCAAAAGCTAATGATGAAATTATAATCGGAACTTCCTGCGGTATGGCAATCAGATTCCCGATTGAAGATTTAAGACCGCTGGGCAGAAGCGCAAGAGGTGTTACTTCTATGAAACTAAGAGCAGCCGATACAATTATCGGATGTGATATTGTTCCGAGAAATTATGATGCAGACCTTCTTGTTGTAACATCAGACGGTTTTGGTAAACGTACAAAATTATCAGAATTCAGAACCCAGAACAGAGGCGGTATAGGGTTAATTGCAACTAAGTTTAAATCTAATATGTCAAGGCTTGTTGCTTTAACAATCGTTGATGAGAATGATGAAATCATGCTCGTTACCGCAAACGGTATTGTAACAAGAATAAAAGCCGGTGATATATCCTGTCAGGGCAGACCTGCAACAGGAGTCAGAGCACAGAATCTTGTTGACAATGATACAGTTGTTTCTGTAAACAAAATAGTCAATACAGACAAAGATGATGACGTGACAATTCCGTCAAGCGGCTGCAGTACTGATGATATGACCGATGGAGAACAGACGTCCATAATCAGTTCTAATCCTGAGGTATAATATTGGAACCTTATTATAGAGTCAAAACAATTCCTTTGTATATAATATCTGTTGTTTGGCTTTTTGTAATATCTAAAATCTATAATTATATAAACAGCCGGTACGGAGAATCAAAATGGTATTGTACTATTATTTCCGGTCTTATTTTGCTTACAATTTTAGGATTAATCGTTATTTTAATATCGTTTATTAAATTTAGACCATTTATGGATTTAGGACTCTGATTTGTAACATTATTTTATAACTACATACTTTTTCTTTTTTATATCAAATACCTTTGTTTTAAACCCTTCATCATTAATAATAAATTTTATTGAATTATTGATATCCGTACGCAGAATTTTAATTTCCCTAAGTGTTTCTATAGTTCTTACAGACGGATGCCCGAATTTATTTGCTCCGACTGAGATTATCGCATATTCCGGATTTAAATTCTTAAGCATTTCTTTTGTAACAACACCTGAAGCTCCGTGATGCCCGACTTTCAGAACAGTTACGGGAGAAGGTAAATCCTGCTTTAGTTTTTCATAAGTTTTAATTCCGGAATCGCCGGTAAATAGCATTTTGAAATTCTTATAGCTTACAAGAGTCAATATAGAAGCTTCATTATCCCCGACACCTTCTATTTGCGGCGTTATATAATTTGTAACAGAAAGTCCGTTTTCGTTTATAACCTCCTGCTTATTTTGCGCAAGTATGAGATTAACATCTTTACTTTCAGCCGTTTTATAAATGTATTTTGCCGCATAAGAGTTGTGGTTCAGAGAATTTACGTACAAATTATTTACCTTCACTCCCCTTATCAAATCAACTGCTCCGCCGCAATGGTCATTATCAAAGTGAGTCACAATAATCGTATCAATTTCTTTTATACCTCTGTCTTTTAAATATTTGAGAATCAAAAATTCTGCCTGAGACTTTCCTCCGTTATATCCGCTCTTTCCTGTATCAATCATCATATACTTATTGTTAGGTGTTTTGATAAGAAAAGCGTCAGCATTTCCGACATCAAAAGCAGTGATTTCCAGATTGTGATTAGGTATTGATATTGTTGAAGCAAGAAGAACTGCAAGCATTACCGGAAGAGTTATCTTAAGAATTTTCAAATATTTTTCTCTGATTTCTTTATTTAGAAATGCTGTAGCATTAAGCAAAATTGCATAATAAAGTATTAGTTGAAATACATAAGGATGAGTTGTCTGCATAGCAGCATGCGGAAGCTTTCCCCAGAAATCGGAGATATTTACAAGAATTGTAATCATCGGATTTAGTACAAAATCAGCCCCTTGAAGAACAAAATCCGGTGTAACAGTTGAGAGAAGAGAGCTTACAAAGCCGCCGAAGCTTATCACGGAAAGAATCGGAACGCTCATTATGTTGGCGAAAACTGAATATAAGCTTATGTTATTAAAGTAAAAGATTTGAACAGGAATTACCCAGAGCTGAGCAATAATAGGTACGCTGACAGTTCCCGTAAGCCAGTTTACGATTTTATACTTACTCTTCAAAAGGTACGGAGTTGTAACCAGAAGCCCGAAAGTTACAATAAAAGATAGCTGGAACCCGACATCATTAATATACATCGGATTATAAAGAAGCATTAAAAACGCAACAAACCCCAAAAGTGCAATACTGTTCGCGTCACGGTCAATAAGTTTTCCTATCAAGACAAAAACCAGCATACACGCTGCTCTTACAACAGAAGCGCCTAAACCTGTCATAAGAGAGTACACAATTACCATCAAAATACCTATAGAGATATTGACTTTGTAATTTATCCTGAGAGTTGAAAACAGGAAAAAGAAGAATGAAAAGATAAAAGCGACATTCATGCCGGAAGCCGCGAGAATATGCAGCAAGCCCGAGTTTACAAAAGACTGTTTGATATTCTCCGGCGGAGATACCGCATCATCACCGAACACAATACCGCCCAAAATTTCAAGATTCGGACTTGTTAAATATTTTGAATGCTTTTGTATTATCCTTTCTCTGAAATCATTAATTCCCTGAAGAGACTTTTCTACGAGAGAATGCGGGCTGTCCAAACGAACAGGCTCAGAATCTCTTGCCCCGTAGAAAACCGCATAAACACTGAAATTTCTCAAATAATTTCCATAATCAAATTGTGAGGGGTTGCCGGCTTTAAAAGGAGGAGATAGACGCCCTTTGATTTTGTAATAGTCATATATTTTCAACTTTTCTGCCGTATTTAAAGTAACAAGAGTCTTTTCGCCGTCAAATGTCTTTACAATATTATCATACCTGACTTTATTAACCTTAAAGAAAAACCTTTGTTTATCCGCGTCTTTATTCTGCGGAATTGAGATTATTTGTCCTGATATTTCACAATTGACCGGCGCAAGACTGATAAGTTCGTCCGTAGTTTTGAGTCTGAAAACAGTATTTGCAATTCCTATGTAAAATATTAAAGCCCAAATAAAGA
>CALUSN010000116.1 GCA_944323435.1 Candidatus Gastranaerophilales bacterium | reverse complement strand
CTTATGCACTTACTGGGATTTGACCACAGAGACGAAGAAGAATACAATTTTGTTATAAGGGAACAGCGAAAAGCTCTGGAGTGTATCGAATATGACAAAATTTAAGTCTCAGGGATTTAATAATACTTTCAAAAATGCAAGAAAAGGATTCAGACTTGTTTTAAAAAGCGAATTGAATATCCGAATTCATATCTGTATAGCGCTTCTTGTCTTATTTGCGGCAATGTGTTTGAAATTTTCCCCGATTGAATTCTGCATACTTCTATTTGTTATAGGATTGGTAATTGTTTCTGAAATGCTTAACACTGCAATTGAATTTACACTTGATTCAATATATCACAACAGATATTCCCGAATGGTCGGCATGGCTAAAGATATATCAGCAGGTGCTGTTATGTTTGCGACATTAATAAGCGTGATTGTCGGGCTGCTGTTGTTCGGAACTCGAATTTTAGTACTAATATTTTAAAATTATGTACAAAATTACAACATTCTCTTATTGTCAAAGATTTTATTTGTTTATATAATAGTAACGTATATAGCAGGTAGAAAATAATGAAAAAATTAATAGTTCAGAAATTCGGGGGAACTTCGGTTGCTGACACTGACAAAATCAAAAATGTAGCAAAAGCCGTTATAAAAGAGCGAGAGCAGGGGCATGATGTTGTTGTTGTAGTTTCTGCAATGGGACACACGACTGATTATCTTGTAAAAATGGCAAAAGAGATTTCCGAAACTCCTTCATCAAGAGAGATGGATATGCTGCTTTCTACAGGAGAAGGCGTTTCTATTGCACTCCTTGCAATGGCTCTTCAGGCGCAGGGCTGTCCTGCTGTAAGTATGAATGCTGTTCAGGTCGGAATTATGACTGAAAAAGTGCATTCTAAAGCAAGAATTATTAATATAAAAACAGATAAAATCAAAAGTCATCTTGAAAGAGGTGAAGTGGTTGTTGTTGCGGGCTTTCAGGGAGTAACTGATGATCTGGAAATTACAACTCTCGGAAGAGGCGGCTCTGACACTTCTGCCGTAGCACTCGCCGGAGCATTAGACGCTGAAAGATGTGATATATATACAGACGTTGAAGGCGTTTATACGACCGATCCGAGAATAGTTCCGCATGCTTCAAGACTTGATGTAATTTCTTATGAAGAAATGCTGGAACTTGCAAGAGTCGGGGCAAATGTACTTCACCCGAGAGCTGTTGAAACTGCAAAACAATACAATGTGCCGATAAGAGTCAGAAGCACATTTAAACTGGATAATTTAGGAACTTTAATAGTAGGAGTTGATGAAATGGAATTACACAAACCTGTAACCGGTGTTGCATCGGATTTATCACAATTGAGAGTTGTTGTCTGCGATGTAAAAGATAATCCGGGAACGGCTGCGGTTTTGTTTAACGGACTGGCTAAAGAGAATATCTCTGTTGATATGATTATCCAGTCTTATGCAAGAAAGGCTCTGAATACTAATGATATTGCTTTTACCATAGATAAAGGCGACAAAGAAAAAACCCTTGAAATTATGGAAAAGGTTAAAGAAGAACTTGAATTTAGCAATGTATTTGTTGATGATAAGATTGCCAAAATTTCAATTGTCGGCGCCGGCATGATTGACCGCCCCGGTATAGCCGCAAAGATGTTTAAAACTTTAGCGGATATGGGTATAAATATAAAGATGATTTCCACAAGTGAAATTAAAATCAGCTGTATTGTTGCAGAAGATCAGGCTAAAAAAGCCGTAGAAGGATTGCATAAAGTTTTCCATCTTGACTCGGATGAAGTTGCAGAAGTCAAAGGGGATCTTCCTGATTTAGATTAATTTGAACAAATCATAAATGGAATTCGTTACACCAGAAGAGGTAAATATGAAGAAAATATTAGCACTGTTAATAGTTTTTGCGGGAGTTTCTCTGTCTGTTTTTGCAGATAATAAAGATGAAGCTCTGCAATTTTTCAATAATTATGTAAAAGCAGCAAATACCTACAGCCCGACTATTGCAGAGATGTATTCTCCAAAAGCAAGAATAATAAGACAGGTAGTAAAACCTGACGGAACAACCGTAGATGTGGAAACAAACACTTCTACATATATAACCCAGATGAAAATCGGGCAGGCAGGCGCCAAATTAAGACACTATACAAACAGTTATACAAATATAGATGCTTCAAAGATTTCCGATAACAAATACAAAGTATCTTCTTTAAGACAACCCTCCGGAGAGACTTACAAATTAAAAACATATATGATTCTTGAAAAGCAGCCGTCAGGTAAGTGGCTTATTGTAGAAGAATTAATGCAGACAAAGGAACAGATATTTCTGAAATACGCAAAGAAAGGTTAATGCACAATATTATTTTTATTTGATTTTTATGCCCGAAAAAATTTTTCGGGCATTTTTCATTAGTTCAAAATGTTTTATTAATCCTCCACAATTATTATGGTAGTTCGGAAAGAATGGAGGAGCTGATAAAATAAAACGTTAAGTTCTTGTCATTGCTGATTGAATCCACACACTAGTTAAATGTAAATTTTTATAATAAAATTTTGTTAAAAAGTAAATAATATTTTTAGATAGAATAACTATGCAAGTAATTTCAGAATTAATAGAAATAAAAAATAAACAGACTCCAACTGTAGAATATATCGAACAGGAATTAACAAAACGCAACATAAATCCGTTAAGATGGGCAATTGTTTATGTTGATGATAAAATATATACAGTTAGTGTTGCAAATTTAAAAGAATAGAAAGGATTGTTATGAACACGACTCAGCTTAAGTATGATATAAAGGATATTAACCTTGCAGAGCAGGGAAAAAATAATATTGAATGGGCAATGAAGGATATGCCTGTTCTAAGAAGAATCAGGGAAAGATTCTTGAAGGAAAAACCTTTTGCAGGTTTAAAATTGTCTGCATGTGTTCACGTAACAAAAGAAACTGCAGCGCTTTGTACTGTTATGAAGGATGGCGGGGCTGACGGAGTTTTAATTGCTTCAAATCCGCTCTCTACGCAGGATGATGTTGCGGCTGCTCTTGTAAAATACTGGGATATACCTGTTTTAGGTTACGCCGGTGAAACAGTCGAAGTATACAGAGAACACGTAAGAGCTGCTTTAGACCACAATCCTGACATTATTATAGATGACGGATGTGATATTGTTGCTACTCTTCACGCAGAAAGACCTGAACTTGCTAGTCATATTATAGGATCAACTGAAGAAACAACTACAGGTATAATAAGATTGCAAGCATTAGAAAATCAGGGAGTATTGAGATTTCCGGCTCTTGGCGTAAATACAAGCCTTACCAAGCACTTGTATGATAACCGCTACGGTACAGGCCAGAGCGCAATGGACGGAATCATGAGAGCTGCAAATATCCTTATTGCAGGAAAAACAGTTGTTATTTCAGGTTACGGATGGTGTGGAAAAGGATGTGCGTTAAGAGCTAAAGCATTGGGAGCAAATGTTATTGTCTGTGAAGTCGATCCGTTAAAAGCGCTTGAAGCAGCAATGGAAGGTTATAGGGTTATGCCGATTGCAGAAGCTGCAAAAGAAGGTGATATATTCTTAACAGTTACTGGTGACAAACACGTTGTAGATATTCCGCATATTTTTGACATGAAAGATGGTGCATTCCTTTGCAATGCCGGTCATTTTGATCATGAAGTCAATGTTCCTGATTTGAAATCTTATACTGTCGAAATTAAGCGCATCAGACCGTTTTTAGATGAATATAAACTGGCAAATGGAAAGTCTGTATATGTTCTTGCAGAAGGAAGATTGGTTAACCTTGTTGCTGCAGAAGGACATCCGGCCTCTGTTATGGATATGAGCTTTGCAAATCAGGCTCTCGGAATTGAATTCTTAGTTAAAAATAAAGGGAAATTACAGAATAAACTTTATACACTGCCGGAATCAGTTGATATTGATATTGCGAAATTAAAACTGGAATCTATGGGAATTTCTATTGATACACTTACTCCTGAACAGAAAGAATATCTTAACAGTTGGAAAATATAGAAAAAAGGGGTCGGCTTTCTTAGAAAGCCGACCCTCTTTTAATAAATATTCTTTATCCTTCAAAATGACATTCTTCTTTAATTTCTTCTTGATTTTTATTTGAATTCATTTCTTCCGGAGTAGACATTCCTGTGTTTTCAGAAATCTCCTGCCCATCTAAAGACTCATTATTTTCATTTGTATTAATCTCTTCAGTTGAAGTATCTTCTTCGATATTTTCAAGCTTTGTTTCAAGTTTTTCGGCTTCTGCACGTAAAGCAGCTTCTATTTCTTCTTCATCTTTTGCTCTGATAACCGGAATTGAAAGCATTAATGCCACCTGCTCACCTTCCTGTTCAAAATTTAGCTCTAAAAGCTCTTTATCCAATTCTACATAACGGGAAAGCAAATCGATTAATTCACCGCGCATTTGTTCAAGAATTTTTGGTGTAAGATTTGTCCTGTCCTGCATTAATACAAGTTTCAATCTGTTTGTTGCAACAGACTTGGAAGCATCACCCTGTTCTTCTTGAGGGCGGAAGAACTTAGCCACTGTATTATAAATATCAGAGAGAAGTCCCATTTTACACCTTCGCTTTCAATTTTGCAAACGCATTTTTAATTTTTGCCATAAACCCTTTCGGCTCGTCCAAATCTAAGAACGGAACTTCTTCACCGAGGATTCTTTGTGCAACATTTCTGTATGCTTTACCTGCAAGAGCGTCTTCATCATTAACAATCGGTTCACCTTTATTTGTTGATGTAATAATTCCGGTATCTTCCGGTATTATACCGATAAGCGGGCAGGAAAGAATTTCCACAACATCATCAACGCTCATCATATCATTAGATTTAATAAGGCTCGGACGGACTCTGTTTAAAAGAAGCTTATAGCTTTTGATTTCTTCTTTTGCTTCCAGAAGTCCTATGATTCTATCAGCGTCTCTGATTGCGGACATTTCCGGAGTTGTAACTACAATTGCTTCTGTTGCTCCGGCAACAGCGTTCTGGAATCCCTGCTCAATACCTGCCGGACAGTCAATAAGAACAAAGTCGTTTTCTTCTTTCAATGTATCACAAATTTCTTTTAACTGCTCTGCATTTACGGCACTCTTGTCGCGTGTTTGTGCTGCCGCAAGAAGTGACAGATTAGGATTCTTTTTATCCTTAACCAATGCTTGTTTTAATTTGCAGCGCTCTTCAATAACGTCTACAATTGTGTAAACGATTCTATTTTCAAGTCCTAATAGCAAATCAAGGTTTCTTAAGCCTAAATCAGTATCTATAAGGACAACTTTATA
>CALUSN010000115.1 GCA_944323435.1 Candidatus Gastranaerophilales bacterium | reverse complement strand
GGTTCTGCATGGATTATTATGGAAACATTGTCCATTATTGATTTGATTTCATTTTCAATCTGGTCGCAAATTGCATGGCAGCACTGGAGTTTCATATCGGGATTAAACAAAAGTGTCATTTCAATTTCTTTATATTGACCTGATTTTCTGCCTTTAATATTTTTGTATCCTTTAATAACATTGTTTTTCTTTATGATTTCTTCTATTTTTTGAATATCACCGGCAGGAATTGAGCCGTCAAGAAGGTTATTAAGAGTTTCTTTTGAGATAGAAAAACCTGCTTTTAAAATAATAAGTGCGACTATTATTGCGATAATCGGGTCAAGTGCAGTAATTCCGGTAATTTTAATTAAAACTAATCCGATAAGAACCCCGAGAGCTGAATATATATCAGTGCTCAGGTGCTGCGCATCCGCATAAAGCGAGACTGAGTCGGACTTTCGGGCAACATAAAAAAGGTATCTGCTTACGAGAAAATTTGCTAATACCGCAAATGCCATGACAAAAATACCTATTGTCGGTTCTGATTTTATGTGATAGCCGAAAATTAGTTTTGTTGAAGCTTCATAGATAATATAAAGTCCGGCAAAAATAATCAGCCCGCCTTCAATAAAACCGGACATATCTTCATATTTTCCGTGTCCGAAAGGGTGTTCCTTATCAGCAGGCTCAGAGGAGCGGGTTACGGCAAAAAAGGTCAGAACGGATGCCAGAAAATCCGAAAGCGAATGAATGGCTTCGGATATTATACTGATACTTCCGGAGAGGATTCCTGCAATGACTTTCAGGAGAATTACAATTGCATTAGAGGATATAGAAAGTCCTGCCGCAAACTTTTTTTCTGCCTCAAGTTTCATTATGCAACCCCGTTATTGAGCAAGTCGTGAATGTGGATAACCCCAACAGGCTTGTTGTTTTCAACAACAAAGAGATTTGTAATCTTTTTATCGTGCATTATTTTTAAAGCTTCCGCTGTCATTGCGTTTGGTGAAATCGTCTTAGGATTTCTTGTCATCAAATCAACTGCTTTTTCTTCAAGTATTTTAGATGACAGGCATCTTCTCAAGTCACCGTCTGTCAGGATTCCGGTTAAATCTCCCGTTTGAGAGTTAATAAATCCCACGCAGCCTAAGCGTTTTGAAGTCATTTCTAAAAGTACAGCCTGCATGTTGGAATTTTCATCCAGCAGAGGCATTTCCTGTCCTGTATGCATAAGGTCTGATACACGCTTAAGAATAGCACCGAGTTTTCCGCCCGGATGCCTGTCGTTGAAGTCCTCTTTTGAGAAGCCTTTTCTTTCCAGCATTCCTATCGTAAGTATGTCTCCGAGTACAAGCGTTGCAGTTGTTGAACTTGTCGGGGCTAACCCGAGAGGACAGGCTTCGCCGTTATTCGGAAGAACAAGAACAACATCTCCTGCTTTTCCAAGCGAGCTTTCAGGATTCTTGGTTATTGCAATAAGGGTTATCCCAAAACGCTTGCAATAATTTAAAATATCTATTAACTCTCTTGATTCTCCGCTGTTTGAAATTGCAATTACAACATCGTCCTCTGTTATCATGCCTAAATCACCGTGGCTTGCTTCTGCCGGATGTACAAAAAATGACGGTGTTCCGGTTGAAGCAAAAGAAGCTGCAATTTTTTTACCGATATGACCTGATTTTCCCATGCCGGTAATTATTATTCTGCCCTTAGAATTCTGCATAAAATCAAGAGCCTGCGTAAGGCTGTCTGCATCAAGCGAATGTTTTAATTCTTCAATAGCTTTGATTTCAGAATCAATCGTTCTTATGGCAGAAAGCCTGTCGGATTCTTTTTGAGATTGTTGGATTGTTGCAGACATTTTATACTCCTTTTTTTAGTGATTAGTGAATGGTGAATAGAGTTTTAATTTTGTTCCCCTCGCCCCTTGTGGGAGAGCGGATTTTCGGTAGGGCGACGGCTTTGCCTAGCCCGTAAGGTGGAGGGAAGCTGTGAACTTTCCGACACCCCGAATAATCCAAGAGAGGGAGCAGCCGTTCTTGAGTGTTAGCACGAAAGTTACGGATGCGGGTGAGGGGTTTCCCTCGTTTGGATTGCTTCGGGCTGAATGGTTGTTCCCTCGCAATGACGCTATACCAGTAAGAAATATATGTAGGACTTTAGCCCGACAATAACTTTTCTATTCCGGTGGGAACGCTGACGCTTTTCCCACCCTACCACTTGTGGGTTTACTTCCCAAAGAGCTGTCATTGCGAGAAAATCTTTGATTTTCGCGGCAATCCATTACGCTAATATTTTTGTCAGGCAAAGCCTGAGCTGCATTTTTTATTGTGAATGTTCAAATATTGAATTAATTAAATGTAACTTTTTCAATGTAGGTCGGGTTTACTAACCCGACATTAACTTTTATATTCATTTTACTACAAAAATTATTTGCTTTAAAATAGTAATTATGAAATCATTAGCTGAGTATAAAGAAGAAATCCACTCCTGCTCTAAATGCGGGATTTGCCAGTCGGTTTGTCCGATTTATAAAATTACCGGTAACGACTGCACAGTATCGCGCGGGCAGTTTATTATGCTGAAAGGACTTATAAAAGGCGATTTAAAAATGTCAAGGACAATAAACCGCTATCTGGATTTGTGCCTCAAATGCGGCGCATGTTCAAAATTCTGCCCGAGCGGAATTGATGTTGTTGATATTATAGCTTCGGCTAAGGCTGAATATTTTGCCGGAAGCAGGCGGGAAAAATTTATATCATTTATCCAGAAATTTTTTATTTTTGGTTTAGGTCTAAAACTCTTAAGTCTCTTTAAGCGTAAATATAAAAGCAAAACATTTACCCGGAAAGTAATTTATTTTGGCGGCTGCAGCGGGAAAATCAAAGGCAGTAAATCTGTTATAAAAATTCTCAATTCATGCGGAGTTGAAGTTGTAACCCCTGATTTTCAATGCTGCGGAATTCCTTTTTATGTAAGAGGGGACAAGGATTCTTACGAAAGTTACAAAAAAAGTTTTGAAGATATTATAAAAAGATACGATATTAAAGATATCGTAACAACCTGCGCAAGCTGCGAAAAAACGCTTAAAGGCTACAAGATTGATGGTTTAAATATCAGAAATATTTTTGAATACATAAGGGAAAATGATTTAAAACCAAAGCTTAAGAAAAAATTCAGGGTGACTTTTCACAAGCCTTGCAATATTGAGAATTATGACGATATTGAATGGATTTTGAATAATACGGAAAACCTTGAATATGTCGAGATGGATAATTATGACAAATGCTGCGGTCTAAACGGAATTTCTAAAATATCTGAGTACAAAATTATGTCTCAAATATTCAAAAGTAAACATAGGGATATTGTAAAATCCGGCGCTAAAATAGTTTTAACCTCCTGCCTCGGCTGCGAAGCAGCACTGGGCTTGTATTCTTTTGGCAGATACAAAGTTATG
The DNA here is from genome assembly GCA_944323435.1 of Candidatus Gastranaerophilales bacterium. Lineage (GTDB taxonomy): Bacteria > Cyanobacteriota > Vampirovibrionia > Gastranaerophilales > Gastranaerophilaceae > CAG-196. The sequence continues at coordinate 1,905 of CALUSN010000115.1, read as the reverse complement.
GATTTTGCTGAATTTCTCGGGAAGAATTCCTGTTTTTAAGGTTTTGTCTTTCTTTTGTTATAATATCCTTCAGCATATTTTCTGCAAACTTTAATTTTGATTTAAATTTGCAGTTTTGATTCAGAAACAAAGCTAAATTAAATCCGGATACAAAATTTCCGTCTCTTATCATATATTTAACTTCGTCTCGATATGCATTTATTTCTGTTTGAAGACGGTATCTTATACTTTGCAGCAGCTCTATTGCTATATTATTCGGAAGGGTTAAAATTAAATTTTCTGTATTTGTTTTAAATTTTTTAATCCTTAATTTTGTATCCATTTTATCAAAAAATAAACTTCTTATTTTATCTGCCGTTTTATCATAATGTTTGTCATTTATCAGATTTTTGCAGTGTAATTTGCTGTATTTTGGATTACATAAATTGTCAAAAAAATGTCTTGCTTCATGAAATGCAGTATATTTACTAAGAATAGTATCTTCTCTGTTATTTAACGGTAAAAGAAAACAGTAGCCGCTATTATATACAATAATTTCCCCGTTTTCTCCGGGGGCTAATTGGGGAATAATTCCAAAACTGCCGTTATTCTGTTTGCTTATTTCTTTTTCTATGTGATAGTTTATACTGTTCGGGTATAATGTTTTATCTAAAGCATTTCTAAAATCTTTCAAGCTGCATTTTCTTTTATGGCAGCGTTTGTTTAAATATTTGTAAAAAAACTTGTTATACTCATCAGAAATAATATTTCTTTGAACATTATCTCCTTTTATCCGGCTAAATGGCAGCCGTGCTTGAGGAAGCATTTTATTCACAATTTTAATATTTTGAGCCATATATAATTAAAAGTTCTGAATAAAAATTTTGCTATTTACAGAAAAAATCTTTTATAATCCCGACAATTCTTTTTGACGCGTTACCGTCTCCGTAAGGGTTTTGGGCTCTTAGTCTTGTTAAATCTTTAGAAGAAGAAAGTATTTTTTCGCTCTCTTCAAGAATTTTGTAATAATCAGCCCCGACGAGTTTGGATACTCCGGCTTCAATACCTTCTTTTCGTTCTGTTTCATATCTCATAACAAGAGTAGGGCAGGCAAAAGAAGGGGCTTCTTCCTGAATTCCGCCGGAGTCCGTAAGTATAAGTTTTGCATGTTTCATCAAATATACAAGATACGGATAATCAAGCGGAGTTAATAAATGGATGTTGTCGAAATGTCCTAATCTTTCGTGTATTTTGTTTTTTACGTTAGGGTTCGGGTGAACCGGGATTACAAATGTGTGGTCAGAATATTTTTCAGCAAGATGAGAAATAGCTTCTATAATTCTGTCTATTCTTTCTCCGTGGTTTTCTCTTCTATGCGCTGTAATCAATACCAGCTTGTCATCAATCGGAATCCCGTTTTCCGCATAAAATTTTCTCGACTGTTCAATAACTTCATCCGAAAGACAGAAAAGGGCGTCAATAACAGTGTTTCCTACAATGTGAATTTTATCTGAATCAATATTTTCTTTTAATAATGCTTCTCTGTTCACTCCCGTAGGCGCAAAATGGAGCGCTGCAACCCTTGAAGTCATCTGGCGCATAACCTCTTCCGGAAACGGTTCATAAATATCATATGACCTTAATCCGGCTTCTACATGAAAAACCGGGATTTTATGATAAAAAGCTGTCAAAGCGCCGCAAAGTACAGTCATTGTGTCACCTTGAACAATTGCAGCATCAATTTTATTTTCTGAAAAAACTTTGTCTAAACTTGTTAAAATTCGAGCCTGAACAGACGAAAGAGACTGATTTTCTCTCATGCAGTCAAGATTAACATCAGCCTTTAACCCGAAGTAGGCAAGGGTTTGATTAGAAAGCTCTTTTTGCTGCTCTGTATTACATATAATAACATTATAATCCTGCGGA
>CALUSN010000114.1 GCA_944323435.1 Candidatus Gastranaerophilales bacterium | reverse complement strand
AGAGTCTGGGTTAAGCCGATAAGACCTGCTTTAGAAGCTGAATAGTTTGCCTGACCTGCGTTACCGTGACGTCCTACAATACTTGACATGTTGATAATTGAACCCTGACGGGCTTTCATCATGTATTTAATTACTGCGTGAGTTACGCAATATGCAGAAGTTAAGTTAATTTTAATAACTCTTTCCCACTGCTCCATATCCATTCTTACAAACAATCCGTCTTTTGTAATACCTGCATTGTTAAGCAAGATATCAATTTTGCCGTGTTCTGCAATCATCTTGTCCACATTTTCCTGAACAGCTTTGTCGTCAGATACGTCAAAACTGTAGAAATAAGCGTTAACTCCGCAAGCCTTGATTTCGTCTAATGCAGGCTGAGCTTTTTCAGCGTCGCAAATATCATTGATAATGATATCGCATCCTGCCTTAGCTAATTCAATAGCGCAAGCTAAACCAATACCGCGTGAACCACCTGTAATTAAAGCAATTTTTCTCTCACTCATTAAATTTCTCCTTTTCTTATGTCTATGTCAGAAAATTACTGACTTATAATCTATTTATTAAACCTTTGCGCGAACTTTTCCTGAAATTCCCGCTGACGTCTTTCAATCTCAGCTCTTTGTTCCGGAGTCATGTCGTTTAGATTTTTTGAAAACAATAATAAGAATCCTAAAATTAGCACACCAAAAGCAACAATCTTACATAGCAAAGACCCGTTTGACAAAGTGATTCTTAAATTTTCTGTTTCGGAACTGTTTTTGTATGACATTATTGCATCGGCACATCTGCTGCAATCACTGTCTGAGTTAAATGTATCAATCTCATCTGAGTACGATGTACTTCCTTGACGGCTTGACAGTATATAATAAGTTTTTGTGGAAGTTTTTCCGTTAGAACGCGTTCTTTTTGTTTTACTATTGCAGTATAAATCTCTTACATGTTCGTCTATGCGTGCACTTCTTCCTATACTGTCCGATTTTAGCAGTGAATTTGTTTCGTGTCTGTTATATGAAATGTCTCCATCGGGCTGTTTCTGGCAGTCTATATATTTCCCGGAAAAAGAAATTACAAAAAATACTGCAGCCATTATCATACATATAATGAAACTTAACATTTTTTGGCCCATGATTATCTCCTTATTTTATTGCTATTGTGTTTAATATGTTGCTTTTTAGCCTTATTGCCGGAAGTTTTTTTATCTTTTTTCTTTGGCTTTTCAAGATTGTCTATAGAGATTTTACAATATTCAGGATTGTTGTTTATTTCGTTAATATATGTTCCGGCGGCTTGCAGCCCTGATTGCGAATATTTTTTTGTAACTTTCACCGGTGTTTCACAATGCAGACAATAAGCCTGCGAAAACTTCTCAAATACGCATTTATCCTTTTTCATTCCATAAATTACATAATTTACGTTATCCTCTGTTGCTAAATTAACACGGGAACAGGTGGCAAGATTCGGGTAAAAAATCTTTTCCATTTCGCCTGTATCATTAAATATTTGAACAGCCGGCCCTCCTTTTTGTTTGACCTCCTGTTGTCTTAATTCAAAGCGCTCTTTAGCAACGCGTTCTTCTTTCTTTGTATTGTGTTCATAAACAATTCGTATTATACCGACGATTATTAATATGCAGATTAAAACAGAGATTACCTTCTTCATTTACGACTACACTCCTGCCATTTGCTCTTTCAGAGCTGCAATTGTTGCTTCAAGAGAAGCCTTATCAAAAATATTGTAAACGGAAGCTTCCGGAGCTATCTTTTTATTCAACCCTGCAAGAACTTTGCCCGGACCGATTTCTATAAACGTATCAACGCCTTCCTCTGTCATCTTCTGAATAGTTTGAGTCCAGTAAACGGAAGAAGAAATCTGCTTCGGCATTTTAACTCTAAAATCCTCTGCATTTGTTGTTTCTTTAGCATCAACATTTGTAATTACCGGCAGTTTAGCATTATTTAATTCAAGGCTTGAAACAAAAGATGCAAACTCTTCTCCGGCTTTTTCCATAAATTTAGAATGGAAAGCGCCTGAAACTGCAAGCGGAACAACTCGTCTTACACCGTTTGCAAGCATGTAATCACCGGCAGCTTTTACAGCTTCCGAATCACCTGTAATTACAACCTGTGCAGGAGAGTTGTAGTTTGCGACATCAACATATCCGACTTTTGAGCCTTCTTCCAAACCGGCTTTTAATTGTTCTTCCGAAGCGTTCAAAATAGCTGCCATACTTCCGCCCTTAGTTTCACTCATAAGTTCAGCCCGTTTTTGAATAGCTTTGAGAGTTGTCTCAAGACTCATTACACCGGCTGTATACATAGCGCAGTATTCACCCAAACTATGACCTGCCGTATAATCAGGGGTTATATTTAATTCAGATTTTAAAGTTTCTAAAGCTGCAATTGAAGTAGTTACAATTGCAGGCTGGGTGTTAACAGTCTGCTTCAAATCTTCTTCCGGTCCTTCAAAACAAATTGTTGAAATACTTTTGCCCAAAACACTATCAGCAGTATCATAAACATTTTTTGCTGCCGAAAAATTTTCATACAAATCTTTACCCATTCCGACAGATTGTGAGCCCTGTCCCGGAAATAAAAACGCAATCTTCTTAACCATATTATACTCCTTATTATTTATACTTTAGTTTTTTGTCGGGCTGGGATGCCCAACCGACTTTTCTTTATTTTTCTCCCCCGGTTAAAGAGTGTCAGGCATAGCCTGACCTACTATTAATATCTCCAATTCTTAATCACCTGATCACTTAGTCACTTGACGCTGTTTAAGACAATAATCTAACATATACCTTCTCTAAGTCTTACAATAGCACCGCCCCAGGTCATGCCTGCACCGAAGCCGCAAAGTACGGCAGTTGTTCCAAGCTTAACTTTGCCCTTCTCTACACTCTCTGCAAGCGCAAGCGGAATTGAAGCTGCGGAAGTATTTCCATAGTACTTAATATTTGTTACAACTTTATCGTCAGAATACCCGAGTCTCTCCTGAACAGCCTGAATAATTCTGATATTTGCCTGATGAGGTATAAGATAATCAATGTCTTCCGCTTTCATACCTGCATTTGTAATAAGGTTTTCCACATAATGAGGAAGAATCTTTGCAACAAAAGCGTAAACACCTTTACCGTTCATTCTTATGCCTTTTGGTTTCGGTTCATACTGCTCTACAAGCGGGCAGTTTTTGCCGTCAAAAGAAAGTTCTATTAAATCTCCAATACTTCCGTCTGATTTAATATCAATTGCAATAACGTCATCCACCCCGTCATCGGAAGCAGTTACAACCATTGCACCTGCTGCGTCGCCAAACAGAATCGAAGTTGCTCGATCTTCCCAGTTTACAAGACGTGAATTGTTATCTGTTGCAACAAGCAAAATTGTTTTGTACATTCCGGAAGCTATATAGGCTTTTGCAATGCTCAAAGCATAAATTAATCCCGTGCAGGCAGCTGTAATATCAAATGCCGGAACTTGAGAAGAGATTCCCAGTCTTGCCTGAATATGACAGGCTATTGCCGGATATAAATCAGGCGGAGCAGATGAAGCTGCTATAATAAGGTCAATCTGTTCAGGTTTAATATTAGCTTTTTCCAGAGCATTCTTTGCTGCTTCAAAGCCTAAATCAACAGCATTTTGTTCGCCTGAAACAACACGCCTTTCCTTAATTCCGGTTCTTGTATATATCCACTCATCCGATGTATCGTATAATTTAGTCAAATCGTCATTAGTAATAACCGCATCCGGCAAACTATACCCGACACCGGCAATTTTTAAAGGAATCAAATTATTTCCCATTTATTAATTACTCCTCTTTTCTAAATAAAGTTAATCCGGCACAACTACTCTGCCGGATTAATAAAACATTATGCGCCGATTGACTCGGAAATTTTACTGTTAACTCCCTTTTCAACCGCATCTTTAGCAACTTTTACAGCCTTTTTAATAGCGTAAGCTTTACTTCTTCCGTGAGAAATTACCGTAATACCCTTTACACCTAATAAAAGTGCGCCGCCGTATTCTTCATAGTTAATTTTCTCATAAATTCTTTTCATAAACGGTTTTGCCAAAAGTCCGATTACCATACCTAAGAAATCAGATTTGAACTCACTCTTAATCATCTTAAATAAAAGTGACGAAGTACCTTCCGTAACTTTTAAAACAACATTGCCTACAAAACCGTCACAAACAACAACATCGCAAACATTGAGGAATAATTCTCTTCCTTCAACATTTCCCATAAAGTTAAATCTTTCTTTTTCTTCTTCCAGAATATTGTAAGTGCTTTGAGCCAGTTCGTTACCCTTGCCGGCTTCTTCACCGATATTCAAAACACCGACACGCGGATTTTCAATACCTAAAACGTTCTTAGAAAAAGTCATGCCCATAATAGCAAACTGCTTAAGCATTTGAGGCGTACAATTACTGTTAGCGCCGGCGTCAATAATCACAATAGGTTTTTTCATCGTAGGAAGAGTAACTGCAATCGCAGGTCTGTCGATTCCCGGTATTCTTCCTAAGCCAAAAAGGCTTGACGCCATAGCCGCACCGGTAGAACCTGCTGCAACAAGAGCATCAGAGCTTCCTGTTGCAACCGAGTTTACCGACAAAACTATTGATGAGTTTTTCTTTTTACGAATAGCCTGCCCCGGAGCTTCGCCCATTTCTATTATTTCAGACGCGTGAGTTACTTTGATATCAAGTGATTTTACATCAACCCTGACTCTTCTTTTTCTGCCGGCTTTTCCGCAATCAGATAAAAAACCTTCCTGCTGTATTACCTCAAGACAATGTTCAATTCTGTCCTGTTTTCCGACTAACTCTAACGCTACACCGTAATCTGCCGCAGCCCATACCGCACCTGCAACAATCTCAAACGGCGCATGATCGCCCCCCATTGCATCTATAGCTATTCTTGTCATTCTCACCCTCTATATTCTTATATGCTGTATAACTAAGCTTCCGGTTTTTCTTCCGTTTCTTCCTTAGCTTCTTCTACAGTTTCTTCAGCCTTTTCTTCAACAACTTCTTCTTTAACTTCCTCAGCCTTAACTTCTTTTACTTCTTCGACTGCCGGAGCTTCAGCTTTCTTTGTTGATTTTTTAGCTTTTTTAGTTTCTTTAACTTCTTCTGCTTTAGCTTCTTCTACAAAGCCTTCTGCTTTTCTTGAAACAACTTTGCCCTTATAAGTTCCGCAAGCTGTGCAAACTGTGTGAGTCAAAACTTTTGCTCCGCAGTTTGGACAAGTTGTTAATTCAGGCTTTGTTGCCTTCCAGTTTGATCTTCTTTTACCTTGAGCGCTATGCCCTGTTCTTTTCTTTGGTACTGCCATTTCTTATATCATCCTTTCTAA
>CALUSN010000113.1 GCA_944323435.1 Candidatus Gastranaerophilales bacterium | reverse complement strand
TCGCTAAAATCGCTAAAGACTTTGTTAAAGAATTAAAAGACGATTCAATCAGATTTATCTCTACATTATTGAAATAATCAAACTGTTGTTTGCTTACTCTCACAATTATCTCAACTCATCAATTCAAACTTATCCTGTAGTTATACTAACTACTAAAAAAAATTACCCCATCTTACATCTTACTCAAAAATTTTGGTCCCTTTTCGGGACCTTTTTATTCTAATTTTTGTTATAAATGGCAGCTTCTACGTCTTTATGTGCATGCTGATGTGTAAAATTTTCCATGGAACGGAATAACTGTGCTTTTGTCTCAGCCTGCGTAAATCGTCCGCCGGTTACGTCTGCCGTGCATTTGAGCTGCGCAAGGTCTTCGTCGTCATGTACATTAAATGCTATTACATCAATTTTTATATCCCGTCTTTCTTTGACAAGATCAATTGCATAATCACACGGGCTTTCGTCACAATTTTCACCGCCGTCTGTAAGCAAAATTATGTGTTTGATTCCGTCATACCCTTCAAAGTCTTTATCCACTGCCTGTTTTAAAGAATATGTAATCGGTGTCATTCCGCGCGGACGCAGATGAGACATTTCCGACAAAATAGAATCACTATTGGCAAATCCGAGCGGTACAACAAGTTCCGAACTCCTGCAGGCATTATAGGCAAAAAGGTTGCAGGTATGCCCGTATACCCTTAGTCCGACTTTTGTGGACGGTGAAATTTGCGGGACAATAAATTTCATCATTTCCTTAACGTGATTGGCTTTTGTTTTGTGTTCCAAATATTCTCCCATACTGTTTGAATAGTCGACAACAAAGAGAAGCTTATCGCCGGATTCTTTGTAATTATAGCTTTCCGGAGTATAGACTTCATAGGCAAAAACCGGAAGAATTATTAAAAACAATAAAAAACAGATTTTTTTCATATCTTAAGATTAACCTGTTTTTTCAATCCGACATATTCTCCTGCAAGGCTAGCCTGCAATACTTGATTTTCATTTTTATCAGCGCTACTCTTGTATCGGAGGAGTATGATGTCAAAAAATATTTTTATTACTGCGACAGGAACTGATGTCGGAAAAACCTATGTTTCAGCCCTTATTGTAAAAGAGATGAGAAATGCCGGATATAATTGCGGATATTTTAAACCGGTTTTAAGCGGAGTGGAAGAAAGCGGGGGAAAACTGACTTCAAGTGACTGTAACTATGTCGTTGATACAGCAAAAATTCCATGTACGGCAGATGATTGCGTAACTTACCGGTGGAAAGAAGCTGTCTCGCCTCATTTAGCAGCACAAAGAGCAGGAATGAAAATTGATATTTCAAAAATCAAGCAGAAATTTGAAAAACTAACTAAAGATTATGACTATCTTTTAATAGAAGGTGCCGGCGGAATTACCTGCCCTTTAAGGCTTGAAAACGGAGAAAAATACCTGCTTAAAGATTTAATCAAAGAGCTTGACACAAGTATTATTATTGTTGCAGACGGCGGACTGGGTACGATAAATTCGACCCTGCTTACGGTTGAATACGCAAGAGCCAACAATATCCCGATTGCCGGAATTATTCTGAATAACTTTAATCCTGTAAATTTTATGCATCAGGATAATTTAAAACAGGTAGAGTATTTGACAGGTGTAAAAGTTGTTGCAACGGTTGAAAAAGGTCAGAAAAATATAACATTTCCGGCAGAGTTGTTTGGAAGGCAGGCAGTGAAAAGGTGAGCAAGGGGGGGTAAATGTGTCTTACGGGTGACTGAGTGATTAAGTGACTAAGTGACTGAGAAATGTAGGTTAGGTGAAACCCAACAAAAACTGAATGGATTGCCACGGCGCTCACGCGCCTCGCAATGACGCCCTACGGGTTGTGTTGGCTACTAGCTCAAACATTTACCCCCGCAATGACAAAATAAATTCTATTCACTAATCACTATTCACTATTCACTAAAACGGACATTAACCCGACAAAAACTCGATTAGAAAGACACAAAGTTTTTGTGGAGCAAGCTCCACACTACTACTGACACAAAAATAATTGTACAATTAATATACAAGGAGCAAAAAATGGACTGGCAGAAAGAAGATTTAAAATATATATGGCATCCGTGTTCGCAGATGAAGGATTATGAAACGCTTCCGCCGATTGTAATAGAACGCGGCGAAGGAATTAATCTTTATGATATAAACGGCAAATGTTATAAGGATGTAATAAGTTCGTGGTGGTGTAACCTTCTCGGACACTGCAATCCAAGGATTAATGCTGCCGTAAAAAAACAGGTTGACAGCTTAGAACACGTTATTTTCGCGAATTTTTCCCACAAACCTGCAATTACTCTTTGCGAAGAGCTTGCAAAAGTTGTTCCGGAAGGGTTGTGCAAGTTTAACTTTGCAGATAACGGCTCTGCCGCAATAGAAATGGCGCTAAAGATGAGTTTTCAATACCATTACCAGACAGGTAATCCGCAAAAGAAAAGATTTATGGCTTTATCAGATGCTTATCACGGAGAAACGCTCGGTGCGCTTGCCGTTGGCGGTGTAGATTTGTATTCGGAACTTTATAAACCGCTTTTATTAGACGTTATAAGAATAGACGGTCCTGACTGTTTCCGTTGTCCTTACAGCAAGCAGTGTGAAGGGCACTATTCTACTATTAACACCTCACCCCAACCCTCTCCTCAAGGCGAGGGGGAAACTTGCCATTGTGAATGTTTTGAAAAAGCGGAAGAAGCGTTCAAAAAATATGCAGACGTAACCGCCGCAATTATTGTCGAGCCGCTTTTGCAAGGCTCTGCCGGCATGAAGGTTTATCCGCCTTTGTATTTGAAAAAGCTTAGAGAGCTTTGCGATAAATACAACGTACATTTGATTGCCGACGAGATTGCAACAGGTTACGGAAGAACCGGTAAAATGTTTGCCTTTAACCATGCAGGCGTAAGCCCTGATATTATGTGTCTTTCAAAAGGTCTGACCGGCGGATATATGCCTATGGCAATTGCTGTAACAACTCAGAAAATTTATGATGCGTTTTACGATGATTACCTTAAGGGTAAGGCGTTTATGCATTCCCATACTTATGCCGGGAATCCGCTTGCCTGCTCTGCTGCGATAGAAGTTTTAAAAATTTTGAAAGATGAAAATATTATTGAAAAAGCTAATGAGAAGGCGGTTTATTTTAATAAAATAATAAGAGAAAAATTCCTTCCGCTTGATAATGTCGGCGAGGTTAGAACAATAGGCTTAATTAACGCAATAGAGCTTGTTAAGAATAAAGAGACAAAAGAACCTCTGGATTATACAAAGCGTACAGGATATCAGATTTATAAAAAAGCTCTGGAGAAAGGTGTAATTTTGCGCCCGCTGGGAGATGTAATTTATTTCAACCCGCCTTTGATAATTGAAAAAGAAGATATGGATTTTGTGACAGATATTGCATTAGAATGCACAAAAGAGATTCTTGGTAATACATAAGGTCGGTTATTTGGCGGAGTGACGTCTTTTACTGATAACTGAGTTTTGTCGGGCTGAAGCCCGACTTATGATTAAAATTTTAAAACAATCTTAATCCTGTTAGCAGATACTTTCAAAGAGCTGTCATCCCGAACTTGTTTCGGAAACTTGCCGGCAAATGAAGCAATCAACCCCTCATCCGAATTTCTAAGTTTTGCTCCAGCTCAACTTGAAATTCTCTCCTGTCTTAGATTTACTCCACGCTCACGGAGTTTCGCCAACGGAGCAAATCTAAGGCAGACTCAATCCGTTCGCTATGCTGGCTCACGTCTGTCCGCAAATCCGCTCTCCCCAAAATAGCGAGGGGAAAATTAAATATAATTACCGCATCAATCCCATTCATCGCAATATTTATAAAAACTATTTTGACGGAGAGACATTTATAAATGGAACGGAATTTCCGAGCATATATTGAGGCATTTTGCCATCCCACTTTTGTACAGCTTCATATTGAACAAGTGATTTGTTCTGGCTCAAAGCTCTTGCTCTGATTGCCATTGATTTTGCTTCGGCTTCGGCTGCAATAACCTTTTGTTTTGCCTCTTCCTGAACCTGAACAGTTTTATTCTTTGCCTTCAACGCTTCCTGCTCTGCAGTAACCTTACTTTCAATTGCTCTTTCAAATACAGCGGAGTAATTGATTTCTGTCATCTGAAAATCTGTAACATTTATATAATTGTCAGTGAGTTGGGATTGCAGCTTAAAAAGAATATCGCCTGTAGCTTTTTCTCTGTTTGCAATCAAATCCTGAGCGTTCCATTTGCCGATAATATCTTTTATAGTACCTTCAACAACCGGCATCATAATTGTAGAAGGATAATCCATACCTACTTCCTGAAAGAGTTTATTAACCTTATCCGGCTGGACATTATAGTTTATTACATAAGTAATTTGCGCCTGTTGAATGTCTTTCGTGTAAACAGCGGTAGTATATGTATTTTTTTGAGTCTTTACATTCATTGTTTTAAATTTTTGAATAAATGGAAATATTAAATGTAATCCTTCGCCGTAGCTTTCTGGCTGGACTTCTCCTAACGTAATTTTAATTCCCCTTTCTCCAGGCCCTACCATAACAAACGGGTTACACATTACAAGAAAACAAACCAGAAGGCATAAAACCAAAACCGGCATTCCAAAAAATTTTTTGTCCATCTTATTCCTTTCTATTAACACTAATTAAATTTTTAATGCCAGAAGAGCTAGTGCTACATACAAAGCAGCAACAATAAAAACAAAAGTACCAAAAATAATTAACATCGGCTTGCCATACTTCTGATAAAGATTCTGTCCTGTCAGATAACACAATGTAATTATACACAAATTAATCAGCACTATTAAAGACAGAAACAGAAATAAAACTCTTATGACCATCAAAACCTCTTTTCAATTTTATTATAAAGTATAATTATAATTTTAATATCATTTATCAGGTTGATTTAACTTTGCTTTTATAAAATCCGTTATTTCATCTGCACATCTTGCCCAGGTAAAGTTTTTTGCTCTAATCTGACCTCTTTCAGAACATAATTCTCTAAAAAAGTTGTCATAATAGAATTTTTCGTACGCCTGAATCATTTCTTCATCACTCTCCGGATTAATCTTAATTCCGGCGTTTCCTATGACTTCCGGAAGAGATGAAGTATTAGAGGTTATTACAGGACATCCGCATTTCATTGCCTCTAATACCGGAAGCCCGAAGCCTTCATATAGAGAGGGGTACACAAACATTAGAGCATTAGAATACAGTCCCGGTAAATCTTCATCCTTCACATACCCCGTTAAAATAATTTTAGATTTATCGTACTGCTTTAAAGTCCTGTCCAATTCAGTCTCGAATGTTTTCCAGTTACTTCCGCCAAGCACAAGAACCAGATCATTAATCTTATTCTTCTCTATAAATTTTATAAAATTCCTTATTGCAAATATTAC
>CALUSN010000112.1 GCA_944323435.1 Candidatus Gastranaerophilales bacterium | reverse complement strand
GAGTGGCTAAAGGCGACAGACTGTAAATCTGTTCACGAGAGTGTACGGTGGTTCGAATCCACCCCTGCCCAAATCTTTTTAGACTCCAAAGGGAGTCTTTTTTAATGCTAAAGGGGTGAGATGAGAAACACCGCCGGTGGTTCGAGCGGGAGCGAGCTGAGGGCGGAGGACTTTTGCGAAAAGATTAATAATTTAGTGCTTATTATAAAATTTGTTATATAATAGAAAAAAAGGGAAATTTTATGTTAACAGGACCGTTTTTAGACAGAAACTGGATGGGTGAGAATAAAGATTATGAGACTTCCGGCATAATTATGCTCGGAATGCCTTTTGACGGTACTGTTTCATACCGTTCCGGCTCAAGGTTTGCACCGGAACAGTTAAGACTTGCAAGCTGGGGGCTTGAAGAGTATTCTCCTTATTTTGATAAACACCTTGAGGACTGCAACTTCAACGACGCGGGAGATTTAGAGCTGCCGCTCGGTAATACAGTAAAGTCTCTTGAAGTTATCAGAAAAAATGTTGAAGAAATTTACCGTGACGGAAAGAAAGTTTTCGGAATCGGAGGCGAGCATCTTGTTACATTGCCGGAAATTCAAGCAGTTTCAAAATATATAGACAATCTTGCAATTGTACATTTTGATGCTCATACGGATTTAAGGGAAGAATACCTAGGGGAAAAACTTTCGCATTCAGCTGTAATCCGCCACTCTGCAGAGATTATCGGCTTTGAGAATCTTAAACAAATCGGTATCAGATCCGGTATGAAAGAAGAATTTGAATTAATGAAAAAATATAATACACTCTGTCATAAATATGAAGAGCTGGATGTATTAAAAGACAAAAATATTTTTGTAACGGTGGATTTAGATGTATTGGATACTTCAATTATGCCTGGGACAGGAACTCCGGAAGCCGGCGGATTGAATTTTAACGAGCTTGTCGGATGGTTTAAGTATTTGAGTAAATTTAATATAATAGGTGCAGATGTTGTGGAACTCGCGCCGGATTATGATGCAAGCGGAGCATCTACTGCTGTTGCAACAAAGGTTATACGCGAATTGCTTATGATATTATGATAGATGATGTTGTAAAAATACTGAAAGAGGCTGACCAGCCAAAAAGTGATTTTGTAAAGCTTATGGATTCTTTTAAAGACCCGTATCCGGTTTTAATTGCCTGCATTTTGAGCTTAAGAACCAACGACAAAACAACCTATCCGGCAACTTTAAGAATGCTTGAACTTGCAAAAACTCCTCACGATATGAAGGGGATAGAGGTTGAGGATTTAGCGAAGGCAATTTATCCGGTAGGTTTTTATGAAAACAAAGCAAAACAGATAATAGAGTTGTCGCGGCAGATTGATGAAGAGCTTGATGGCAAGGTTCCTGATGAGATTGAAGAACTCGTAAAGTTTAAAGGTGTCGGACGCAAGACAGCCAATCTTGTTTTGTCTCTTGGATTTAACAAACCTGCAATTTGTGTGGATGTTCATGTTCACAGGATTTTTAACCGGCTCGGGTATATCAAAACAAAAAATCCCGAAGAAACAGAATTTGCACTCAGAGAAAAATTACCTCAAAAATACTGGATTGATATAAACACTCTTCTGGTAACGCACGGTCAGAATGTCTGTAAACCGATTAATCCCAAATGCGCCCAATGCCCGATTGAACGATTTTGTAAGAAGATAAATGTAAAATAGCCAAATTTTATGAAGAATTGTAAATCCGAAACCCCTTTATACTGAAGCCTTTTCGGAACTATAACAGAATATTGTATTTTTTAACGCAAGTTTTAAACCTTTTTGTTTTTTATATATATGTATGAATGGTGTAAATTTTCAAAATATTAATAATGTGTACAAGACAGGCAATGTTCAATTAAAAACACTGCCTGCTGAAAATGCTTCTGTCCGGATCGAATATCCGGTTTCTGCTCCCGCATTCAAAGCAGAAGCTTACACCTCTGCTCTGACAGTCAGAACTTCTCTTTCTACAAAGGATGAGAAAAAAAAGTATGAAGAACTTTCAAACGAGCTGCACCTTGATTATAGGAAAAAACTTGAATTTGCATTAAAATCGGGCTTGCTCCTTAAAAATAATTCAAATGACAAAAGTACAGTTCTTGATAATTTATATAAAATTTTAAAAGAAGAAAGAGATCCCGGTTTAGATAAAATCAATATTCTGCAGGAATGTTTGGATATTCTTGCAAATCCTTATGTAATCACCCAGACTTGTGAAGATATTCCGCAAGCATATAAAAGACAGGTCATCGGATTGATTACTAACCTGTCCGAAGATCCGAAAAAGATTGCGGAAGCAAGATGGGAACTTGATAATATGCACACCGGAACATGTCCGGCAGCAAGTATTGAATTTGATCTTGCAACAAAACATACAGCAGAATTTTTCAGAATGGTTGAAGGTCTGACCTCTCCTAAACATGAAGTAGTTAAAACGATACAAATGGATAGTTTATCAGAAAAGTCCTCCGAAGCAATATGGCTTTTAACAAAATTCAGAACTCCTCATAAGCTGAATAATTTTGACACGGCAACAGTTTTGCTTAAACCTGATGAGAATGCAATAATAAGAGCAAGGATTCAAAATCATCATAAAGATCCAGGCGAACGCTCAATGATAGATGTCCTTATGCAATCAATGTTAATGCAGCTCGGTTCACAGCAGACATATAATTCTCTGACAGACAAGCGTGCCCCAAATGCGTGGACTCAAGAGGACGGCGGTTTGATTGATTTTGAAAAAACTTATGTAGAATCAGTCGCTGAAGATAAAAATACAACCTCCGTCATTTACCAGATTGTTGATGAAAACGGCAGGCTTAAAGGTTATGAAAAAGATTTCGCAACAATCAAAAAAGAGCTTCTTGATACCCTGAAAATGGGACATAATATTATTATCGGGTATACCTGGCCGGATCCGGAGAATGATAATAAACTTGCAGGTCACGAAATTACAATTGTCGGATATAAAACAGATAAAAATGGCAAAGGTATTTTTATCTGTCAGGATTCTGATGATGATGTAGCAGCTCCGATTGAAATGAGTGAAGAGTTTCTTTTACCGAAAATTCACCATGCCGGACTTCCTGATTCTATAGCATCACGAGATTTTAAATATGAAGAAAGCTGGAAAACCGGTCTGGATGAGTTTAATAAGATGAGAAATACTGCTGCTTAAGACCTGCAGGCGGTTATTGCCCGGCTTGTTGTTTAACTTACCGTTTAATATCATTCCCCCCCCGGTTGACAAAAGGTCTTAGCTCTTCTATTCTTGATTTTGCGTATTTTAAATATTCATCATCTGTTGTATAGCTCGTGATAAATGTTTGGTAATATTTGAAAGCTTCATTATAATTATTAAGAGTGTCATAATCAACGGCAAGCATATAATTTGCAATAGGGAATTCGTTAGAATATTTTAATACATTTAAATAATCATTAATTGCAAGTTTAGTTTGCTTTTGTTCATCGTAAATTAAGCCCCTGTAATAATAAGCATACGCATTTGTAGCTTCTTTTTGTAAAACATTATTAAATTTAATCAGGGCGTTTTGATAATTATTCTGTTCGTAGAGTTCAATACCTTCATTTAAAATTGAAATCGCCCCATTTTGTTCTACATACGTAAGAAGCTCTTTTGCTTCGGACTGTGGATTAAGTCCGATGGCTTTCTTTAAATAATTTTCAGCGAGCGTCCAGTTTTGCTGTTCAGAATATAAATATCCTATATAATAAGGTATTTCTGCATTTTTAGGATTAATTTGCTCCGCCTTTTTGTAATATTCTATAGCACTGTTGTAATCCTTTAACGCCTGATAAGATGCTGCAATTCCGAGTACAGAATCCTCTGTTGCCGGATTTATTGCAAGATATTGTTGTATTGCTTGCTGATAATCTTTATTTTCATAACTTTTAGCTGCTTCTGCAAGTTTTGTTGATGTTGAATCACTTTGGACGTTCTGAAGAGTTTTCAGAACAAGATTGTTTGCCGGAAACTTTGCTCTGGCAGTGTTTAATATGCTTATAGCATCTGCATAATTATTTTTTGCAGAATAACAAATTGCAAGATTTACATAAGCATCAACTCGGGATGAATCTTTTTCAATTGAAGCTTTGTATGCATTAATCGCGTCATCTATTTTATTCTCCTGATGAAGTTTATATGCATAATCATAAATTTCTCCGGCACTGCCGCTTTTTTTTAGGAAAGCAAGATATTCAGCAGGTTCAAGTGAATTTTTCATTACATCACCTATTTCGGCTTTTGCTCCGGCGTTATTAGGGTCAATTGATAAAATTCTTTTGTACAAATTCAACGCTGTATTATTATCTCCCATTTCTTTATAAACTTGGGCTTTATAAAGAAGCGCCTGCGTATTATTCGGATATAAAGTTAAAACAGAGTCATAGGACTGAATAGCTTTCTGGTATTCTTTTCTCTGTTGGAATAACGTTCCGACATTTAATCTTGTTGTTATATTGGACGGGTTCAATTTTTCGGCTTTTCCGTAATAACTTAGAGCAGTTTCAAAATCTCCCTGAGCCTGCTTTATAGCGCCTATATTAGCATTAAGTTCTGCATCGGAAGGTGTAACTGCAAGCTTTTTTAAATAAATTCTTTCAAGAGCGTATAAGATTTCCATATCTCCTCTGGAATTTGCAAGCGCTTCATTGTATTGAACAACAGCCTCATCATATCTGCCCAGTTTGTCTAAAGTTCTGGCGTACTTCATCCGGAGCAGACCGTCAGCCGGCTTAAGCTCCAATGCAGCTTTATAATAATCTGCAGAGCGCGGTTCATTTCCGAGATGCTTAAATAAATCAGCAATCTGGGTGTTAGAATCTGCTGTTAATTT
Source organism: Candidatus Gastranaerophilales bacterium (assembly GCA_944323435.1). Lineage (GTDB taxonomy): Bacteria > Cyanobacteriota > Vampirovibrionia > Gastranaerophilales > Gastranaerophilaceae > CAG-196. The sequence continues at coordinate 640 of CALUSN010000112.1, read as the reverse complement.
CTGATTTTCTGCTGCCTTTGAAAATTCATATGCTGCAGCCGATAAGTTCCCAGAAGCCCTCAGTTCTTCCGCTTTTTTATACCTTGCTCCTGATGTCGTGTCAAAACTTATAACTTTTAAACATTGATTTAAGTTTTCGGCTGCAGATGTAATCATTGCAGCAGAGTTTTGCACTGTCTGTTCATTATCAGGATATATTTTCAGATAAAATAAAGCACTTCTGAAATCGTTTGCCGCTTTTTCAAAATCTTTTTGCTGATTAGCATAAAATGTAGCTCTCGCAAGATATGCATTTACAATTCCGACTCTTGCGGAATTGTCAAGATAGTTAATCCTTAAGGCCTTTCGGAATTCTACTATGGCAGATGAATATTGATTCTGCATCAAATAATTTTGTGCAGCATTGTAATGCAGTGCAAAAGCTTCTGTTGAAGCCGCAATAGATGGTGTACAAATTGCTGCGCACATAATAAAAAAACAAATTGTGACTAATGCTTTTCTCTTCATAAAAACATATTACTATAATATTTTTATAAAGTGAATAAGTAAATTTACTATTTATTTGTAAAAGAACACATGGTTTGATTATATTTTACAGATAGTTTGATTATTTCGGGCAAAATAAATTTAAAATGTTAAA
>CALUSN010000111.1 GCA_944323435.1 Candidatus Gastranaerophilales bacterium | reverse complement strand
AGGGTCTTTGAGTTCTTCTGTCTCCTGAAGCTGTTTTCTTAGAATTTCACTGTCAGCCTGACACTCCGGTGAAAGATTTTTCCTTAAATTTTTAGCAGTTGTTTCATCACCGAAAAATTCCATAAGATTATGCTCGGAACCGTTCTGAATAGCGCAGGTGAATTTTGACAGAAATCCTGCCATTTTTGTACTCATCGGGTCGTCTAACTCCGGATAAGACAATCTGTTAATCAGTTTTTGTTCCAGATACTGACGGCGGAGTTCTTTAAGCCGTGCAAGCTCCCGCATCTCGTCTTCACGGTGTGCATTGGATTTGAAATTGATTGTGTTAATTCCGGTTATTATCATAATTTGTCCTTTCTTTCTAAACAGTGATCAAGTGATTAAAAAATGTAGAACTTAGTTATTGTTTGGTTTCACCCACACCTACAGTTTTATCATCTCAGTCACTCAGTCACTTAGTCACTCAGTCACCGGTTATTTTACGAATAATATCCGTAACCACTGTCATTTTGAATACTGTTCCTTTCCAGATTTGATTCCAACTCCTGTATTCTTGAATCAATTTTTTCCGATGGAAGCAAACCGTATTTCATAAGAATCGGATACACGGTTTCTGTATTATAAGACCTTGAAAAATTTTTATCCGCATATTCCATAATCTGTTTTGAGTATTCTTTTTTATCTAAAAACGGTGAAGATAAAATTTTGCTTAAATTTTTATCAATTTGCGGCATATCGTCAAAAAGATTATAAAAACCGCTTTTGAAATCAATTTTCAAACTCTTTGCTTTATTTTTAAAATCTTCATCGGCAATATTATTGTACGCCCAGTCAATTTCTTCCGAATAAGGAAACTCATAATCCTTAACCAGTTCCAGCCCGTGCGGGTTTTCGGAATTAAGAATCCTTTCGAGAGCTGAAATTCCGTAATTATCTTTCTGATGATAAATTATACCCGGCATTCTTTTCATGATTTCCATAATCTGCTTGTATTCATTCTGATTATTTTCATCAGGAAGAATATCGAGAAACTTTGTAAGAAGAGTCTCGCCGTTTTTGTTAAGTTTATAATTAAAAACATCACCGTTTGTAAAATTCTTTTTGATAATATCTTCGTTTAAAATACCAAGAATCGTTTTTGTATCACTGAGATTTTTGTCACGATACTTGTACATAACTTTTCTGAAATCATTATCACCGACTTGCATAAGTTCATCTGTTAACATGTAATTATGCGTCTTATTTAGTTGCGTATCCTGCATTTCTCTCACTTTGGTAACTCTTCCGGACGGCATACCTTTTGCTATCCCGTCAGAAGCCCGGAATTTAGCAATATAACCGTCAGGCGAAAGATACTGAATAAGATCTTTAACTGCCGCAAAAGCAGGACATGCGGCGCCGAGCCCGAGTGAAAGTCCTAACACAACTCCGGGAGAAGTAATTACTCCCAAACTATATAATAACCAGCCTATTAGTGCATGTGTACCGAAAACAGCAAAGCCGATTACACTTGAAACCACTAAATTAGCATTAAAATATTCTTTAGGGAAACGATAATTATCTTTATACGATCTGGATTTAACAAACAATTCTGCACGGTCGGCACAATTTTTAAGCGATTGGTTTTGCAAAAGCTTTTCCTTTGTTGTACCCAGCTTTTTCAAAGTCCGCTTACTCACGTGAAGCCCCTGAAAATTAACGTCAGACATTGCCTGAGCATTTTTTGGCTGAATATTTGTACGGTATTGTTGTATTGGTGTGATTTGCATATATTCCTTTCTGCGAAGTTGTGGTATTAAGACTTCCAATGTGCTGTCGCGGGGGTAAATGTATTGGGCTGGTATTGAGACTTACCAAAGTGCCGTCATTCAGGGGGGGGGGTAAATGATTTAGGTTAGTAAGTGAGACTACAAGTTAGGCGTCATTGCGAGGGGTAAATGAATCGGGTTGGTAAGTGAGCCTACAAGTCTGGCGTCATTGCGAGGCGCGTGAGCGCCGTGGCAATCCATCTAGTTATTGTTGGGTTTCATCCGACCTACTTTTTTAGTTTTTATTACCGACCAATCCACTTGGTCACTTAATCATTCAGTCGCCTGTGAAATCTGATTTGTCAATATTTATATATAATCTTTCCTTTCTTTCATATAATCCGGAATATATTCTTCTATTCTCGGATATACGAATAATTTAAGAAACTGATATTTCCTTTCATCTTTTGGATATCTGAATTCTATTTTTAGTGCATGGGTCATATGATATATTTGTGTTGCAATTTCTTGTTTGTTACAAAACGGAGAGTCGAATTGTTTTATTGCTTCTTCAACTCCTTTTTCCGATTGTAAATCAATAGCTTTAAAAATATCGTCAAACTTTACATTAAGAGTTTTTGCTTTTTTCTTAAAACTTTCATCATAAATTCTGTCATACGCATAATCCAATTCTTTAGAATAAGGAATTTCTACCCCTTTTAAGAGCTCAAGAGTCTGATGGTTTTCAGAATTCAGTATTTTTTCTACAGAAGAGATTCCATAATTATCTCTTTGGATTAAATCTACATTCGGCATATTTTTAATAATATTTAGAATTTTATTATAATCATTCTGATTTTTTTCATTTGGCACTATATCCAAAAACCGCAAAAATAATGAGTTTCCGTCTTTGTCAGCCGGATAATTAAACACTTCTCCATTATAGAAATTTTCTTTTATTTCCGGAAGCTCCAGAATTTTCAAAATTTCATCGGTGTCATAAAAATCTCCGGTATTATTTTTATTGAGAATCTCAGAAAATTTTGTTTCATCCTGCTGTCTGATATCTTCTGCAAGTCCAAAAATCCTGTCTAATTCAACCCGGTTTTTGAATGTGTATTGTTTGGTTTGAACTCCGGCAAATTCTTCCATTTTGTTATCTTTAAAATTTTTCCCGCCTTGAAGAGTATATTCATATTTGTTAGCTCCAAACACCTTGTCAAGCCATAACGGCATGTTTAGATAAGCCAGAAATGCCATTCCTACTGCAACAGCGGAGGTTGCTATTAATGTTCCGGCTATTGACGGCACTAAAGGGGCTATCCCAAATGATGCAAGTATTCCGGCTCCCAATGATATTGCAAGTGCTCTTGGGAAAACTTTTTCCGGCAATGTTATATTTCCGATTTTTTTACCGCGCTTAACCAAAACATTGTACTTGTCTGCACATTCTTTGATTGCCGGATTTCGGAATAAATCTTTCGCATCAATATCGAAACCGACATTACATTCATTTGTAAATTTAACTTTCTTCGGCATTTTTAATGCTTTAAAAGAGCTGTTATTTGATTGTATTTGTGATATTTGCATATATTCCTTTCTGCGAAGTTGTGGTATTGTGACTTACCAAAGTGCTGTCATTCAGGGGGGGGGTAAATGATTTAGGTTAGTAAGTGAGACTACAAGTTAGGCGTCATTGCGAGGGGTAAATGAATCGGGTTGGTAAGTGAGCCTACAAGTCTGGCGTCATTGCGAGGCGCGTGAGCGCCGCGGCAATCCATTTTTATTCAGTTGTCAAATATTAGTTATTGTTGGGTTTCACCCAACCTACAGTTTTTATATTCTCAGTCACCAATAATATACCTTTACCCCTCTTGATCACTTGGTCACCTGGTCACTTGATCACTGTTTAGTATTCATCATAATTAATATTATTTCTTCGTCCATACCTTCTCTGATTAGATTCTATTTCTTTTATTCGCTTATCTACCGCTTTTATGCTTATTTCCAGACTCCTTTCTACATCTTTTCTTTTGATATTCATAAAGTCAACAGCTTGTTCTTGCGAGAGCAAGCCATATTTCATTAATACGGGATATAGTGTTTTTGTAAAGTAATCTATATAACAATACTCTCTGGCATAATCCAGCGCTTCCTCTATAAATACCTCTTTTTTAAAAAATGGTAGAGCTAATATTTGATTTAATCTTTCTTCAATATGTTCCGGATTACCGAGTACGTGGCTTATAATATCGTTTCCAAATTTAAATTTCAAAGCGTTAGTTGCTTTATTTTTGAAATCCTCATCAAATATATTATTGTATGCCTGGTGGACTTCTACTGAATACGGAAACTCATAATTCTTAATAAGTTCCAGCGCGTAAGGATTTTCAGAATTCAGTATTTTCTCAAGAACAGTTATTTTATAATCATCTTTCTGGTTATAAATTATTCCCGGCATATTTTTCATAATATCAATAATTTGTTTGTATTCTTTTTCATTGTCTTTTAGCGGAACAATATCAAAGAATTTGGTCAGTAATGTATCTTCATCTATATTCCAATAGTAGTCCAAACCTCGGTCCCCATATCTCGATACTTTAAGTGGATAGTTAAAGATATCACCGTTTGTAAATTTTTCTTTTACAATATCTTCATTTAAAATATCAAGAAATGTTTTTGTATCACTAAGACTTCTATTCTGATATTTATTCATAACTTCTCTAAAATCCGGTTCCCCGATAGCTATAAGCCTTTCTATGAAATAATAGGTTCTACGACCTAGATAATCTATATACAGATCTTTAAAGTTATACAGTATCGTTTCATGTATTCTGCCCTTTGGCTTGCCATTTTCTAACCGGTCAGCAACCACTACGTTTAGACGACTTTTTCTATAGGCATTTTTCTCTCTGTCATTATAGATACAAGGATATTTATATCGTGGTTCTATAATGATTTCGGCACGTTCAGCGCAATCTTTAATATTTTTGTTTTTCAAAAATCCTTCAGGAGTTGCATTGAACCGCTTTAAAACCTGCTTAGTTACGTGCAGACCTTGAAAATTAATGTTAGATTTTGCTGGAGCAGCTTTCGGCTGAATATTTTGTGTACGATATTGTTGTATTGGTGTGATTTGCATATATTCCTTTCTGTGAAGTTGGTTACCTTACCGCTTTTCTTGTAAACGCCAGCATCAGGGTTTCCGAATCAATATTTTTTCGCTTTTTAATTGCCTGAGTGATAGTTTTATCAATGGTATCAGCAATGTTACCGATTGATAATCCGTCCGAAAGTTCCGCAAGTTTTCCAAAATGGTTCTCATTCAGAGCTTCTTTCAGAATCGGCAAATCTTTCAGAAGTTTTTCAAAAAGATTTACTCTTGAATTAAAATCAGGGTTTCCGCAGTGAATTATGGTTCCCATTCTTCGAGGGTTGCCGATAATTTCCGCATTAACCAGATTAATGTGGTTTGTTGCCGCAACAAGTATCAACCCGGAGGCGGCTGCCGTATTCATAAGTTCTTTATATGTGTTAACTTCCTCCACCTGATGCCTGTCAGCGTTTCGAGGGAAGAATTTTTCCGCTTCATCAAAGAAAAGCATTACAGGTTTTTTGATTATTTTTGCTTCCAGAGCCAGACGGTTAAATATATCTGTAACATTTCTTGAAACTCCGTGGATGAATTCGTTTCCTACTTGCGAATAATTCATTTTATACAAAGGTACATCCATTTGTCTTGCAAGGGTTTCAACAATAGTAGTTTTACCTGTTCCCGGAGGACCTTCAAGTATAACACCGCCCGGAAGGCTTCTTCTGTTTGCAATAAGCGCCTGACGGACTTCCGGACGCCA
>CALUSN010000110.1 GCA_944323435.1 Candidatus Gastranaerophilales bacterium | reverse complement strand
GCTCTTGCAATAGGCGCAAGAGCCGGAACCGCTATTTCTGCAGAAATTGCAAATATGCAGGTAACTTCTCAGGTTGACGCGATAAAAACATTAAAAGTCGATCCTGTAGGGTACTATTTTTCTCCGCGAATTCTTGCAGCCGCAATTACTGTTCCGATGGTAGTTCTTATTGCAGAATTAGTCGGTATATCAGGCGGTTTGTTAATTTCTAATGCTACAATACACCTTCATCCGGCACGTTATATTCATTCAGTTTGGCTTTGGCTTAATACTAAAGATATATATATAAGTCTTTTAAAAGGTCTTGTATTCGGGATTTTAATTGCTCTGGTATGCGCAACTCAGGGATACAATACCAGAGGCGGAGCTAAGGATGTTGGAGAATCAACCACAAGAGCGGCAGTGCTTTCAACTGTATATATGCTGTCAGCTGATTTTATAATAAACCTTATATTCTATTTATAACAATAATTTGATAAACAATTTTTCCCATGATATCATGCAATATAAGCGGAGTATTCGTTGTGACAGAGCAAAATAATAACGAACAAAAAACATATGAACTTGTCGCAGAGTGGTTGAAAGAATACCATTCAGTTTCAGATAAATACAGAAAAACCCGTGCAAAAGCTCTTATTGTTACAAGAATGCTTCCTATAATAAAAAAAATTGCGAAAACAATTGCAAGACGTTCTACCGACCCTTTGGACGATTTGGTTCAGGCAGGTGCAATTGGTCTTTTAAAGGCTATTGACAGTTATTCTAAAAATATAAACGATAATTTTAAAATATATGCAGGTTATTTAATAATAGGAGAAATGAAACACTATTTAAGAGATAAACTCTGTACTATAAGAGTTCCCAGATATATACAGGAACTTTCTTTTCGTATTAACAGTTTTACAAGAACATTAACTCTTGAACAATTAAATGAACTGACTAACGATGATGTTGCAGAAGCATTGCGAGTTTCCCGCAGTGAGGTCGATTATGCTCTGCAGGCAGACAGAAGGCGTACAGCAATTTCTCTGGATGAAGTTTATAACAGTACAAGAACTTCTTCGCTCGGCTATGAAGAAATGTTATCAAAAAATAATTATAAAGATATTCGAGAGCTTGAAGATGCGAAAATTATATTAAAAGACGTGATTGAAAAATTACCGGAAGATTCAAAGACGCTTGTAAAAGCTTTTTATTATGATGATTTATCACAGAAAGATATTGCAAAAAAGTTTAATCTTACACAGATGCAAGTCTCAAGAAAATTGAAAAAAGCATTTACGCTATTATATAGAATGATTGCGGATAAAACAACAGGGGTTGCAGATGGTTGATTATTTTTATTATTTTTTATTTTGGGTATGTATTTTCGGACTGTGCTTTGGTAGTTTTTTTAATGTAGTAATTCTAAGATCTCTATCTAATGAAAGTATTGTTTTTCCGTCTTCCAAATGCCCGAAATGCGGTAACAAACTTCTCTTCTGGCATAATATTCCGGTTTTATCATATATTCTGCTTAGAGGCAAATGTTATTTCTGCAAAGAAAAAATAAGTATTCAATATCCGATGGTTGAAATTATCACAATGCTTCTTTTTGCATTTGCGTATATTAAATTCGGGATAAGTATTACAACTCTGTTTGCGCTATTTTGGATTTCCTGTCTTATTATAATGACAGGAACCGATTTAAAAGAGCAGCTTGTTGATTGCAACATAGCGATTATTATGGGTATAAGCGGTATTATTTTTAATGTGATATCAGCAGGCTGGATGGGACTTGCATATTCATTGGTCGGAATATTAATCGGAGGTTTGGTTCTTGAATTAATTGCACGTACAGGCTACCTTTTTGCCGATACAAGGGCAATGGGGGAAGCTGATACTTATGTAGCAGGTGCTTTAGGGGCAATATTCGGACAGGATATAGTTGTTGTACTGCTGCTCGGACTTTTAACCTCTATGATATTTATACTGCCTGTATTTTTCTATAACCAGTATAAGAATAACAATAAACTTACCTGTATATTAGGCGTTGTATTCGCCTTTGTTTTTGTCATCTTTCAGACATGGCAAAATTATTATACTCTTGCAGTATTTGCAATAACAGGGCTTGCGCTTGCTTTTTCAATCTTGAAAAAAATAAAAAACACGGAAAACAGAAATTATCTTCCTTATGTTCCGGCTCTGGCAGTGGGAGCTTTAATCTTCTTGTTTTTTGTAATATAATTCTGCTATGAGTGTATCGTATCCGAATCAATACAGAAATTATTGTCTTTTTGATGAGAAAAGAATTTCAGAAAGAAGCAATCTGGATGTTATAAAAACGTCATTGCAAAAACCTGAATCAGAGGATGAGGTTGTAGAAGATTTATACATTTTAAACAGAATGCTTGATGAAGGTAAACAGGGGGTTGAAACCCTTTACCCGGAGTTATCACGATATAATCAGACTACATCTCCGAATATTCAGACATATTTAGCCGGAATTTACAGAAAAACTAAAATTCCCGATGCTTTTGGTCCATTAGTTTCTATGCTTATCAGAAATTCCATAAATCCGCCGGAGAATGCGGGATTTGACCCTAATGAGGAAATCGGCGGAGCAATTCTTGAGTATTTAGCCTGAATATTTATTGAACATCAAGAAATTTATGAACCTGCGGTATAAGCCTTACTTTATGGTGATAATTAAGCGCTTTGTTTAAAACTTGCTCCATAAATTCTGATACAGCGGAAGGTTTATCCTCAATCATTTCCGGCTGGAGAATAAGTTCAATATCATATTTTTTACAAAGCTCGCAGGCTTTTTTTATTTCATCGTCTGTAATTTTGTCATTAAATACCATTTTAGCAAAAAGCTCTTTTTGAGAGGCTATTTTAAAGAACTTGTCGTGTAAATCCCATAGAGGTCTTAATCCTGTACAACTCGGGAGTTTTATGTCTGCAGCAATATAAGTTACATAATCGATGATTTCAGAAAGTTCTCTATATAAAGTTCCGTTTGTTTCAAGGTAGGCAGGAAGTTTGCATTCAGGCAAAAATTCTTTTAAGAATTCATTGTTCAAAAGCGGCTCTCCGCCGGTAATAGAAATTGAATGGCAATCCTGATTCATTTCAACAAGCTTAAGTAAACCCTTTACGGAATATTTTGCAGCATGAGCCGTGTTAAAATCCGTATCGCAATATCTGCATTTTAAATTACATCCGCAAAATCTTACAAACAGTTGTTTGTATCCGACATAAGGTCCTTCACCCTGAATTGATGAAAACACCTCTCTTATATCCGCTTCCATATTTTTTCCTTTTCCTATACAACTCCTCTGTTTTTCAACCGGCGGAGTTTTCTGTATAAATCTAATTCTTCTTCCGTCAAATCCTGAGGAATCTGAATTTCTACAGTTACTATCATATCACCAACTTTATTATTTTGCTTAATTCCGCATCCGGCAAGTCTGATTTTTTGTCCGTTTCTTGTTTTTGGTGAAATTTTAAGAGAAACATTACCGATTAAAGTAGATACAGTAATCTCCCCGCCTAAGACAGCAATCTCCGGCGCTATTTGAATATCTTTAAGTATATTCAAGCCTTCTGTTTTGTAATTATTGGTTTCTCTTATATGTATTGTAAGATACAAATCCCCGTTTCTTCCGCCGTTTTTCCCCTTTTCCCCTTCTTCCGCCAGTCTTATTTTAGAAAGATTCTTTATTCCGGCAGGAATTTTTACGTTGAATCTTTTATATACGGAAGTTTCGCCTTTACCTTTACAGGAAGGGCAAACAGTTCCGTTTACGAATTTTCTTCCGCCGCATTTCGGACAAATTTGAGTTTGAAGCATATTTATTACCTTTGTTGTTCCATTAACTGCCTCAAAAACTGAAATTTCAACGTCAGAATAGATATCTTCGCCTTTTTTAGGCGGCTTTACTTCTTCTGATTTATGAGTTTTGAATATATCTTCCCAGAAAGAGTTTCTCTTTTCCTCTTTTGGAGTAGTTTCTTTGAAATTATCCGGATTTGTGGAAGTCTTATTATAAGACTTTGTTTCTCTCTGAAAGTTTGAAGAACTGTAATTATAAAATCTTCTTGCCCTGTCATAATCAGCTTTTTTAATACCGTCAGACAAGATTTCATACGCCTCATTAATTTCTTTAAAGCGTGCTATTACATCAGAAGAATTTCCTGCAACATCAGGATGCCACTTGCGTGCAAGTTTTCTGTACGCATTTTTAATTTCTTCTGTTGTGCTAAACTCCGGTATGTCTAAAATTTTATAATAATCTTTAGTCATACAATCAATTTAATGATTGGATAAATTTTGTCAACATATTTAAAGGTATATAATTTTGCCTATTGAAAAAGGTTTATAATGATGATATTATCATTATTATGATAAAAAAGAGTCTTATATTTTTATTGACAATGTTAGTAATGCTTCCTGCATATTCAAATGAATTTGATACAGCTATGGAGAAGGGTTATAATATATTTCTGTATATATACTCTCCACGATGCAAATATTGTACAAAATTTATGCCTATATACCGTAGTCTGGAAAAAAAACATGACGGGGAGTTTGTCTTTATAAAAACAGATTCAACTTCTGATTTTGGTAAAGAAATGATGTATGAATTTAAAGCCGGTTTTGTGCCGTATGTAGTAATGATAAATTCCAATAAACATATAGCTGCTCCGGTATCTCCGGATTGTATATTAGATAAAGCGTGTATAGAAAAAAGCATGACTCATTTCAGGAAGGTTCAATAGGAGTTATTTATGAAGGGGATTGTTTTGGCGGGAGGAGCCGGAACCCGATTATATCCGGCTTCACAGCCTATATCAAAAATTTTACTTCCTATTTATGATAAACCGATGATTTATTATCCGCTCTCAACACTTATGCTTGCGGGAATTAAAGATATTCTTATTATCACAAATGAGTCTGACTATGATAATTTTATAAAACTACTGGGCGACGGCTCGCAATACGGACTTAATTTGTCGTACAGAATTCAATACGTACAAAGAGGTATTGCTGATGCGTTTTTGATTGCCGAAGATTTTATTGCAAACGACGAGGTTGCACTGATTCTCGGAGATAATATATTCCACGGTCAGGGATTTTCTACAATAATGAAAAATGCTTTAAAGAAAAACATCGGAGCGACTGTTTTCGGATATACGGTAAAAGATCCGGAAAGATTCGGGGTTGTCGAATTTGACAGCAATAACAAGGCTATTTCTCTTGAAGAAAAACCTGCAAACCCTAAATCGAACTATGCAGTAACAGGGCTGTATTTCTATGATAACCGTGTTTGTGAGTTTGCAAAACTTCTTAAACCTTCTTCGCGCGGGGAATTAGAAATAACAGACTTAAACAAAATATATCTGGAACTCGGGCAGTTGAATGTTGAGATTCTCGGACGAGGTTTTGCATGGCTTGATACCGGAACCCATGACTCTATGCTGCAGGCAAGCCTTTTTGTTCAGACAATGGAATTAAATAAAGGTGTTAAGATTTCCTGTCTGGAAGAAATTGCTTTTAATCAGGGATTTATTACAAAAGATGAATTACTGAAAAAGATTGAAAAGTACGGATATAAAAACGAATACTATAACTATGTCCGTACGGTTCTCGACCATCCGGATCCTGT
>CALUSN010000109.1 GCA_944323435.1 Candidatus Gastranaerophilales bacterium | reverse complement strand
TGTAAATATCGGGGAGCAAGAATGAAATTACACAACTCTTACACAAATCAGATTGAAGAATTTAAACCTATTGAAGAAAACAAAGTTAAAATGTATGTTTGCGGACCTACAGTGTATGATAATGCACATTTAGGACATGCAAGATGCTATATAACCTGGGATGTTTTATACCGATACCTGAAATTCAGAGGGTATGACGTAACTTATTGCAGAAATGTTACGGATGTAGATGATAAAATCCTTAAAAAAGCGGAAACAGAGGGTAAAACTCCGGAAGAGGTTTCTACATACTGGTATAAAAAGTTTTCTGAAAGCATGAAGGCTCTAAATAACCTTAAGCCGGATATTGAACCTTTTGCAACAAAGACTCTCGGCGAGATGATTGCAATTGTAAAAGAGTTAATAAATAAAGGGTATGCTTACGAGGCTGACGGAGATGTGTATTTCAGGGTCAAGAAGTTTCCTAAATACGGCTATCTTTCAAAGCAGCCTATAGACCAGCTTGAAAGCGGGGCAAGAATTGAAGTCGGAGAACATAAAGAGGATCCGCTTGATTTTGCATTATGGAAAAAGGATGAAAAGTTCGGATACAATTCTCCCTGGGGTGTTGGTCGTCCGGGCTGGCATATTGAGTGTTCCGCAATGAGCAGAAAATATTTGGGAAGGACAATTGATATTCACGCAGGCGGCGCTGATTTGATATTTCCGCATCACGAAAACGAGATTGCGCAATCAGAGTGCGCAAACGGATGCAAGTTCGTTAATTACTGGCTGCATAACGGTTTTGTGACAATTAACAAAGAAAAAATGTCAAAATCTCTTGGTAATTTTCTAACAATAGATGATTTACTCAAGAATTATGACGCTAATACAATAAGATTCTTTATTTTGACCAATCACTACAGAATGCCGGTTGAATTTTCCGATGAAGCTTTACAGGCAGCAGCAAACGGAGTTAAAAGAATGCTTAACGCAAAACAGACTCCTGTTGATGAAAATTTTGATATTACTCAATTAGAGGAGTATAAAGACTTTGTCTCTGCAATGGATGAGGATTTGAATACATCAAAGGCGCTTGCAGTTCTGTTTGATCTTGCAAACAAAGCAAATAAAGATGTTCCTTACGCTTATACTCTTTTGTTTAAACTTGCTTCAACTTTAGGTTTTACTTTTGAAAAAGCTAAATTGTCAGAAGAAGAATTAAGCAAAAAGCTGGAAGAAATTAGTACAGAACTCGGCGAAAAATATTCATCAATGGATGAAATTATTGAGAAGAGAAGAATTGCGCGTTCTGAGAAAAACTGGGATGTTGCAGACAAAATCAGAATAGCCTTAGACAAAGCCGGAATTATACTAAAAGATTCTAAGGACGGTACCGTCTGGGAACTAAAGGGGTAAAATAGGAGAGTTGTTTGAATTGTGAGAAGGAAATATAAGCAGATGAGAGTATCAGGCATTTTGTTAGTATTTTTTCTGCTAATGTTTGGATTTGCTGCGTTTAATCCTGTTTTTGCCGATAATGTCATAAGAGTCGGGCTTACAGACAATAAATTCCAAAATGTTTTAAAGCAGCAGGTTACTGTATACGGAACTGCCGATTGTGAGATTTGTGACAAAGAGACAAGAAAGCCTATAGTTTCTGTTCCTGCTGATACAGAGATGACAATTAATAACGGAGTTATGGGGCTTGATTTAATAATAAACGGCAAAGTCGGAACTTTGAGAGATTTTGTTATAGTCTGCCCGCAGGGCGTGCTCGGGGTAAAAGAGTTAAGACGAAAAGGAAAGCCTGCTTTGTATCACGGCGCGTTTGAAATTGTTCAGCATCCGGACAGAAAAGGGTTTTATCTGGTTAATTTAGTCGAGGTTCAGGAATATCTAAAGGGCGTTGTACCTAATGAAATGCCGGTAAGGTTCGGTCTTGAAGCTTTGAAGGCTCAGGCGGTAGCTGCAAGAAATTATGTACTTTCATCCAGAACTCAGGCTTACGAAGAATTTAACGTGGTTGACAGCGTTGCAAGCCAGGTTTATTACGGCGTAAATACGGAAGATGACCTTTCAACCCGCGCTGTAATGGAGACAGACGGAATTGTTGCACTATATGACAACGAACCGATTCTTGCTCTTTATAGCTCTACAGCCGGAGGGTATACGGAGAGTTATTCAAATGCTTTTTCCGACCCTAATACAAAAATGTTTCCGTCTATAACAAAGCCTTATCTGGTTGCAGTTCCTGATAAAGAAGAATTTAAACCGCTTGATGAAGAAGAGAAGGCAAAAGAGTTTTATGAATCAAAAATCCCTTCTTATGATATAGAATCACCATATTACAGATGGCAGAAAACCTGGGCTGTGGGAGAGTTGGAAAATATTCTTAAATCTACGCTTGTAGCCCAGTCTAAAACAGGGTTTATACATCCGGCTTTTAATCAGGGGGATGAGCTGGGGCATATCAAAGATATCAAAGTTATGAAACGCGGCGCTTCCGGAAAAGCCATTGAAGTCGAACTTATGACTGACAGAGGGTGTTACCGGATTGCAAAAGAGCTTGTTATAAGAAGAGTGTTCCAGAAAGACGGAATTTCACTTCCGAGCGCCAATATAATTATTGAAAAGCAGCTTGATAATTACGGTAATGTTACGGATATAACTATAAACGGCGGCGGTTTCGGACACGGAGTCGGGATGAGCCAGTACGGTGCCGGATATATGGCAAATAAATTAGAACAGCCGTATTATAACATTTTGAGACATTATTATTCCGGCATAAATCTTGGTACAATGCCTGTAACTGTTTGCGGGGAAGAGGTTAAACAGACATTCTGGGCGCCTGTCGGAAGAGCAAGAATTATTATTACAAATTCTACTGCTGCCAAAATTGCTGTAATGATAAACGGAAAAGTTCACGAATTTCCTGTTTCAAAAACGATTTTTCAGAAAGATTATAAAATAGATATTTCAAGATACATTGAAGACGGCGAAAATACCGTTGTTTATTATCCTCCGACGTTAGGCAGGTCTGTAACTTTGTATGTGGAACTGGTAGAAAAGTATGACAGAGACGAATAAGGAAGTTAGCGTTTTAAAAGCCGCATGGCTCATTGCGCTTGTAACCGTTGCAAGCAAGTTTATGGGGTTTGTAAGAGATATGGTCGTTGCAAATTTTTACGGCGCAACTCTCGTATCTGATGCTTATTTCTACGCGCTTCAAATACCGTCGCTTGCAATCATTATCTTAGGCGGTGTAGGCGGTCCTTTTCATAGCGCTGCAGTTGCGGTGTTTTCAAAACTTATACCGGATTTTGATTCTAAGCCGGATGAGGTTGTAAACAGGCTTTATAATACTTTTTTGACGGTTTCGTTTTTATTTTTTGCTGCTTGCGCAATCTTAGGTTTCTTTTTTGCTGATAAAATAATGGGGATTATAATCTCAGCAGGCGCGCCGGAGCTTGTGGCGCTTGCCTCGGAACACTTTAGAATAATGTCTCCGATTATTCTTATCGGAGGAATTATCGGAATTTACTATGGGCTTTTGATTTGCCATAAGCAGTATATTTTGCCGAACCTTTCACCAATGATTCTGAGCACGGTTGTGATTATAGTAATATCACTTGTTCATAACGACAAAACAGGTGTCGTTCTTGCCGGAGCTACAACTCTCGGCGCAATATGCCAGCTTGTTGTACAATTCCCGAAAATCAGGCAGATAGGGTACAGAATTAAGCCGAATCTTGATATCAGGAACAATCCGCAGTTCAAAAATATCTGCGAACTTCTTTTCCCTGCAATATTAAGTTCAACTATAGGACAAATAAGTATTTATATAGATATGTTTTTCGCCTCAACCCTCAAGGAAGGCGCTTGGACTTCTGTTGTTTTTGCAAACAGAATTTTCCAATTCCCGGTAGGCATTCTGGTTACAGCGTTTCTTGTTCCTCTTTTCCCGATATTTTCAAGGCTTGCGGGTGAAGGAGATTTAGACGCAATAAAAAAATATTTCAATAAAGGCGTAGGAGTGCTGTTTTTTGTCGGCATTCCGATGTTTATTCTGATACTTCTTCTTGCAAAAGACGGGATATCACTTATATTTGAGCGCGGCGCGTTCAATGCCAATGCTGTTGTAATGGTATCTGAAGCTTTGTGTTTCCTCTCAATCTCCATATTGCCGTATGTTTTCAGAGATTCTATAACAAGAGTTTACTATGCGTTTAATGATTCTAAAACACCTTTTGTAATTGCAATGTCGTCAATCGGGCTTAAAGCAATCCTGAACTGGCTTTTAATCTTGAAACTTGATATGGGAATTGCAGGTATTACCCTTTCTACGTCATTTGTAACTTTATTTAATGCGACTTTTCTGGGGCTTTTTATACACAGGAAAATCAAACTTGACTATAAGTCATTATTTATAAACCTTGCCAAAATGCTTATCGCTGGAATAATTACATTTGCAGCCTGCTGGTTTATCGGCAAGGGTTGTGATAGTATGGAATTACCAAAATACGTTTTTGAAATAGTAAAAATAATTATAGTAATGATATCAGCTCTCGGAATTTATACTGTTTTAAATCTGGTATTTAAGATGGAATACGCAAAAGAGCTGGCTGATAGAATAAAACGATAACTGGAGAAGTGTCCGAGCGGTTTAAGGTGCAAATCTCGAAAATTTGTGGGGGCGAAAGCCCCCCGCGGGTTCGAATCCCGCCTTCTCCGAATAAAAAAGGCTTAGCCAAAAGCTAAGCCTTTTTTATTTAAAAGATAATTGTATTAAACCGGACATTTCAATCCTGTACGGTTAAAATGATTTTACCCTGTAAAGCGGCTTTGTTGTAATTTAACGGGACATTTTATCTGAACGCATAAAAAGATTATTCGGCAAAGTTGGCTTTGTGTTTGAATGATGGCGGTCGGAAGTAATCGTTTTATGTGTTATGAAACCGGACGAAAAGTCTCTTTTGGGTATCAGAAAGTGGCTCAAATTTCCAACATTTTATTTTAAAAACCTAATAACAGTTCTGTATTTCCCCAATTTTACTAAATTGTACGGATAAAACGATTATTGGACTTTTGAAGTAAATAATGTCCGATTTGGCTTTAATAAGAGTAATTTGTGTTGGTATGTTACAAAAGTAGGAAAACAAGAACACTTTTCCGACTTCAGAGTTAATCTGTGTGTATGGATGAATTTATTGGTATTAATGAAATAGCAAGAATAAAGGGCTTAAAAAGTACCCGTTCGATAAGACTTGCAATTAACCAAGGTAAATATATTGCAAGAGAAGTTGAAGTAAGAGGCGGAAAATCATATGAAATTCTTTATTCTTCATTAGAACAGGATATACAAGATAGATTAGATGAAGAAGAATTAAAAACAACAGCAATTGTTCCGTTTGAAAACAAGGTGAATTTTGTATCAGAAAATGCAAGATTAACAGCACTTGCAAGAGTGGATATAGTAACTGCCTTGTATAATATTCGTAAAAAATATTCGACTAAAAAAGAGGCTGATTCAGTATTTTTAGATTTATATAACAGCGGAATATATCTGCCACAGATATATAAGTTTGTAGGTTCAATTTCGATAGGTACACTTCATCGTTGGGTTAAAGCTTTTGAAGATTATGGAACAGAGGGGCTTTTACAAAAACGTAAAACTAATCAACA
>CALUSN010000108.1 GCA_944323435.1 Candidatus Gastranaerophilales bacterium | reverse complement strand
TCAGGAATAAATATTCCGCCGGAAGTCTGTTCTGTATCTTCAATAACTTTGATAACAATTCTGTCCTGTAATGGTTTAAGTGCCATAATATAATCCTCCTATCTTAACTGATTTTAAAATAACCGTGAGAAATATTCCTCACAGTTATATTTATATAATAGATTTGAAAAAACTTATAAAAAATTAAGGAAATTTTAATATTTCACTTTACTTAATTATTGTTTCCGGCACGGACTCTGGTATAAGTCCAAATTATGCTAATAAGCGCTACATAAAACAGAAGCTCGGCACATTCTTCAACTACACAGTTATTCAAAGCCTTTTCAGCATACATACCGCAGCCTATCCCTAAAAACATAAATAAAATATCCCACACCGGAAATTTCACATTTTTTATCAATGTATAAAGTTCAAGATATGCTTTTTTAATAATAAAATAAAGCCCTACATATGTCATATACAATCCGTACAGAGGATGCGCAAGCCATCCGTACTTAAGCTGTTTCCAGGTATAATATTCATTAATCTCCCCCGGAATAGGAAAGAATATTGTTCTTCCGCAATTTACTTCACGAAGTGCTAATATTATCAAAACCAGGGCCGCAAAGTTAAAAAACTTTTTATTTTCTTTTGCCCTGAAAGCAATAATCATGCCGGCGAAAAGAACAAGCATCTGCAGATTTTCAAGAGGTCCGTTCTCCCAGCCGAATTGTAACGGCATATATTTTATACATGGAATTGACAAAATTACAGTTAATACTGACGTAATAGTAACAGGTTTAAACCTGAAATCACAATAAGCTCTGACTTTTTTTAACATAATTAAATCTCTTTTTCATACATATTTTTTTATATTATCATCAAAAAATGTAATATCAACAAAATTACATAAAAAATAACTCTTAAGAACTATGTAAAACCTTTACGAGACATTTTAAAATATAAATAGAGATATAAAGAAAGTGTGTGTTATTATGATCCAACCTGTCAATGCCTTAGCCCCTAAGGTATTTTTCAAGGGGCGCAATAATGTTTCTCCGGAGGGCAAGAGAACTGAGAGAAATCTTGCTGTAGCTAATGCTGCCGGAATCTCGACCGTTGCCGGAGCTTTAACTTCGGTTATTGCAAGGAGTTATACCGCAACATGGAAAAACGCTGCTCTGTTCGGCTTGGGCGGCGGCTTGATTACAATGATGTTTATTTGTCCGAAACTCTTGTATAAAGCCGGAATAAATACTTCCCAGAGTGAAAAGGGCGCTGATTCATCAAAAAAACTGCTGGATATTAACACTAATAAAATCAGCAATTACTCAAAAAGCACAATTAAAAAATTGCGTTAATCCATCGGTGACTTTTTAGTAAATCCGAAACCTTCTTTTGCGACTACGTATAAACCGTATGCCGCAAGTCCCCAGGCGCCGATTTTTGCGGCTGCACCTTTTGCTGCAAGCGCAACTGACGCGCAGGCTGCCGGTATAATATTTTCCCCGAGAGAATCCAAAAAGCCGCCCGTAAACCCTTTTACACTTCCGATTGTCGATATAAAAGGTGTATTCATCCTGAAATCTTTAACTCTTTTCTGTATGGCTTTGTCAACTTCACTCTCGTTGGTCAGGGTTCTTGTATCTGCATGAATTTTTAAATAATGATCGGCTTCCATATCCTCAGAAACACGTCTGGAGTTGAGTTTCCCGACAGAATACGCATCATAAAGGACAGCGCTCATGCCGGCAATTCCTGCTGTTTTACAAACTATGTTAGCCATCATTCCCATTTTTATTTTCCTTTATTTTCCTGCGGAGTTTCTTTTACTGCAGGGTTTGGAATATCTTTCACTTCTTCTCCGGCTGACATTCTGAGTAAGATATCCGCTGCCTGCAATACATCTTCTTTGTCTGCATTCGGGTTCTGCTGGATGTTATGCAGAAGAGTTACCGTATAATCGTTTCCGCTTGCGAGTCCTGAAGCGTATGCGCTTAAGGACGCGATTCTTATTAATTTAGAAGGGTCTTGAAGCATTTTGTTCAAAAGTGCATTTAAAGCCGCATCATCATATCTGTCCTTGTCTTCATCCAGCCTTGTCAAAATCTCTTTTGCTGCCATCAGACGAATTTCATCGTTCGGATTGTCTAAATAATTTTCAAGCGATTTTATGTATTCATCCGTAAGCGGTACAATACCTTCTTTGGTTTTGTTTTTCTTCTCCGCTTCCGCCTCGGCAGCTCTATTGTCTAAATCATTAATTATATCAGTTGATTTAGTCATATCTTTTTCTTGTGCAGCTTTATTATTTGTATTATCTAATGCTTTTGCTTTGTTTTCTTCTGCCTGTATCGGATTTTCTGCATTTACTCCGTCCTTATTTTGCAAGCCTAAAGTTTCAGGAGTTTGTACATTTGAAGGATTAAGCGGCTCATTCTTCAAAGCCTTTGCCTCACCGCTTTCTGCATTTTCAGGACTCTTTAAATCTGCCCTGTCATTTACCCCTGCATTTACCCCTGCATTTACCCCCTCATTTACCAAACCGTTTTTTTGTTCATCAGGCGACGGCAGGGCAGGTTTAGAATTCGTATTTACACCGGCTTTTACTCCTTCGTCATTTTTTCCGTCTTCTGATGACATCGGAAAGTTCTGATAGTTATAATTATTCAGATAATACTGGGGCGGATATGCAGCAGGCTGCCGGTAGCTTTGTATTGCAGGCTGAGGAGTTTGATAATTTTCAGGCAATGCGGGATTTGTCATACCGTTTATTGCACGCACCTCAGCTTTCGGGCAGTATGGAACATATCCGTAAGGATTATAAATCAAGCCCTGTTCCGGATTCATATTATTCCTTCCTGTATTCATACCGCTTCCGCCGGCGTATACTGACGGGTTAGCTATCTGTATCGTTACGCCGGAATAGTTCGGCTGCGGATTAAACATCGGATTTGTCATAGTTATTTTACCTTCTTTAACACACTAATATATTTATATAAAGTCTACAACAAAAGAAAAATTGCCTGAATTTCCTTTTTTTGTTACGATATGTGAAGAGGTTTAAGAATGGGAATAAAGGTTTTAGACTGCACGCTGCGTGACGGCGCTTATGTTGTGGACGGGAATTTTGGAAAGGAGTGTATAAGCGGAATAATACACTCGCTTAAAGCTGCCGCTATTGATATTATTGAATGCGGATGGCTAAAAAGCGAACCTTATAAAGCCGGAAGTGTTTTTTATAACAGTACTAAGGATTTAAAAGAAGATAGTTCTAGCTTTGCCTTAATGCTTGATTATGGCAAATATGACCTTGATAATCTTGATTTAAAAAGCAATGTCGGGATAATAAGAATAGCTTTTTACAAAGAAAATCTGGATAAAATTTCTTTTGCTGCCGAAAAAATTAAAACAAAAGGGTACAAAGTTTTTTTACAGGCTTCCAATACCATAGATTACAACGACAAAGAGCTGGAAAAATTGTGCAAAAGGGCAAATTTTATCGGCGCTGACTCCGTTTATATTGTTGATTCTTTCGGCTCAATGTTTCCGGAGGATTTAGACAGAATTGCCGATGTATATAATGAACTTGTTAATAAAAATATTGAAATAGGGTTTCATTCGCATAATAATATTCAGTTGTCTTTTGCCCTTGCAATACAGTTTATTAATAAACTTAAATCTGAAAGAGATATAATTGTTGACTCTTCTCTCTGCGGAATCGGGCGCGGAGCAGGTAATGTACAAACGGAACTTTTACTTGAATACTTAAAAAAACAGGGAGAAGAATATAGTACAGACAAAATCTGGAGCTGTATAAAAGAATTTATTGAGCCTCTATATAACAGTTACAGCTGGCAATATACCCCGCAAAAAGGTTTCAAAGGTTTAAGAGGCTTGCATCCCAATACAATTTTAAATAATTACACCATATAAACGATGGTAGTCATGCCAACATGATGTAAAGTATAAGAGGTACAAATAGTACTCAAATCAGACATGAGACGAGGTAAGGTAAGTTGAAGAAATTCAAGTTTCGGCTGCAAGTCGTGCTTGACATGCGTGAAAAAGAGCTTGAAGAGCGGCAGATGGAAATGTCCAGAATTTTAACGGCTCTAAACGAGCAGCAGGCTAAGCTTCAAAATATCTTAAACCGTCAGGAGGACAATACCAGAGAGCAGGAGGAGCTTTCAACCTCGGATAATATTCAGGTAATGAAACTTGAAGAATATCGGGCTTTTGGAATTAAGCTTACGCAGGATGCGAAGAATCAGGAAAGAATAATATCCAACACAAAGGCAATACTTGCAAGAAAACAGCAGGAAGTAAAAGAGGCACACCAGAAGGTAGAAGTTCTGAAAAAATTGAAAGAAAAACAGGAAAAGCAGTATTATCAGGAATTTCTGCATCTGGAGATGAAAGAAATCGACGATATCACATCAGCAAGATTCAAGATAGGTTAGAATGGTTCAAAGTTTATTAAATAATCTAAATATTAGCAATATGGCAAAATCCGCATCAAAAACCGCTAAGGATTTTGTAACTGATGCGCCTGTAAAAACTGATTTTGAGAAACTGTTTAACAGGCAGAAAACAGATTTTTCTAATGATAAATCACAAGGTACACGCCTTGGAGACGCTGAAAGCGCTCATTCCGACAAAACAGATAAGACGGCAAAAGATGATAAAGATTCAAAAACTATTACTGAAAAAGATACGTTTGCAGGCAGTATTGCCTATGATTTCAAGCAATTGATTGAATTTATCAAATCAGCTTCTAATGACGACAGTGATTCTAACGAAGATACGGAAGATACAGAAAGTATTAATGATATAGAAGGTCTTGACGGAATTTCCGATACTGCAGAAAGCAGCGGGACAGAGGAATTAGACGCTGAAAAAATCACAAAAAATCTTCTTCATATAGAAGATGAAGAGGATAAGAAAAAAGAAGAAACCGGTGAATCAGAATCTGCAGAGCAGGAAAGTATGCAGACTGATGAGGTTGAAAATACAATAACTTACGACAAGTTAGACAGTTTTTTGCAGGATTTTGAAATAACACCGGAAGAAGTTGAGACAACTATAGAAACACAAACCGCTCCTAAGGAAGCAAGCGGCGAGAAAGTGAGCGGCGAAAACTCGGAAGTTAATCTTGAAGATATCATTAGCGAAGAAGAGCTTAAAGAATTAAATATAGAATCAGTTGAAGCTGAAACTTCCGGCTCAAATAGCGGAGATGCTGACCTTATGCAGCACCAGAGCGCAGAAGAGCAGGGAGTCAAAGCAATGATTCAGGGTGAAGCGGATTTTTCGGCGGAAATAAAGCCTGCCATGCAGACTCAGGCGGCTCAAAATACAAATGCTAAAACAGTTACAGCAGAAATTTCACCAAGCAGAATTATAGAACAAATTACAAAGCAGATGGAAGGAATCGGAAATTCAAAAGTAAATATCGTTTTGAATCCGGAATCATTAGGCAAAGTTTCCGTCCAGCTTATTAATACAAAAGAAGGCTTGTCAGCCCAGTTTACGGTTGCAACGCAGGATGCAAAAAATCTTATTATGAAAGGGCTTGACGGCTTAAAGGACACATTGATGTCACATGGGGTAAGTGTAGATAATGTTACTGTAAAACTTAACGACACGCAGGAGAGTGAGTACAACGCCGACTGGACTGAACAGGAGGGCTCAAGAGGCGGAAATAAAGAACAAAATCCTCAAAGAGAACAAAGAGATAAAGAACAGTTCGAGAAGATGATGTCCTTTATTGAAAATGAAAATGGTAAGGTATAAAAGGGGTGGAGAAAAATGAGTGTTAT
>CALUSN010000107.1 GCA_944323435.1 Candidatus Gastranaerophilales bacterium | reverse complement strand
AGGTGCCGGTGGCACGTTGGAAATGGGGCAGGCGAGTTGAGAGCGGCAGCTCGAACGAGCCGTTTAGAAGATATACCGAACTGCGCATGCCAAATTGAAAATTAAAAATAATATCGGGATGTAGCGCAGTTTGGTAGCGCACCGTGTTCGGGTCGCGGGGGTCGCAAGTTCGAATCTTGTCATCCCGATTTTATTAATTATAGAAAGTATGAAAACAGCACAGGTTTATCAAAATAAAATTATTATAAAAGAAGTTGATGATATTCAATTAAACGGAAAAAAGGGAGCAATTGTAAAGGTTTTAGGCTGTGGACTCTGCGGCTCTGATATCGTAAAATTCAGACATAAAATTGTACAAAACGGAGCTGTTTTAGGACACGAAATTGTCGCTGAAATTCTTGAAATAAATACAGATACCGGATTCAAAGCCGGCGATAAAATTGTAACTTCTCATCATATCCCTTGTGGAGAATGCAAATATTGCAGACATGGCAATGTATCTATGTGTGAACATTTCAAGAAAACAAATATTTTTCCGGGCGGATTTAGCGAAAAAGTCTTTGTATCAGAAGAACATCTAAAAAATGTTGCATACCTTGTTCCTGAAAATATAACGGATGAAGAAATATCTTTTTACGAACCACTTGGCTGCTGCATAAGAGCTATAAAAAGATGCAGCTTATCGCAGGGAGATACTGCTCTGGTTGTTGGTTTAGGTTCTATCGGACTTCTGATGAGCGAAGGTCTGAAAGCTTTCGGGTACAAAGTTTTCGGATGCGACTTGATTCCGGAAAGAATAGAACTTGCCGAAAAAATGGGAATTAAGGCGTTTAACTCTAAAAATCAGGATGAATTTGAAAACATCATAAAATCAAATACCGAAAACTTAGGCGTTGACTCGGTCTTTATGACCTCCGGTGCAGATAAAGCGATTAACACAGCATTAGAAGCTGTAAGACCTGGCGGAAAAATCCTTGTATTTTCAAGTACACCGCTTAGCAACGGCTATCCTAATAATGAAATTTATTACAAAGAATTAACTGTTTTGGGAAGCTATTCTCCTGCTCCAAAAGATTTGCAAGATTCATTTGAGCTTCTGACTTCCGGTAAGGTGAATGTAAAAAATTTAACAACTATCTACCCCCTTGAACAAATTCAACAGGCTTTTGATGACACAATATCAAATAAAATCTTTAAAGCATATATAAAAATAGGTGCATAAAACCTGCTTTTATTCTAATTTAAGCTGCTCAAGATTGAAATTAATTTAAAAAGTTTTAATACATTAAAATATGCATATTAAAATTGTCATCCCACTCAATTGAACCCTCCGGCTCCAGACCGTGATATTGATAAGTATTTTCAATAAATACAGGCTTGAACATACCTTTTTTACCGAGTATTTGTATAATTTCCGGCAGTAATTTTGTACTTCCGGCAATCGTACCGTCTCCGGATATAGCTTTAGTACCGTCATAATAAATTTTTGAATCAGCAAAAACAGTTTCCCGCAGGCTGCTATAAGTAATCGGAAGCGCATCGCTTATTAAAATCACTTTATCATCAGGCTTAGCTTTAAAAAACAATTTCAAAGCATCATCATTGACGTGTACTCCGTCCGGAATAATTTCAGCATAAACACCATCATTCACCAGAGCAGAAAGCGCTGTTGAAACTCCTCTGTGTGTTACAGCACTCATAGCATTAAACGTATGTGTCGCACCATCTACGTTACCAAATCCCACACAGTGCCCCGCCTGAATTTTTACATTCTTCTCTCTCAAATAACCGATTAATCCTTCATCAAGCTCAGGAGCAAGTGTTACAATTTTTATAAAATCATCCTCCACAAGCCTGTAATTATCAGCCGTAAGCGCTAAAAAATGTTCAGGATTGTGAATCCCTTTTTTAGCCGGATTTATAAATATTCCCTCAAGATGAATACCTGCAATGCATCCGGTTTGTTGAGCGGCTTTTTTTATAATTGCAATCTGCCGGTTTATATTCTGAACAGTGTCTGTTACAAGAGTAGGAAAAATTTTACCGATACCGATTTTACGTAATTTCTCCGCCAAATTTACAATTTCATCAACGCCGGCTTTGTTAAAATCTACCCCGTACGCTCCGTGAAAATGCTGCTCTATTATTAATGGTGTTTTCATTTTATTTTACCTGAAGTTATATGTATTTTCCGTTAACGAATCCACTTAGTTTGTCAGGCAAAACCTGACCTGCCTTTCTTTACAGTGTGCCGTCATTGCGAGACGCGTGAGCGCCGCGGCAATCCATTCAGGTTATTGTTTTGTTTCATCCGGCCGGCATTTCTGAAGCCCGACAAAAAAATTTTTCACCGCTAACCAAATATCTCTCTGACTTTTTCTCTGTCATCAAAATGAATGGTTTCATGCGCGAGAATCTGATAATCTTCATGCCCTTTACCTGCAACAAGAAGAACGTCATTTGGCTGCGCAATTTTATGAGCCTCTTTAATTGCAAGTTCTCTGTCAGGTTCAACAATAACATCATTAACGTTTTTAATACCGGCAAGAATATCGGTAATAATCTGCTGCGGATCTTCAGAACGCGGATTATCACTTGTAATAATAATTTTATCAGCAAGCTCTTCTGCAATAGCACCCATTTTCGGGCGTTTGGTTGTATCACGATCTCCGCCGCATCCAAACAGACAAATTAATTTTCCGTCACTAGGAGTAATATCTCTGGCAGTCTTTAATACATTAATCAGACCGTCCGGAGTATGTGCATAATCAACAATTACAGTCGGTTTTGTTACTACAATCTCGAAACGCCCTGCAACACCGCCGAGTTCCTCCAATTTATGAATAGATTTTTCAATATCCAATCCCATTGCCCAAATAGCAGCCAAAGCAGCTAAAGCATTGTAAACAGAAAACATGCCGTTCATTTTAAGTTTAACATTATATTTTTTATCATTCATAGAGCAAACAAATGAAGCACCGTCATGATTAAACTTAACATCCTCGGCCTTTACATCTGCGGGCTTGTTTACTCCGTAAGTGTACAAACTTACGGTAGGAGAAATTCTGCTCTTAAATTTCTCTGCGTACTCATCATCAGCATTAATAACGGCAAAATCACCTGCCACAAGTCTTTCAAACAAAAGAGCCTTAGCCTTGAAATAATTATCCATTGTAATATGAAAATCCAGATGATCCTGAGTTAAATTGGTCAGAACAGCCCCGTTAAAGTCGCAATAATCAACTCTATGCTGCGCTAAAGCATGTGATGAGACTTCCATTACAACATTTTTTATACACTTTTCATTAATCTCATATAATATACTTTGAAGTTCCGGCGCCTGCGGTGTAGTATGTTTTGCATCATGATAACTGTCGCCGGTAAAGAATTTATGCCCCAAAGTCCCGATAAGAGCACATTGCTGACCGGAAGCTTCCAGCAGATATTGTATAAGATGTGTTACCGTTGTTTTTCCGTTTGTACCCGTAACACCTATAATATTAAGTTTTTTAGACGGTGAAGAATAAAACATATCAGAAATTTGTGCAATAATTTCACTCGTATCTTCAACAACAATCTGAGGAACATCAAGATTCAATCTTCTTTCAACTATACAAGCACAAGCACCGTTTGCAAAAGCTTCTTCAGCATATTCATGCCCGTCAACATGCTCGCCTGTTAAACAAACAAACAGGTCGTTCGGCTTAGTCTTTTTTGAATTATAGGAAATTCCCATAATTTCATCAGACATATTATCCACATTTACCAGCTCTATATAATTAATATTGTCAATCAAGGTTCTTAATCTCATTTTAAATTCCTTTCTATTCTTGCAATTCTTCTTTTACAGTCGTATTAACCTTATCCGGCTGTAAATTTAAAATATGTGCTATTTGCGTTGAAATTTCTTTAAAAATCGGCGCCGCAACAGTATTACCCCAAATTTCACCTCCCTGTGCCGAATCAACTATTACATATATAAGCACCTGCGGTTTGCTTGACGGCATATATCCGACAATTGAAGTATATAATTTATTAGTATAACCGCTGCCGTTTTCCTTAGGTTTAATCGATGTACCCGTTTTTGCGGCTATATTATAGCTGTCAGACTTAATAGGAGACTTGCCGTTATTTATACTTTCTGTAAGAAGTTCCGTAACAACTCTTGCGTGTTCAGGAGTCATAACCTGTTCTTTTTTTATTTTAACAGCTTCTTCTTCCGGCGAATATTTTATTACATGAGGCGTAACCCTGACACCGTCATTTGCAATAGCAGAAATCGCTGAAACCATTTGTATTGCGGTTACTGAGGAACCATATCCGTAACCCATGGAAGCATGGTCTGATGCGTCCCACTTGCCTGGATATTTCAAAAGCCCGACAGATTCTCCAGGTAAATCAATACCCGTCTTTTCACCAAAACCGAATTTTCGGAGCATATTATAAAACTCAAACCGGCTCATCATCTGCGCAACAAGAACTGCTCCCACATTGCTTGAATGCTCAAATAAATAAACCAGATCAATCATACCAGGGTTAGGATGTCTGCTATAATCATAGTTCTTAATTGTCCACCAGCCGACTTTAATTTTTCCGGTATCATTAATTTTTGAATATCTGTTAATCTTACCCAGTTCTATTGCTGAAGCAACTGTTATTGCCTTAAATGTTGATCCCGGAGGAAACACATCTGTTAATGTCCAGTTTTTTGTCTGAAAACTCGTTGCATTCTTAAAATTATTCGGGTCAAAATACGGATATACAGCATAAGCAAGAATCTCACCGTTTCTTGGATCCATAACAATTACAGCACCTCTGTGAGCTTTAAATTTCTCTATTGCCTTCATTAACTCCTTTTCACAAACATGCTGAACAGCCGCATCAATAGTAAGGGTTACATCTTTTCCTTTAACAGGTTTTGTTGCAGCAACAGGGTCAGTTGATATATTATAAATTACCTTTCCCTTCGGGGTAATCTCCAAATCCGAAGCCTTAGATACACTTTCCAGCATATCTTTAGCCGTCAACTCAACCCCTGATGCAACATCCGCATCAAAGTTATAGTACCCGAGAACATGTGATGCAAGAGTTCCCTGCGGATACGTCCTGATACTTTTTTTATCCATCGGTATTTCACGAAGATTAAGCTTTGCTATTTCATCCCTTGTATGCCTGTCAACGTTCTTTTTTAAGGATATAAGAGAAGCGTCCTGTTTCAGCTTTTCCGTCAAATCTATCTGTGAAATCTTCAAAATCGGAGCAAGCATTTTTGCAAGCTCCTCCGGAGTGTGAACAAAATCCTCTTTTCTTGCAAAAATATCATAATAAACAGTATCTGTTGCAAGTTTAATTCCGTTTCTGTCATAAATGTTCCCGCGCATTACAAAAGAACTGGCACGTCTCTGGTTTTTAGCCTTGACTCTGAAATGTCTTACATCAAGCACCTGAATACAAAACAGATAAACAATAAAAAGCAAAACTGCCAGAAGAAACAAGCCTTGTATCCAATCCAAACGGCCTGCAAACATCTTATTTTTATTAGAACCGATACTTCTTCTCATACCTTCCCCAATTAAATATTACCACAACTTATATGAATATAAAAGATTCTTTACATTAAGGCATGCCTTAAAAATGTCATATAAAACACATAGACCATTTGGGCTATATTTTAAGTGTACATTTGACATTTTATCCTCAAAACCGCATGATTATTGTGTTTTACAAAAGTTAACAATATAGTTTTTACCCTCTTGACATTTCTTTTAATATGTTGCATAATGAAATTGTTGAATGAAGTGTAAATCAAACACTTAATAACAACAGAAAGTTCACAGAGG
>CALUSN010000106.1 GCA_944323435.1 Candidatus Gastranaerophilales bacterium | reverse complement strand
GATATAGGATTGCTCTTAAAGCGGACATTCTGGATATTAAAATTTATTGGTTGGATATTCAAGTTCATATAAAACCTCTTTTATATGAAAAACTGTAAAAATAAAATTTGCCTGAATCTAACTAAAATTTACAATATGTTACAAAGCCCGATTTGAAAATTCAATCTTTATCCAATAAATAACGTAAACTTATAAACGGGTAAGTCTCTCTGTTAAAAGTTCTTTATTATCAAAATAATTTAATTTCATTGCATTTTTAACTTTATATAGTGTCTGTGAAGCTGTCTCTCGGGCTTTTTCCGTTCCGGCTTTCAGAATTTTATAAACAGATTCTATATCTTTTTCGTATTCTTTTCTTCTCTCTCTTATCGGTTCTAATTCTTCATTAACAATACTGTTCAGGAATCTTTTGACTTTAACATCCCCGAGTCCGCCTTTCTGGTAATGCTCTTTGACTTCGTCAAGAGACATATACTCATTCCAGTATTTTTCAAAATGTTCGGGCTTGCAGAAGGCGTCAAGATAAGTAAATACAGTATTTCCTTCAATATGCCCCGGATCAGTGACTTTAAGGTGAGTCGGATCTGTGTACATACTCATAATTTTTTTCTGTACTTCTTCTGCGCTGTCAGATAGATATATACAATTGCCGAGCGATTTGCTCATCTTTGCCTTGCCGTCAATCCCCGGAAGCCGCATACAAACCTGATTATCAGGAAGAAGAGCTTTAGGTTCAACAAGAACGTCATCATAGATGTGATTAAACCTTCGTACGATTTCTCTTGTTTGTTCAATCATAGGAAGCTGATCCTCGCCAACAGGAACAGTATCAGCATTAAACGCTGTAATATCTGCTGCCTGACTTATCGGATAACATAAAAATCCGACCGGAATGCTTGTTTTAAAATCTCTGAGCTGTATTTCAGCTTTAACAGTAGGGTTAAGCTGTAGTCTTGCTAAAGTAACGAGATTCATATAATAAAAAGTCAACTCAGTCAGTTCTGTTATCTGTGATTGTATAAACAGCGTTGAAATATCAGGATTTAAACCAACAGAGAGATAATCAAGCGCAACTTCAAGAATATTTTGTCTGACTTTTTCCGGATTATCAAAATTGTCGGTAAGTGCCTGCGCGTCTGCAATCATAATAAAAATATTCTTATATTCACCGGAATTCTGCAGTTCTACACGTCTTTTTAGAGATCCGGCATAGTGTCCGAGGTGTAATCTGCCGGTCGGTCTGTCGCCTGTTAAAATAGTTTTTTTCATATTAATCTCTCCGAAAGCTTTTTGTTTTATCATAATACAAAAATTTATTTATATCTGCATAATCTTTTTAATTTATCCCATATTGCATGAAAAATCGTCTTATATCTTGCACATTCCGGATCAATAAGATACAATTTACCTTCTTGGGATAACCCGAGCTGGAAATCATCATAATCAGACAAGTCATAAGGTGCAAAGCCTTCTTTTTTTATTCTGTCTTTTATTTCCGATACAAATCCGCCGCCCATATTATGCTGATACAATTTTTCTTCAATATAATAAAAAACTTTTCCTGCCTTTCCTTTCTCATAGATTGGAACATCAAAATTTTGTACAGGTCTGTTCAAGGGAAAATGATTTCCGCAGGTTAACTTCAAAATATTGCCGTCCGGAGTTTCAAATACAACAGCAGAAGCCCCTCTGCCTACAAATTTTGAAACTCTCATATCGGCAAGTTTCTCATTTTTAATCACATTTTTTACAAATATGTCAAAACTGGTTTCATTTAATTTTCCGAAACGAGCTTCTTCTTTTTGATGCTTCCTCAATGCACGTGTAAGTTTTAGGGGTTTTTTGTATTGAACACCATCTTGAACCGGGTCAAATATTGTTGCTTTTATTTCCATATTATTAAGTAAAACCTTAAAATGTAAAATTTGCGTATTCAAAAAATAAAATTTAAGAATATTTATATTATAATACAATTAAGATTTATACACAGCAAATAAACAGCGGAACAAAAATGAAAATATATTCGATATCGTCACAAAATATTACTATCCCTGTATATTCTCCAAATTTTACATCACGGGTAGACAAAAGTTTTATGCGTTTTTATGAAACAAATGAAGCAAGAATGCCTGTAACCTTGAAAAACTATATTGCAGGTGTGAATGATAAAAGCATACTTACTCCTATCTCGGCAATGAAAAAAGCTTTTGAATATCTGGCTTTGGCTAAGACTGTCGGAGATATAAAAGAACTCTATCCAAACGAGCCTTTATTCAAAAATATAATATGCCCTAAACAAGCAAAAAGTGTGAACGGAATAATAGGGCTTATCAAACAGGATGAGGAAATTTTGTCGTTAAGCGGAGACAGTCTGATTAAATGCGGCAGTGATTTTACGACTTATCTTATAAAGAAGATTTTTCTTGAAAATAAAACAATAAAAGAAATTAATGACGATTTGGAAAATGATTTGCATGAAGATTTTAAAGCTGATTTTAAATTTAAGTATCCAGAAAGCAGATATGTACATAAATCTACAATAAGTGCTTTGGGTATAACCCCGCCGAATCAGGATTACAGAAACTCCTTAAGATACACGGATGAGGGTTATGCTGATATGATGGGAGAAAAAGTCTCTGCAGGTTTGTTGAACTTCTGGGACTCAATGTCAGTAGAAGAAAGAACCGCGCGGGCAAAAAAATCTGTAATGAGTTTTGAAAACTGGTGGAAATCACTTTCTAAAAACGAAATTCTTGAAAGAATTGCAAGACAAACTACTATTCTGGAAATGCTCAAAGAATATAAATCTTTTAAAAAAGCAGAGGTAAAAACAAATCTTGAAGAACAAAAAGAGAAGCCCTCTGCAGCTCCTAAGACACATATAAAAACAAGCTCTTCTAAGTTAAGCAACGATGAACTGTTTTTAAGATGGGCTTCAAATAATTTAAAAATATATCTTGCGAATATGTCTGAAGCAGATAAAGATACCCTGCATATAAAACGTATGCAGCATCTTGTTTCACGTTGGGCGCAGATGACTCCGGAGGAGAGAACGGATTATATTTCTAAAATGAAATCCGGTTTAGAACCGCTAAAATTCGCAATGATTGATGCATGGAACCATAGTTTGGAGATAATTGTTGATTTATCAAAGTATATGAAGGCTAATCAGATTTATAAGCCGGCTGATTTGCTTTATTCAACAGAAGAATTCAGCGAATTTCAATCGAGAATTATGACTGAATTTTGGACAAATCATCCGGAACATGCAAAAACTCTCGGGAAAAATATTACCCTCGCAAACGAAAAAATTAATCTTGCAATTTCAAGAGGAACTTTTGAAGAGCTGAAAAAAGAAATTATGCGGGATAAGAACAAGAGAATAAAAGATTTAAGCAGCAAAAAAAATACAGAAGTTTCAAAAGTTTTATCAGAACAAATGAAAAATTATAAAGATTTATTACTTAATGTTTATCCGGAGTATGAAATCCTGCCGGAAGAGTATGTGGATGATTATTTAACGGCTATGGAATCTGAATTTACTCCTGAGGAAATTGCTCTGAACATTAAGAATCTTAAGTATAAAAATTCCGGTAAAGTTATTGAAAATAAGGATTTAGATGAGATTTATAATCTCTCAATAAAAGACAGAAACTTATGTCCGGAAAATAATCGTGCTCTGGAAGCTGCTCTTGCAAGTATTTTATACTCCTGTACATCTAATCCGGCAGTATATTTTCTTTCACATTCGGAATTAAAAAATATGCTGGCACGGGTTCTTGAACACGAACCTACAATTTACGTGTATTCTCCGGATAATGATAAAACATTCAAATTTTCTGTAAAGAATTTTAATTTAAGCAAAGAAAAAATAAAAAATTTATATCAACAGTATAAACGTCAAATTCCTGATGAGAACTTAGATGAAATTGCGCAGACATATTTTGAAACAAAAGACGGCTCATACGAGAATTTAATTAAATATCTGAAAACTTACGGAAAATCTCTGGAGATAATTTTTTCAGAAAAGAGTCTTTTTTCTAAGGATATAAAAACAAATTTATTTAATAAGTTTATGAACAACATGCCGGAAGAAATTTCTGAGAATAATGAATGTGTATATTCACGTGCAGATAAACCTTTTGAGTTTGAAGAAAATCTTCAACTTGCAATGATAAAAGAAAATCGCGAATTAAGCTTTTTACCGGCAAATTTTAGAGAAGAATATTTAAAAAATGTTATTAAATGTATGAGAAAAATCTTGGACCCGGAAGATTCAAAGAATCTTGTCTCGGAATCCGGAATGGTTTTTGTGCATAAATTTGAACTGCCGCAGGATTTACAATTAAAAGTTCTTGCAATGGAAACGGCACTCGGGGATATGTTCTATGATGCAACAAAGAGCATTTTCGGATATGAGATGCATTTAGAATCATTTGCGTCCCCTATTGGATTATTAAAAAATGAAAAGCATTATCCTGCAGATTTTCATTTTCAGTATAATGAATTAAATGATGAACCGGTTAATTTAACTGCGTATAAGCGGTTTAATTTTGCAAAATTAAATCAAAAATATTTTGAATATTATAACGAATTAAAGAGTTTTATGACTGAAAAACACGAAAATTCTGTGGAGAATCTGGATCTTGTTTATATTCTTAATCCAGATGAGAATTTCAAAGCTAAAGATGATGCTCTTTTGAAAAAACTTACAGTATTTTATGATATAAAATTTAATATGGATAGCCGGACTGTGTAATCGACAAAAAGAGTTCAGAACCTAGTATAAATTATATGAAAAAAATCTTTTTCGTATTATTTCTGCTATGCTCTCCAAAAGTACTCGCTGATGATATTCAGATTGCGAGTTTTGATGACCTTATCAACTCTTCTCCGGTTAGCGGCGACATTTTAACATTTACCAATGACCTGGATTCAAATTCGTCAATCGGCGCTCACTTTGAAAATCTAAATATAACATTTGAAGGAAATGATTATTTTTTAGACGGCAACAGTCGTTTCAGCGGATTTGTATTTAATCGGCAGACTGAATTTAACAGGGTAGGGGTCAGAAACTGCCGCGGTCAAACTTTTAACCGTTCAAGCTTTGCCGGAGCCGTTTATAATAACGGCGGTGACATTAAAATTCAGGAAGCTGCTTTCACTGAAAATTTTGTAGATTCAAATAATTTAAACTTCGGAGTAGGCGGGGCTGTTTATAACCTTAACGGCGGAAATGTTAATATAGAAACGGCTTTGTTTGACGGAAACTACGCCAAAGGAGCCGCCTCGTACGGGGGAGCCGTGGCAAACGGATATAACCAGACAACTGATACTATGACTATTAATAACTCTATTTTTCGCAATAACTATGCTGAAGGGAGTGTTGTTCCATACGGTGGGGCTGTTTTTAACAACGGAACAATAAATATATCGAACAGTACATTTGATAATAATTTTGTTCAAGGCGAAGAAAGCATGATATCCTACGGCGGAGCTTTATATAATATCGGAGAAATGAGCCTTGATAACTGTAATATTACCGGCAATCACGGGGATGGAGGAAATGATACCGTAACACGCGGCGGCGCTGTTTATAATAACAAAAATCTTACTATTAATAATTCTACTTTGAGCGGGAATTATGTTAACGCAAGCTACTATGGAGACGGAGGAGCTGTATTTAATGACACGGGAGGTGTTACAACAATTAAAAATTCATTACTTGAAAACAACCGTGTAACTTCTTCTTCCGGACTTGCTGACGGCGGCGCAGCCGCAAACTCCGGCACTTTAATTATTGAAAATTCAACTTTCCGGAATAATTCCGATACGGACGGAGCAAATGACATCCATAATTATTCCGGCGGCATAATAGAATTCTCCGGAGACGGAACAACAAATATTTTGAGCGG
>CALUSN010000105.1 GCA_944323435.1 Candidatus Gastranaerophilales bacterium | reverse complement strand
AACTAAATTATGAAAGAATACTGGTTTAAAATATCTGATAAAATACGATTTCTACTCGTCGGCGGGTTTAACGCCGGCGTGTCGTACGTTATTTATTCAGTAATATGTTTGATTCTGGGTGCACATTTTTATCAGGTTGCGCTCGCCTCAGCCTGGATAATTTCTTCCGTTGTATCGTTTACAACACAAAAATTCCTCGTATTCAGAGGAAAAGGGAACTGGAAGAAAGAGTATGTTAAATGCTGTACAACGTGGTTTTTCAGCTATCTTATAAATGCAGGACTTCTGGAAATTTTTGTAAAATTACTGCATATAAATGTATTCATTGCCCAGATTATAGCAACATTAACGGCTGCCATTTTTACATACATTTTGTTTAAAAAATTCGCATTTAAAGTCAAAGCTTAATTTTACCCGTCTCGCTTAAAACTTCTTTTGTTGCTTGCAAAAATGCATACCCGAATTTTCTGTCAGGCTCCAGATGAGCACCCTCCGCCCATTCATTCCAGGCGTTTATAAAAAAGAATTGTTCGTCTTTTGAATGATTTTTCTTTGTCCAATAAATAACATCAGTCAGCCATTCTTTATACAATTCCGGCGTTGACTGGAATACCCATCCGCCTTTAAAAGCCTTACGCGGAGAATTATCCCAGTAAGGAAATACTGTTTTATAAAGAGGATATTCCACCTCAGGCATAAATTTTTTATTTCTTATTGCATCATTCATATCAAAAACCCTGGACATAAATTTTTTGTTTATTATTTTACCGGTCAGGTCAACTTCTTTCAAATCCTGATGCTCATTAGGATAAAATTCAACACTTGCATCCATACCGTAAACCGTTGAATCTTTATTCCCGAAAACTTTTGCACCCATTATATACAAATCTCCCAGCCCGTTTTCTTCCGCAAGCCGGCGGAGTCTTTTTACAAGGAATGTTGTCTCCTCATCTTTAAAAAGTTTTGGATTATAAATAATAAGCAGCGGCTTATTTTTAATTTTAATATACCTTTCATCCCGCAAAAAAGGCAAAATATCATAGAAAAATCTATCGCAGTCATCATAAGAAAATTTCTGCTCCATCATCACTTCCTTATTCCCGCCATCCCACTGCTTTGCCCACGATTCGTTTGCCCAGCATAAAGCGAACGGGAAATCCAGTTCTTTGTTATTCAAATAGTTAAAAATCGGAGTTTCAAGAAGTCTTTTACCGCCTGAAAACCAGTAATAATGGAAACAAAATCCGTAAATTCCGTACATCTTTGCAAGTTCAATCTGTCTGTACATAACCTTATCCGTAGATAAATCATAAAACCCGACATCAATAGGTAAATGCGGCTGATAATGTCCGAAAAACTGGGGCTGCGTTTTTGTAACATTTGTCCATTCAGTAAATCCGCGCTCAATATATCTGTTATTGAGCGGAATTGTATGAAACTGCGGCAGGTAAAAAGCTATCGGCTTAATGTCATTACAGTTATCATAAGGTTTATCCGTGATTTTTACAAAATCTTTGTCATCAGATGAATATAAAAAATCCTGAAGATTTTTATCTGCTATATTAACATCAATTTTATTATGAAGTTTTGTCCTGAATGATATTCCAAAAAATTTCAGTCTCAGTATTTTATACGTATTAAATTTTTCTATTTTAAAATCAAATAATTTCACGACTCCAAACCTTCTTTGAGATAATTCTTAATATCCTTAATCAGATTTGAACGTTTATGCGCCCAAATCCATTTGCCGAGCGGGTGTTTCTTGAAAAAATATTCTCTGTTTCTTTCGTATATTTCCGTTTTAACAGATGAGCTTGTTGTGCTGTGATTATGGAAAATAAAAGACCTGTTGCTTGTCGCAGCACTGAATCCGGCGTAGAACATCCGCATTATATAATCCTGATCTTCCCAGAAAGCAGGTGTATAATTTTCGTCCATTAAACCGATTTTATCAATGACCGCACGCTTTACAATAACACAGCAAAAAAGCGGTTCCAAAACATATTTATATGGCTCTTTAAAACGTTTCAAACGGTCTTTATAATGTTCAAGATAATTTTCAGCACTAATCTTTTTTCTGAAAAATTTTCTCCTTCCTGCATCCCTTGGTGCAGCCATTCCTATTTGCGGATCTGAATCAAACACTTTAAGTGTGTTTTCCAGCCATTGCGGAGTAAATAAAATATCATTATTCAAAAGCCCTATATATTCGTATTTTGATTTCAGAGCAAGTTTCAAACCCTGATTGTTCGCTTTTGAATACCCGAGGTTTTCTTTGTTATAAATAACTTTCAGATTAGAATGCTCTTTTTCAAAATTCTTAAGATATTCAGTAGTTCCATCAGTTGAGCCGTTATCAACCAAAATTAAATCAAAAGAGTCTGTATATTTATATATCGAGTCAAGAAACGGTTTTGTTGCCTGTTCAAATTTATTGTATACAGGTGTAATTATTACAGTTTTGTTCATTTATCTCCCATAAATCCGGTTTCTTATTATGAAACAACAAATCTTCCCATCGCACGGAATTTATCGTATCTTCCATTTTTAAGAGTTTCCGGAGATTTTTTTGACAGCTCTTTAAGCGCTTTCAGTATTGCATTTTTCATATTAGAAGCTGTCACATTGTAGTCACAATGAGCCCCGCCTAAAGGTTCTTTTATTTCTTCGTCAATAATATTAAATTCCAATAAATCTTTCGAGGTGATTTTTAAAGCTTCTGCAGCATCAGCAAAGCGTGAAGCGTCGCGCCAGAGAATAGAAGCGCAGCCTTCCGGTGAAATAACAGTATAATAAGCGTGTTCAAGCATCATGACCCTGTCTGCTACCGCTAAACCTAAAGCTCCGCCGCTGCAGCCTTCGCCTGTAATAATAGAAACAATCGGAACATTGAGTTTTGACATTTCTCTAAGGTTCATTGCAATAGCCGCACCCTGCCCTGTTTCTTCTGCTTTAATCCCAGGATAAGCGCCCGGTGTGTCGATGATTGTTACAATCGGCATATTAAACTTGTTTGCGTGTTTAAAAAGTCTCAATGCCTTTCTGTAACCTTGCGGCTGCGGCATACCAAAATTATATTCCAGATTTTCTTTGGTATTTTTGCCTTTTTGAATCCCGATAATCATAACCGGCTTGCCGTCAAGTTTAGCCAGACCGCCGATAATTGCTCTGTCGTCCATACCTTCGCGGTCGCCGTGAAGCTCGATAAAATCTTCGCAAATTAAATCAACATAATCTAAAAATTTTGGTCTTTCAGGATGCCTTGCAATCTGTAATTTTTGTGAAGGTTTCAATTTTGAATACAACTCCTTTTTGTAATCCTGAGCCTGTTTTTCAAAGTCCTCAATCTGGCTGTTTAAATCCATGCCGGACTCTTCGCTCATTTTTTTTAGTTCATCTATCTTTTTTTGTATTTCTACAATTGGTTTTTCAAAGTCT
Source organism: Candidatus Gastranaerophilales bacterium (assembly GCA_944323435.1). Classification (GTDB taxonomy): domain Bacteria; phylum Cyanobacteriota; class Vampirovibrionia; order Gastranaerophilales; family Gastranaerophilaceae; genus CAG-196. Next base: position 2,563 of record CALUSN010000105.1, on the reverse strand, counting down.
AATACCTGTGTCATCTTTTTTACACCCCATGCATATCTAAAATATTAGCCAGTGTTTTTCTCAAATTCTTTCTCTTGGAGACTATATCCACCTGACCGAATTTAAGCAGATATTCCGCTGTCTGGAAATCCTCCGGAAGTTTTTGTCTTATTGTCTGTTCAATAACCCTTCTGCCTGCAAAACCGATTCTTGCGCCCTGTTCTGCAATAATTATGTCTCCGAGAGTTCCGAAACTTGCTGTAATACCGCCGAAAGTAGGCTCGGTAAGAAGGTTGATATAAAGAATTCCGGCTTCATCAAGCCTTCCTGCCGCGCAGGAAGTTTTTGCCATCTGCATAAGGCTCAAGGCGCTTTCCTGCATTCTTGCGCCGCCTGATGAAGTCACTGCAAGCATCGGAAGTTTTTGCTTCAAAGCTTCTTCCATAATCCTTGTAACTTTTTCTCCGACAACGCTTCCCATTGAGCCGCCCATATAATCAAAGTCCATAACTGCAGCAGCAATTTTATGTCCTTCAATTTTCCCGATACCTGTAATTACAGCCTCATCAAGCCCGGTTTTTGCATGGGCTTTTTTCAGTCTCTCGGCGTAAGGCTCGGTATCAACAAAATTAAGAGGGTCAGTCGGAAGTACATTTTTGAACATTTCTTCAAAAGAGCCTTCATCAAAAAGCTGTTTAATCCTCTCGGTTGCGTTTATCCGGAAGTGATAGTCGCAATGAGGGCAAACAAACATATTTTCTTCCAGATCAGTTTTTAACATTTGAGCACCGCAGTGAACGCATTTTGTCCATAATTCAGGAGTCTCAACTTCAATTCCTTTCATGTCACGCGCTCTGCGTTCAATTTGCGCTTCTTTTCGTTTATCAAACCATTCTTGTATCGTCATATTATATACACATCCGGCTTAAACCAAGCCGTCCTTCTCCTTTTACAATCCACCTACATATTTTACATCAAAAAAACCGGAATGGGTAATTAATTTTTATTTTGATTTAAACCCCATTCTTTTCATTCTTGTTTTCACACCGTCCAGCCAGTCCCTGTGCTTAATTTCAAGCTCCAGTCCTGCTATATCATCCTGTATCTCATTTTGCTTAACCTGATTTAAAGAGCGGTGTTCAAAAAAATCAACCGAAGGTTTTCTGTCCATTTTAAGATTCCAACCCGCATAAACACCTTCACTTTCCGCAGGTATTTTAAAATTTTCTATCTTTGATTCATCCCCGAGAGTAACCTGCGTTCTCAACTTATTCTTAATACTCAAAGGCGGTCTGTATAGTTCTCTTGAATATGTTAACAAAGCTTTTTGTGCATCAGCCGCCGGTGTTTTTCCCGTAATAACTCTGGCTATATCCAATAATCCGGGCATAATTTCTCCTTTTTTCCTACAATAACACTTTTTTTATCAAATCCGGGTTTTGTTTGCAGAACACATTACAATTATAACACAAAAATTAAAAAAAGGTCCGGTTATACCAGACCTTCTTTAAGCGCCTTGACTGCAGCCTGCGTTCTGTCATCAACTACAAGCTTTTGTATAATATTACAAACATGTGCCTTTGCAGTATGCTCACTTATGGTAAGCGTTTTGGCAATCTGACTATTTGACTGTCCGTCAACAACAAGTTTAAGCACTTCATATTCCCTTTGCGTTAAATTTGAATGATTTTCCTTAAATGCGCTGCGGGAAAACTGACGTGACGGAATTACGTTATTTCTATCCCGTATAAAAGGAACCACGTGAGGATCTATCCACATTGCCCCTTCTTTTACCATTTTTATTACGCTCATCAAAAAGTCAGTACTTATATCTTTTATTACATAAGCACTGGCGCCGGCACAGAGTGAAGATGTAAGCTCTGATTCCGATATATGGGAGGTGAGCATAATTACTTTTATGTTGTTATTATGTTCAAGTATCTGCTTACAGGCGTCAATCCCTGAAATATCAGGAAGCCCTATGTCCATAAGGATTATATCCGGCTTGATTAATTTTGCTTTTTCAACAGCTTCTTTGCCGTTTACTGCTTCTCCTATTATTTCAAACTCCGGATAATCGGGAAATAAAGATTTTATACCGATACGCATAAGCTTCTGGTCCTCGACAAGTAATATTTTTATTTGCATAAAAACCTCCTTAGAATTCACCCTCTCATTTTGCGGCGAGGGGTCGGGTGAGGTGTCAGCCAATTACCCATCGTAATATTAAAATAATTTTCTGTTTTCTTAAATTGCAGGGATAAATATCTCCGGCGGTAATAATAACGGGGTTAAATTCAGAAATATTTTTTTAAAGCTTCCTGTAAATCAATAATTTTCAAATGATTTTCCAGCATTGCCTGATTTCTTCCTTCATAAGCTTCCGTATAATCCGCATTAGCATCTATTGCATGATTAAAACTCTCAACTGCTTCATCAAGCCTATCCTCCAAATAATACACCATACCTATAAGTGTGTATTCGACTTCTTTCTTATCAGAAAATTCTAAAGCCTTGTAAAAATATTCCAGTGCTGTGTCATATTCTTTATTAAATTGTTTCATGCAGCCCAAACCGCGCAGGA
>CALUSN010000104.1 GCA_944323435.1 Candidatus Gastranaerophilales bacterium | reverse complement strand
AAACCATTACAGGACAGAATTGTTATCAAAGTTATTGAAGATACAGAACAGACTTCCGGCGGAATATTTATTCCTGACAGCGCAAAAGAAAAACCTCAAAAAGGTGAAGTAGTTGCAGTCGGCGAAGGTAAAGTAAATGACAACGGTGAAAGAGAACCGATGGATGTTAAAGTAGGAGATGTTATTCTTTACGCTAAATACGCAGGTACAGACGTTAAAATGGACGGGGTTGAATACAAGATTCTTTCTATTAAGGATGCGTTGGCGATTGTTGAATAGCTTATTCGTGAATAGTGATTAGTGACTAGTGAATAGATGTTATGAATCATAAAGATCTTGAAGTTTGGAAAAAGTCTATAGAGTTGGTTACAGAAATCTATAAATTGACATCAGAATTTCCAACAGAAGAAAAATTTGGAATTGTAAACCAAATAAGACGAGCCGCAGTTTCTGTCCCTTCAAATATTGCAGAAGGAAGTGCTAGAAGTTCGGATAAAGAAAACCTGAGGTTTTTGGATATGGCTTGTGGCTCACTGGCAGAATTAGAAACACAAATATTAATATCTGAAAATTTAGGTTTTATTAATTCACAAGAGATCACAACAAAAATTGATAATATAGGTAAAATGCTTTCAGGTCTTAAAAGACATTTAAAAAATAAATTATAAATCTCTATTCACTACTCACTATTCACTATTCACTCCACAAAAATTCATCTAAAAATAAAAAAGGAGAAAATAAAAATGGCAAAACGTATAGTATTTGAAGAAGAAGCTAGAAAATCGCTTCTAAAAGGTATTGATGCAGTAGCAGATGCCGTTAAGGTTACTTTAGGACCTAAAGGCAGAAACGTTATTTTGCAAAAGAAATTCGGTGCTCCGCAAATCGTTAACGACGGTGTAACTATTGCAAAAGAAATCGAATTACAGGATGGTTTGGAAAATGCAGGTGCACAACTTCTTAAAGAAGTTTCATCAAAAACAAACGATGTAGCCGGTGACGGTACAACAACAGCTTCTGTTCTGGCTCAGGCTATCGTAAGAGAAGGCTTGAAGAATCTGACTGCAGGCGCTAATCCTATGTCAATGAAACGCGGTATTGATAAAGCCGTTGATATTGCTATCAACAAAATCAGAGACCTGTCAAAATCAGTAAGCACAAAAGAAGAAATTGCACAGGTTGCAGGAATTTCAGCAGGCAACAACTCTGAAATCGGAGAATTGATTGCAGAAGCAATGGAAAAAGTAGGACACGACGGTGTTATTACTGTTGAAGAAAGTAAATCTTTCGGTACTAACTTAAAGGTTGTTGAAGGTATGCAGTTTGATAAAGGTTACATTTCACCTTACTTCGTAACCGACCCTGAAAGAATGGAATGCGTTTTAGAAGATGCTTACGTTCTTTGTGTTAACAAGAAAATTAACCTGATTGCCGATTTAGTACCGGTTCTTGAGCAGGTTGCACGTGACGGACGTTCATTATTGTTAATTGCAGAAGATGTTGAAGGCGAAGCTCTTGCAACATTAGTAGTTAACACAATGAGAAAAGTTTTAAGAGCAGTTGCAGTCAAAGCTCCGGGATTCGGTGACAGAAGAAAAGCTATGTTAGAAGATATCGCTATCCTGACAGGCGGTCAAATGTTCACTGAAGAGCTTGGTATCAAGCTTGAAAATATTACAACTGATATGATGGGTCTTGCAAAACGTGTTACCGTAACAAAAGACGAAACTACAATCGTTGTAGGCAACGAAACTAAAGAAGCAGTAGCAGAACGTGTAAGATTAATCAAAAAACAAATAGAAGCTTCAGACAGCGAATACGATAAAGAAAAACTTCAGGAACGTATGGCTAAGCTTTCCGGCGGTGTTGCAGTAATCGAAGTCGGCGCTGCTACAGAAATCGAACTTAAAGAAAGAAAATTGAGAATCGAAGACGCTCTTAACGCAACAAGAGCAGCTAACGAAGAAGGTATTGTACCGGGCGGCGGCGTTGCATTAATCAGAGTACAGCAGGAACTTGAATCAAAACTTAACACTTTGACTTTTGAATCTGATGATGAAAAGAGCGGTTACAAGATTTTGATGGCAGCACTTGATGTACCTTTAAGAGCAATTGCTTCTAACTCAGGCGCTAAAGCTGATGTTGTTGTTGAAAACGTAAGAGCAGAAAAAGATGCATACGGTTATGATGCACTTCTTGACAGATATACAGATATGTTTGCAGCAGGTATTGTAGACCCTGCAAAGGTTACAAGAAGCGCTCTTGAAAACGCCGCATCCGTAGGTTCTATGTTACTTACAACTCAGGCTGCTGTAGTTGAAATTCCGGAAGAAACAAAACCTGATATGTCAGCAATGGCAGGCATGGGCGGCGGAATGGGTATGATGTAATTATTCCGTGGTGAAAATAAATTTTATAAAAATTGCGGCGTAAGCATTTATGCTTACGCCGCGATTTTTTATTTTATATGTAACTAATTGTAACAAAATACTATTTTATTCTAAAGTTTTTAATAAAAATGCCGTTAACTTAACTGGTAAATTATATTATATAAATTCAAATATAACATAACATTTTGTATAAAATGTTATGTTATATTTTATATAGTCCTGTAATTCTTATATTTAGTGTATTTTTACTTTAAATATTTTTGCAAAATTTTGTATTTTGACTTGTTTTATAGTGCTAAAAGCCTTGATTTTACTGAGTCCATAACATTTTATACAAAATGTTATGTTGAGAAAGGAGTTTTAATGGATATCAGAATGAATCAAAGATTACAACATTTTGCAGTAGCACAGCGCTTTGTCGCGGATACCAGCGGTGTAGGCGGGGTCAATAAACCAGCAAACAATATTATAACTCCGGAAGAACTTGATAAAATTAATGAACGTCTCGGCAATGGAGATAAGACAGCGCTTGAAGAATTGGATAAATATAATATTCCTTATACTATGATGGAGATTTCAAACGGTTATACAATAAAATATAGTTATAACAACAATAATTATATGGTAACATACCGCACATCAAATCAGCCGAATAATTATACGTTGGACGATTTACCTGATGTAAAAAATAAAATTGACGAATATTTTGTTAAATTTGCGGAGCGCGAGGATTTAAAACCTTTGGAGACGATTGCTGATATAGATAAGCCGGAAGATCCGGAGACTGTTGATGAACCGGAAGTGCCGGAAGAACCTTCTGTTCCTGCTGAGCCGGAAGAAACAGAAGAGCCTGATTATGAATTCGACTATACATCAGCAGGTGTTGATGCGAATGTTGAAGCTGAAACTTTTTATAATGAAGATGATGCTAATATTGACGGTCTTTCTACCCTAATGGACATTTTTTCCAGCGTAGATACAGATGTCGATTCCGGCGGATGGGATGATTTGTTTGCGGAGTTGGAAAAAATGAAGCCGCAATTAAAAGAATACATGAAGCAGCAGCTTGAAGCCTATGGCTATGTCTTTGACGAAAAGACTGCGGATATAGTTCTGAATACAATGATAACAGATGCCGTAGAAATCTTGACACAAGATCTCAAGGATGATGATCTTAAGGAAAACGGACGATATTATAAAATGGGGGGCGGAGCAGGCCGCGAACCGCTAAAAACAATTGAAGATATTGTAAATTATATAAAAGACCGGATAGATTTATCTCCGGAAAAACAGGAAGGTGATTATTTTACCGCTGTAGCAGATAAGTTTCAGGTGAATAATGAGTATGTAAATCTCTTTGAACCAGCATCCGATAATGAAGCAGGTCTGTATATAGAGAATGGAAGAACTAGTAAATATATTAGCGAGGACAGATATTTATTGGATACGGCAGATTATTTTCTTACAGATGAGGAAAAAGAATTGAAAAATATTCTTGAAATTGTTGAAGGCAGATTCGTGTCACAGCCTGTTGTCAAAACAAAAGAGGACGCTGCCGGATATATAGATAAATATGCAAACCACCTGCATAAAGTTTTTGCGAACCGGTATGGCGGCGGCAGCGGAGTTATGCCTATGGAGTTAGAAATGCGAATGAAATTACTTGTCGCTTCTTTTAAAACTTCTAAAATTCCTGAACCGAATGAGCTCGGGTTGATTTCAATAAAAGATGTTCTGCAAGCTTTCAAGGACTATATGTATGAAGAAATGGCGAAGGCTGATTCGGAACTGCGTCAAAATTCATAATAACAGATGTAGTATGCGGTAAATCTTTGATTTACCGCATCTAAGCAGGGCGGGAAAAGCGTAAGCGTTCCTACCGGAATAGAAAAGTTATTGTCGGGCTAAAGCCCGACCTATTTTTCTCTACATCATTGCGAGGGAACAACCATTTAGCCCGAAGCAATCCAGAGGAAATTCCACAAATAAAAAATATAGGTCAGGAAAAACATTATGGATTGCCACGTCGCTTCCGCTCCTCGCAATGACGCCCAACTTGTAGGTTTACTTACCAACCTAATGCATTTACCCCCGCAATGACGCTCAACTTGTAGGTTTACTTACCAACCTAATGCATTTACCCCCGCAATGACGCCCAACTTGTAGGTTTACTTACCAACCTAATGCATTTACCCCCGCAATGACGCCCAACTTGTAGGTTTACTTACCAACCTAATGCATTTACCCCCGCAATGACGCTCAACTTGTAGTTTCAACTATCAGCCCCAATACATTTACCCCTGCTGTCATTCAGAGTCCGATAACAATTCAGGGGCGAAGAATCTCTAAAACATTCATATAATCAGCGATTGCCAAAACCTACTGAATGCTTTCAAAATTAAAGAAAATATACATTTTTAAAAATTTTAGTGTTAAAATGTTGATATGGCAAACTCGTTTGAAGAAGTTATTTCTCAGATAAAAGACCGGCTGGATATAGTAGACGTTATTTCACAATATGTGGTTTTGAAAAAGAGCGGAGCGAATTATTTGGGATTGTGTCCGTTTCATAATGACAAAAACCCTTCCATGTCCGTAAGCCCATCCCGCGGTATTTTTAAGTGCTTTTCTTGCGGAGAAGGCGGAGATGCTTTAAGTTTTCTTGTGAAAATCCAGAATCGGGAGTATAAAGATGTTATACTTGAACTTGCCGAAAAATACGGAATCGAGCTTCCAAAAAAATATACCCCGTCATCGGAAACTAAAGATTTAAAAAAAGATATGATAAAGGCTTGCACAAAGGCTGCAAAGTTTTATCATACACAATTAAGAAGTGCTGATGATGCGAATAAAGCAATGACTGCTTTAAGAGCACGAAACGTCGATGATAGTGTAATAGACAGATTTACTTTAGGCTGGGCGCCGAATAAGTATGATGTTTTATACAAAGAATTGAAAAAAGAGTTTAAGGATGATGTTCTGGAAAAAGCGGGCTTAATTCTCAAATCCAATTCCGGCGGATGGATCGACAGATTCAGAAACAGAATAATTATTCCTATTCAAAACGAAAACGGAGAGTATGTCGCGTTCGGCGCACGCGCGGTTGATGAAGGTCAGAATCCTAAATATTTGAACTCTTCTGACTCCTTAATTTATAACAAAAGCAAACTTCTTTTCGGTCTTTATACCGCGCAGGAAGCTATAAAAAACGAGGACGGAGTCCTTATTATGGAAGGGTATTTTGATGTAATCTCGGCTCAGGCGCACGGGGTTGAAAATGCTGTAGCTTCTTGCGGAACCGCTTTAACGGCAGAGCATGTCAAACTTCTTTCAAGGTATACAAAATCAAGAAGGATTTATCTCTCGTTTGATACCGATAATGCCGGAATTAATGCCACAAAAAAAGGAAGTGCGGTTATAAAAGAGACTCTTGCAGTATTGGGGGATGTTAAACAATTTGATGAAAGTCATATTTCATCTGCCTCTGATAATAAATACGCCTGTGAAATCCGTGTAGTTTCACCTCCGCAGGGGAAAGATCCTGATGAATTTATAAGAACAACCGGAGGTGAGGCGTTCAAAGAATTTATTAAAAATGCCCCGCTTCTTATAGATTTTCT
>CALUSN010000103.1 GCA_944323435.1 Candidatus Gastranaerophilales bacterium | reverse complement strand
GCGTAAGATATTCTCAAAAACCCTTCGCCGCTTTCTCCGAAAGCATTCCCAGGGATTGCCGCAACACGTTCTTCTTCTAAGAATCTTGTCGCAAACTCTTCACTTGTCATACCAAACTCTTTTATGCAAGGAAAAACGTAAAAAGCGCCATAAGGTTCAAAACACTCTAATCCCATTTCCCTAAAGGCATTTAGAAGAAACCTTCTGCGCTGATTGTAAGCCTGACGCATTGATTCAACATCATCGTCTCCGTTTTTTAACGCTTCAACTGCTGCATACTGGCTTGTAGTCGGCGCACACATTATTGCAAACTGGTGAATTTTAGTCATTTGCTTAATAATTTCTTCAGGCGCACAAGCGTATCCGAGCCTCCAGCCCGTCATTGCGTAAGCCTTAGAAAATCCGTTAATCAAAATTGTACGCTCTTTCATCCCGTCCAGTGACGCAATAGAAACATGTTCACCTTTGTATGTTAATTCCGCATAAATCTCATCCGACATTACATAAATATCATTTTCAATAATAATTTTTGCAATCTCTTCCAAATCCTTACGCTCCATAATCGCACCGGTCGGATTGTTCGGATAAGGAAGTATTAAAACCTTGGTTTTGTCAGTTATAGCTTCTTTAAGCTCTTCTGCTGTGAGTCTAAACTCATTTTCAGCTTTTAAGTTTATTATTACAGGTTTTGCCCCTGCCAAAACTGCACACGGTTCATAAGAAACATAAGACGGCTGCGGGATTATAACTTCATCTCCAGGATTAACAAGTGCTCTAAGTCCGATATCGATAGCTTCCGAACCGCCTACCGTTACAATAACTTCACTCACCGGATTGTAAGAAATATTCTGTTTTCTTTTAAGATAATTACAAATTTCTTCTCTTAATTCTTTTAGACCTGAATTAGAGGTATAAAAAGTTTTGCCTTTTTCAAGCGCAAAAATACCCTCATCTCTGATATGCCACGGCGTATCAAAATCCGGTTCGCCGACACCTAATGAAATTGCGTCTTTCATCTCGCTTACTATATCAAAAAACTTACGGATTCCGGACGGCTTTATGTTCTGCACTACTTCTGAAAGAGGTTTTGTCATGGTGTAATTATCTCCCTTTCGTCTTCATGCTTTTTATCAAAAACAGTTCCGTGGTCTTTGTATTTTTTGAGTACAAAATGTGTTGCAGTGCTTAAAACACTGTCTAAAGTCGAGAGTTTGTCTGATACAAAGTTTGCAATCTCTCTTAAGGTCTTTTCTTCCAGAGTTACAAGCAGGTCGTATCCGCCTGAAATCAGATAAACAGCTCTTACTTCCGGATAATTATAAATCCGCTCGGCAATCTTATCAAACCCCTGTCCTCTTTGCGGCGTAACTTTGACTTCTATGAGTGCCGAAACTTTATCAATAGAAGTCTTATCCCAGTTGATAAGCGTATGATAACCGCAAATTATTCCTTCTTCTTCAAGCTTTTTAATCTCATTTGCTACATCAATTTCTTCTGCCCCCAGAAGAACGGCAAGCTCTTTTAAATCAATGCGGCTGTTCTTTTCCAAAACTGATAATAATTCTTCTCTCATCTTGTCCTCATCTTATAAAATTAGTCATAACTCGTTGTTCTGCTTCAGGTTTAGTAATACCGTTATGTTTTCCGGCTTCTATACATTTTAACAGCCACGCCATATTGCGCCCGAGCGCTCTCATGGTCTGCAAACCTTCTAAATCCTGTTTTGCATCTTCGGCAACACGTCCGTGAACATTGTTCCAGTAAAATGATGAAACTATCGGCATGTTGTTTATAGTGAAATACTTGTTTAAAACATCAAAACTTGCAGTAGTTCCGGCGCGTCTTGCAGAAGCTATTGCAGCACCTGGTTTGTATGCAAAAGCATAACTGCCAGCATAGAACACTCTATCGAGAAACGAGAGAATTCTTCCTGACGGGTGGGCATAATAAACAGGGGTACCGAATATAAACCCGTCAGCGGATTTAGCTTTTTCAATAAATTCGTTTACAATTCCGTCCTCAAAAACACATTTGCCTGTCTCACGGCAGCTCTGGCACCCGCAGCAATCACGGATTTCAGGATTCCCGAGTTGAAAAATCTCTGTTTCAATTCCTTCTTTATTAAGAGTTTCTGCAGCTTCGTTGAGCGCTGTAAAAGTACAGCCGTTTTTGTGTGAACTTCCGTTAACTAATAAAACTTTCATAATATTATTCCTTATTATTTAAATCATTTACTGTTGTTTCGACAGCTGCATATACTTTTCGTAAAAAAGGCTTATCAGAATCTTTTATAAAACTTACTGTTGATAATGACTTTGAATTAAAAGCCTTTACAGTAAGCATGTTTTTATCTTTTCTTCCAAAAATATCGCCATTAGATATGGTAATACTTTCTACATTTTTCTTACTTTTTAAATAATTTTCAATAACTCCTTTTGCTTGATGGATGTACTGAAAATGCTGTTCAGAAATTGAATTGTCAATTGTAATAACCGGTTTCACTCTGCTTTTTATCGGGAAAATTCTCATTAGACATGTCTCCTGTGATAAAATATTTTAAAATATAATCACAAAATTATTATAGATATTAACTTTATTCAGTTATTTTTGGGTATCACCCAACCTGCATTTTTAAGACTATTTACAATAAGTTTATGCATACTTATAATCCTATAAATTTTATAATGTATAAAAGGTACTGTCAATAACAGAGATGTAATTATTTCGCTAAGACTGATAATCTGTTTATAATTGCATCTGTAAATTTGCTGCACTTCGCATCTCCATTTAAATCAGCGGTTTTGACTCCGGCATTTAGAGTCTCAAAAAGAGCCAGTTTAATGCGGCTTGCAGCATCTTTTTCCCCGATATAATTAAGCATTTCTATAGCAGACATCAGCATAGCAGTAGGGTTTGCCTTATCCTGCCCGGCAATATCCGGAGCGGAGCCGTGAACAGGCTCAAATACTGCATAGTCTTTTCCGATATTTGCGCCTTGAGCGATTCCGAGTCCGCCTACGAGTCCTGCACAAAGGTCTGAAACGATATCCCCGTATAGGTTTGGAAGCAGAAGTACATCAAACTGGTTAGGATTCTGTACGAGCTGCATGCAGCAATTGTCTACAAGTATTTCTCTGAATTTTATATTTGAATATTCTGCAGCAATTTTTCTTGCGCAGTCTAAAAATAAACCGTCAGACAGCTTGCAAATGTTGGCTTTTGTAACGACGCAAACTTCTTTTCTATTGTTATTTACGGCATAATCAAATGCAAATTTTGCAATACGTTCAGAGGCAGAGCGGGTGATGATTTTAATACTTTCAGCAGTATTTTCGTCCACCTGACGCTCAATTCCCGCATATAAATCTTCTGTATTTTCTCTTACTACAACAATATCGACTTTATTGTATCTTGTTTGTACATTTGGTAAGTTATAGCAAGGTCTTAAATTTGCGTATAAATCAAGCTCTTTTCTTAACTGTACATTAACCGAGCGGAAGCCTTTTCCGATAGGTGTTGTAACAGGTGACTTTAAGGCAACTTTGTTCTTTTTAACAGATTCAATAACTCTCTTTGGAAGCGGCGTTCCTTCTGTTTCAATCACGTCAGCCCCAGCGGTTTGAATGTCCCAGTCAATTGCTACACCTGCCGCATTAATAATTTTGATTACCGAATCAGTAATTTCCGGTCCTATTCCGTCACCTTTGATTAAAGTTATTGATTTCATTTCCACTCCTGTTTCTGCCGGATTAGTAAATCCGCCCTGCATTTCTAAAGTTTTTGTTGGGTTTTACCCAACCTACATTTCTGACATTCAGAGGGCGTAAGCCCGAAGAATCTCTTTGACTACATATCTATTGTGAGGATTTGTTAATGATTTGTCAATCTTTTATTCACTAGTTACCTCTCATATTATTGATGCGGTAAATCACAGATTTACCACATCCTACAGAGTCAGTTTTAGAGATTCTTCGCCCTTAAATTGTTGTCGGGCTCTGAATGACGGCAAGCTTGTAGTTTGCTCTATCAATCTGATACATTTACCCCTGAATGACGGCAAGCTGGTCAGTTTACTTCCAAACGTGCTGTCATTCGGAGGGCGTTAGCCCGAAGAATCTCTTTAATTTTTGTAAATTTTCTATTCACTATTCACTCCTCACTATTCACTAGTTTAAGGACTTCTCCCCCCTGAATTGCTGCTTTCTAAACGGCTTTAACACCTGATTTAGCTTCGATATACGCCTGTATTCCTTGTGTAAGCTGATCCGGACAGCTTGTCGGTCTGCTTCCGCAAGGCAAACCGCTTAGTTTAGGGATTATATCGTGAATATTCATTCCGCGTATTAAAATTCCGATACCTTTGAGGTTTCCGTTGCAGCCGCCTACAAATTCAACATCTTCTATAATATCGTCTTTAATTCTCATCTGCATAAGTTTGCAGCAGACGCCTTTAGGCTGGAATCTTACAAAGTCGACTCCGTTTGATTCTTTTATTTCTATATTCTCGCTCATATTATACTCCTCACTGATAAATGTATTACTAACACTAATTATATCATTTTGTCTAAGCATAATCAAATTTCTCCTGTTTATTGTAATATAAGATTATGGCAAGTATAACAAAAATCGGTTTCTGGGGGTATCCCGCCCCTGATATAGTAAAAAAAGTTAAGAAAGATTATCCTTTAGCAGAATGGATTGATTTGGATATAGATTTTTATTACCCGAAAACTAATATCCTGCCGGAATCTTATTGTAAAATTATCAGAAATATTATTGATAATACGATTTATTTAAAACCGGATTTAATAGTTGCTCCGATTGGTAAAGATAAGTGCGACAGCGGCTGGTTTGCATCAAAAATTCTTGCTGATATGGGATTTAATGTAATTCAGACAATTTATGAAAACTTAGAGCCAAAAAGAGAGTTGAAAATAAGTACGAGCAATTTGCCTTTATATGACAAAATTACTATGATTACTGCTGATATTATAACACCGGTGGAGCATTCATTAACTCAAATTCCTGCGGAATTCGGGTTCTGGGGAGTACCGCCTAATGATTTGGAAATATTAAGGCTATTTCCTGATACAACCCATGTTTACGGCTGGACAAGGTGTGTGGAAGCAGGAACCCCTGCTGATTTAGAGCTGGAAATGTTTGTGGATGAAAATGTTCCGACTGTTTTTTATGCGCAGGCATTCTGTGCAAAGGCGCAGCTTGCTAAATATTTAGCCGATAAATACAACGGGCTCTATATTGATATTGACGATTATGCTTCAAATTCAATCAAGGCAAAAGTTGAAGCTTTTTTAAGATTGAGCTGATTTAAAATAGCAAAAATTATTTTTACGAATTTTATTATCGATATGAATATTAACTCTCAAAATAATACCCTAAATTTCAAAGCACGTTTTCTTGATAGTGAATCCTTGAGACGTGTAGCAAATTATGCCGTAGAACATAATAAATTCGATAAACTTAATAATTCACGCAAGAATATTGAAAAATATTATTTCAATCGTCGTTTATTAGTAGATGTAGGGGAAAAAGACGGCAAACCTTATATTACTTTTACACGTTTTATACAAAAGCCGGAAGTAATTGTTCCTAAAACAATGCAGGATTTTAAAAAGGATAAAATTACTACATTCAAAAGTGAAACAAAAATGAATCCGCTTAAGTTTGCTTTTGAAAAGCTTGTAAAATTAGGTAATGATGCGCCTAAAAACAGAATGTTTAAAAATGTTATTATAAATAAGTAGATTTATTTTTCTGTTTTTTGTTTTATTACCGCATCGATTAATCCCTTAAACAACGGATGCGGTCTTTCAGGACGGGACTTGAATTCCGGATGGAACTGGCATGCTACAAACCAGTCTAAGTCCGGAAGTTCGACTATTTCAGAGAGCATTCCGTCAGGTGACATGCCGGAAAATACAAGTCCTGCTTTTTTCAATGGTTCAATATAGTCTGTATTTACTTCATACCTATGCCTGTGACGTTCGGAAATCTTATTTAC
>CALUSN010000102.1 GCA_944323435.1 Candidatus Gastranaerophilales bacterium | reverse complement strand
CAAAGTTCAGACTGGCCGTTCTTAATCACAACATGGCAGGCAAAGGATTATGCAACTGACAGATTTAATGAACATGTGGACAGATTCAGCCTGATTGCAGATATGATTGAAAGCGGAAACATCGATGAAGGAAAACTTTCTGAAATCGAAAGTATTGATAACTGCTTCCCTGTAATTGATTACAGAGTTTACCAGTCAATCACGGAAGGTACAATTCCGCAGCAGGAAAAGAAACTTGCACCGCTGTATCAATAAATTTTATTTAAATAAGAAGAGCGGGGTTGGTAAAACCAACCCCGCTCTTCTTTTATATAAAATCAAATTTATCTATACGATTTTAATCAGTATTTTGTTCTGCTTGTAAGCAATATAAAGACTAACGAGTTATAAAAAAAGGAAGACTTCAAATCTTCCTTTTTTTATACTAACCTCTGATACCGAGTTCTTTAACAAGGCTTCTGTATCCTTCCAGATTCTTTTCTTTCAGGAATGAAAGAAGTCTTTTTCTCTTACCAACCATCATCAAAAGACCGCGTTTTGTTGCAAAGTCTTTTTTGTTAGATTTCATATGTTCTGTAAGTTCTGAAATTTTTTGTGTCAACATTGCGATTTGTACTTCAGCAGAGCCTGTGTCTTTTGCATTTGCACCAAATTTTTCAATAATTTCCTGTTTGTTTTTTAGATTCATAGTTTTTCCTTTCTTTTTGCTCCTTAGTAAGACAGAGGATAAAGTTTTAAAATCAGGTATAAAAGGAATTTTATTTACCCCTTAGCCTTTTTACTTTACCCTGTAACTTCACCGGGCACGCATAATTACATACCTGAGTATGCACTCTACAAAGTTTAATATAATATAAACAAATTTTTAAATCAAGCAAAATAAAACAGACAAAAGTTATCTCTTTTGTCTGTTTTATTTTTTAACTTTTAATAAGAACTATTTTACTAATTCTTTAAAGTTTTTACCAGCAGAAAAAGCCGGAACTGTTTTTGCAGCAATTTTTAATTCTTTACCTGTTTGAGGGTTTCTGCCCATTCTTGCTGCTCTCTTGCGTGCTTCCCAGGTTCCGAAACCTACTAAAGTAACTTTTTTACCTTTAGCAACTGTTTTTTGAATGATTTCTAAAGTTGCTGATAATACATCAGACGAAATTTTTTGTGATAATTTTGTCTTTTTTGAAATCTCTTTTACTAATTCTTCTTTGTTCATAATAAATCTCCTATACACTCTAACTCTCTGTTATGCAACTTTGCTGTCAGTTGCATATTTCATACATCTCATTATACACATTGTTGGGATTTTTGCAAGTAAATTTTCTTAAATTTGATATAATATTGTGATTTCAGCGGTAATATATAGCTATAAACCAATCATATTAAGAAAATTTGATATTTTAACGGAATTTCACATTTCTTAATAAATCGTTTTTTTTTTATTTAGTTAGAAAAGATTTTGTACAAAATAACACCGGCAGAAATACTTAAATTTAAAGATTCGACTTTGCTATCCATTTCAATTGTTACGTTTTGGGTAGCAAAGTTTTTTAAATCAGAGCCAAGCCCTGTAGATTCTGCCCCGAACATTATAAGAGTTTTATCCGGCGTCTGATAATCCCTCAGCCATATTGTATTTTCTGCTTTCGGAAGAGTTGCTATTCTTTCAAAGTGATTAAATTTACTTTTCAATTCTGAAAAATCATTTACACTAAAAACCGGCAGTTTCCATAAGTTTCCGACTGACGAGCGTACGCATTTAGGGTTATACAAATCAACCGTATCTCCGTACAAAATAACTGCATCAACGCTAAAAGCGGCAGAAGTCCGCAAAATTGTACCGAGATTTCCGGCATCTTTTATGTTTTCTAAAAGAACAACTTTTTTATAATTCTCTGTCCACTTCTGTTTTAGCTGCTTCGCAATCCCTACTGCTTTAGGGGGAGTCGCGGTTGATGAAATCTTAGAGAGAACCGCTTCTGTTGTTTCAATTGAGTCCGGAAACTTTTCATACCCTTCAAGTTTAAAAATTCTTTCAATCTCAAGCCCTGAAACAATCGCTTCTTCAATACATTTATCCCCCTCAAGAAGAAACAAACCGCTCTCATCACGGTACTTTCGCTGCAATAATTTAGCAGTTTCTTTCACAAGTTCATTGTTAACACTCGTTATTTTCATAAGATTTCAAATTCCTTCAGCCATTCTTTTTCCTGCACTGACAGTAAATCATAATCAATCATTTTGCCCTCATACCCCATTTTTACAAAAGAATGTATCCTGCCTTCTTTCATATAGCAGGAATTTTCAAGCCTTACCCCGAAATGCTCCGGATTATAAAGCCCCGGCTCGATTGTAAAAGTCATATTGTTCTGAATTTTGGTATGTGCAATTTCCGTTTGATTTAGAGCCGGTGGAGCTTCGTGAACATTGATGCCGATTCCATGCCCGAGACCGTGAGAAAAAGTAAATCCTTCTATTTTATTATCCAGTATTGAATGCGCTAATTTATCATATTCATAACCTGTATTAAAATTAGCATTATACGCATTCAGAAATGCTTTTAAAACAGTTGTATAAACTTCTTTTTGTAATCCGGAAGGCTCACCTTTCACAAATACTCTTGTTATATCAGTTGCCAGACCGCTTTCATAATACGCCCCGCAATCAATCAGAACAAGAGAACCATTTGTTAAAATAACATCTTTTGCATTCTTTGCATAATGAGCAAGTGCTGAATTTTGATTAATTGCAACAATTGAATTAAAGCTCAATAATTTTGCCCCGTTTTTAATAAATTCTTCCCTCAAGCGCTTGGCAATATCGTATTCGGAAAGATTGTCATTGGATTCAATATACTCTCTTATTGCCAATACAGCCTTATCCGTACGCTCAAATGCTTTTTTATAAGCTTCAATCTCTTCATCCGTCTTAACCGCCTTCATCAGCTTTATTTCAGAAGATTTAGATATAGGATGTTTAATTAAAGCATAATCATAGGCATTTATTGAAGATTTATCAACAACAAGCTCTTCTGTATAACTTTTCAAAAACTCTTCACACTCTTTGTTATCCGTAAATAATTTGCGCTCATTTTTGTTAACAAAAAGTTTCGCCCAGATTTTTGAAGAGCAGTCCTTTGAGAAATCCCTCATACCGGTTAAATAAGAAACCTCTTCCAGATTCGTTATAAATACAGGCTTTTGGGAAATAAATTCTATTGGCGGCATAGCCTGCAGCGCAGGAGGCATATGCGGTTCAGTAAAATCATTTACAGGGTCATTTTCCAGAAGCTTAATATTAAAACCATTAAAACCTTCCAGCCGGCTTTGTGAGACTTTTTTAGATACTATTCCCAAAACTTTGTCAGGTTTAATAATTTTTCTTATTTCATCGTCCTGCCTCTGCCCGAGCTGTAGTTTTACAACAGTAACCCCTTCTTTTGCCTCCATATCCGCCTGAGTATGGTATCTTCCGTCAACAAAAAGGTAAATATTATCCTCGCAAACGAGCGCATCACCGGTTGAGCCGGAAAAACCGGTCAATGTATATCTCGCATTCTCCGATAAAGCCGGATATTCGACCAAATACTCATTAGTAGAATTTACCAGCAAATAATCAACACCGAGTTTTTTTAATAAGTCATTCATACATTAAAGTATAACACACTTTGCCTATAAATATGCAAGGCGGCTATACTACTTTTCTAACGTAAAACAACAGGTCAGACTAAAGCTCGACAATTAGTTAATGTTGGGTTTCACCCAACTGTTTTTAATTGCGAAATTCGTTCGGGATTGCTTCGGGCTAAACGGCTATTCCCTCGCAATGACGTGAATTATAGCGGAGATGGTGAATGCGCTAATCGAACGACAGCGCGCGTTCCCTCTCCGGCGGGGAGGGTTAGGGTGGGGGTGTACTTTACGTTATTTAATCCCCACCCGCATTTGTAGCTCACTGGTGTTCGCACAACTGCGACCTCCCCAACTTGGGAGGTAAGCGCGGTTATTGGGCGAGAGGGAGGGGTGAATATTAGACGCAATGAAGATGTAGGATGTGGTAAATCTGTGATTTACCGCATCAAATATCTAATAGCTGTTTATTCATCAACATCAGTTAACTTAATCAAATGCCAGCCGAATTGGGTTTCTACTGGCTGAGAGACTTCACCTTTTTTAAGAGCAAAAGCAGCATCTTCAAACGGTTTAACCATCATGCCTTTGCCAAACCATCTTAAATCTCCGCCATCACGTCCGGACGGACATTTGGAATATTCTTTTGCAAGATCTTCAAACGGAACCCCGTTTTCAATATCCAGAAGTAAATTTTCTGCCTGTTCTTTTGTATCCACTAAAATATGACTCGCTCTGATTTTCATCTTTATCTCCTTGTTGATAGTTACCCTATTATCTATTTTTTAGTTATTGTCAAGTAAAACTTTTCCTGCATTTTATAATACCGGTGCAATACTAACCGCTTTCAAACTTAAATATACCAGAAGAGCGGCTATTATACAACCGCCCTTCTAATATTCAAAAAAAAGGCTAATCTTTCGATTAGCCGTAAATATCAACCAACAATTTCTTTTACTTCTGCCTGCAGATTCTTAGAATCAATCTTAATACTAGGTCCCATTGTTGTTGTCAAATAAATTGACTTAACATAGGTTCCTTTTGCTGCAGAAGGTTTAGCTCTTAGAACTGCATCAACCAGTGTTCCGTAGTTCTTTACTAAATCTTCATTAGAGAACTGAACTTTACCAATCGGGCAGTGAATCATACCCTGCTTGTCAGCTCTGAATTCTACTTTACCTGCTTTAGCATCTTTAACTGCTTTTGCAATATCTAAAGTAACTGTACCGGTCTTAGGGTTTGGCATCAAGCCTTTTGGACCTAATACTCTACCTAATTTACCCAACATACCCATACAGTCAGGAGTTGCAATTAATGTATCAAATTCAAACCAGCCGCCTGCGATTTTATCAATGATATCTTCTGTTCCGTAGAAATCAGCGCCTGCATCTTTAGCTTCATTAACCTTAGCACCTTTAGCAATAACGCAAACACGAACTTCTTTACCCAAACCTGCCGGTAATACAACCGTAGATCTGATTTGCTGTTCAGCGTGTTTTACTTCAATACCTAATCTCATGTGGCATTCAACAGTTTCGTTGAACTTTGCAACTTCCTTAGATACTTCCTGTAATTTTATAAGAGCATCACGACCGCTGGCCGGTTGTTGGAAATCTGCTAACAGTTCCTGAAGCTTTCTTTGTTTTTTAGTTAATTTTGACATTTTCTTATCCTTTCATGGTATTAGCGGACAAAAGTCCTTCCATTAATTTATTTGTAACTCATACGTGTGTAACAGTAAAACGGGAGGTTATTTAACCGGTATTATATTTTACCTTTTATTACCCATTAGCCCTCTTTTACAGTAACACCCATAGCTCTGCAAGAGCCTTTTATCATGTTTACAGCAGCTTCCATAGAAGTAGCATTTAAATCATTCATCTTGATTTTTGCAATTTCTTCTAATTGTTCTCTTGTAATTTCAGCAACTTTAGTTTTGTTAGGCACAGCAGAACCTTTTGATAAGTTTAATGCCTTTTTAATCAAAACCGGAGCCGGAGGTGATTTAGTAACAAAAGTGAAGCTTCTGTCTTCATATACATCAATAACAACAGGGATAATGTATCCTGCCTGAGATTCAGTTCTTGCATTGAACTGTTTGCAGAAATCCATAATGTTTACACCATGCTGACCTAATGCAGGACCAACAGGAGGTGACGGATTTGCTTTACCTGCTTCGATTTGCAGTTTAATTTTTCCTACTACTTTTTTTGCCATTTTGTTCTCCTTTCGTGGTACTAACGGGGGGCATCCCCTTCCACGTTATTTGTACAATTTAAGTCCCTTTACGGGCTCGCCCCCGCCCTAACCCTCCCCTATAAAAGAAGGGAAAGCGCAAGATGCGTTTTCTATAATTTTTGTATTTGTTTGTATTCTAATTCAACCGGAGTTTCACGTCCGAAAATTGAAACCATAGCTCTGAGTTTAGCCTTATCAGGGTAAACTTCAGTAATATCACCGACAAACTCTGCAAACGGTCCGGATATGATTCT
>CALUSN010000101.1 GCA_944323435.1 Candidatus Gastranaerophilales bacterium | reverse complement strand
TTCCGGGAGTTGCATTTTTCTTCAAAAAATCATAATTAAATTTAAAATCACTCATGAATGTGAGGTACTCATCCTTTAAAATTACGGCTCAGTTGGTTTCAAACATCCAGCCTGCTTATGCATTGCTTGCAAATATATACAACAAAAGACCGGTAATTAAAAACCGAACTTATTGTCATAGGCTCCCAACCTTGTTATTATTATGACACAGAATAAAACTTTATGCAATAGCATTTTTGTTTTATGCTTCCTCTGAAACCTCTTCTTCTACAACAGGTTCTCTATAAATTTCCAATTTAGTTATTCTTGCTCCGTCAATCTCTTTAACTGTAAATATCAACCCGTTAAACGATACTGTATCCCCGATTTCTGCAATCCTGCCGAGGAGCTTTACCACAAGTCCGGCAATAGTATCAACGTCATCTTCTTCAAATTGAGACTCTCTCAGGCTGAAAAATTCTACAAATTCGTCAATTCTCATCATGCCATTTGCAATATATGTATTTTCTCCAATCTCTTTTATATTGGCTTCGGCATCTTCATCAAACTCGTCCTGAACATCTCCTATAATTTCTTCCAAAACATCCTCCAGAGTAATTAACCCTGACGTTCCGCCAAACTCGTCTATAACAACCGCAATCTGGCAGTGGCGTTTTTTAAATTCGATTATAAGATTATCTAAAGTCATTGTCTCCGGAACAAGAATCAACGGTCTGATAAGTTTGTTGATTGAATAATTTTCCTTAGTCATATTCATTGTATAAAGGTCTTTGACGTGGATAAAGCCTAAAATCTTATCAATATTTTCTTCGTAAACGGGGTATCTTGTATACTGATTTTCCATTGCGGTTTTATTAAGTTCTTCATAGGAAATATCATTCGGAATACAAACCATATCCGTTCTTGGTATCATAACCTGTTTTGCCATCAAATCCGAAAATTTAAACATATTATGAAGCATTTCTGCTTCTGTTTCATTCAAAACTCCTTCATTATAGCTTGCATCAACGAGCATATCCAGCTCCTCCGTAGAATGCACAAGTGACGCATCCTCAGAATTAGCATGACAAGCCGCAAGAATTTTGTTACCAGATACTTCAAGGAGCAATACAAACGGTTTCAAAACAGTTATAAATATATCCATCGGTGTAGCAATCATTAATGATAATGATTCCGGATGTCTTAATGATATACATTTTGGCAGCTGTTCGCCAAGAAGCACGTGGAAATAGGTTACTAACACGAATGATATCGGTACTGCTATCATATGTGCCGATATTACGCTATGAGAAGCCGTAAAGAAGTTTATAGCCGGCTCAATAATCTGAACAATGGTAGACTCTGCAACCCAACCTAATGCAATACTTGCAATTGTTACACCTAATTGAGCAGCTGCAAGCATTCTGTTTACATCATTAACAAGCTTTAAAGCTTTTTTTGCATTCTTGTTACCTTCGTTTGAAAGCTGCTCTAAACGGGTCTTTCTCACTTTTACCAGTGAAAACTCCGCAGCTACAAAAAAGGCATTAACGAAAAGCAAAAATAATATTATAAAAACATTAATAAAAAAATCTGTTATACCCATTTACTCTCTTATACCTTTAAATTATACATATAATTTTACACCAGCGCAGAATTTTTTGCAATATTAAGCCGTCCATACTATAATAAAACTTATGAATACAGGCGCTTTTATTATACCTACAGGGATTGGAGCTTCAATAGGAGGGTTTGCAGGGGATGCAAGCTTCTGGGCAAGAAAGTTTGCAGAAAAAAGCCGTTTGATTGTAAATCCTAATGTTGTCAATGCAGCGTGTTTTTCCGGTATTACCGAAAATATGCTTTATGTTGAAGGGTATTCGCTTGATGAATTTTTCAAGGGTAAAATAAACTTAATTCCGTCCGAAAATAACAAAGTCGGGATTATTTTTGATAAAGCTGTTACAAAACCTGTTTTAAATGTCCATATAAACACTATAAATGCAGTAAAAACCGTTTACGGTACAAATATAGCGGGCTATGAAATAACAGACGAAGAAGTCGGAGTAGAATTTTTTGTTGATAAATCCGGCGCTTCCGCGGGAAATGTTAAAAATTTGACAACGCTTAAAATTGCAGCAGAAAATTTAATAAAAAAGGGAGCAGAGGCTATTGCAATAGTCTGCAGATTTCCTGACGAGCAGGGAGAGGATTATGCAAACGGAATAGGTGTTGACCCTGTAGGCGGTGTAGAAGCAATTATATCGCATTATATTTCTAAAGAATTTAATATTCCCTGCGCTCACGCTCCGGCATTTGATGATATAACAATAAGTACGGAAATCGTCGATTCCAGATGCTCCGCAGAATACATAACCCCGACCTTTCTCCCCTGTATTCTTCTAGGGCTTGCTCAAGCGCCGAAATTTTCTATGAGTGGCGGCATAAGTATTGACAACCTTGACTATCTTATTATTCCTTATAATTCAACCGGCTCAATTCCTGTTCTTGAGATGACAGACCGAAAGAAACCGGTTTATGCGGTAAAAGAGAATTCAACCGTACTCAATGTAACTCCTGAAAATTTTGCAAAAGATTGTATTGTAGTTGACACATATTCTGAATTGTACAACAAGCTTTTTAATTAGCATAAAAATGCGGGCTGAAAATTCAGCCCGCATTTTTTCTTGATGATAAATTATTTCAATTTAACAGTATTATTATCTGCCAAAAATTTAGTAACTTTTTCATTCAAAGCCTGATGTGAAATAGCATTGAATACTCCCGGAGTCTGTGACAATTGTTTTACAAGAGTATTAGCGTCTATCTGGTACATTCTGCTTAATTCAGAAAGCTTAGCTCCAAACTCTGCCTGAGATACTACAATTTTTTCTTCTTTAGCAATTTTATCAATTACAAGTGAGTTTTTAACTCTAACTGCAGCATCTTCTTTAAGACTCTTCATAATTTCATCATATCCTTGAGCCTGCACTGCCTGCTCCCATGTAAATCCCTGCATAGCAAGCTTCTGTTTGTATTCTTCTACAAGCTGGTCTGCTTCTCGGTCTATCATTGACTGCTGAATATCGACTTTTGCATCACCTGTAACTTTTTCAAAAATTGCTTTTTCAGAATTCACTCTGTCAATATCAGCCTTTTGTGTATCAAGATATTTTTGGATATCAGCTTTCAAATCATCAACAGTTTTAAATGGTCCGATTTTTTGTACAAATTCATCTGTTAATTCCGGCAAAACCTTTGATTTAATTTCATTGATTTTGCACTTGAAAACTGCCGGCTGACCTGCAAGTTTCTTTTCGTGGTATTCTTCAGGGAAAGTAACATTGATTTCAAATTCTTCTCCTAAAGTTCTGTCAACAAGCTGCTCGGCAAAACCGGGAATAAAGCTTGAATGAGCAAGGTCTAAAGTATAGTTTTTAGCGTCTCCGTGCTCAATCTTTTCTCCGTTAGAGAATCCTTCAAAATCGAAAACAACAGTATCAGTTGCCTGAGTTTTTCTGTCAGTTACAACAACAGTAGTTGCGTGCTGCTCCAACAAACCATCTATAGATTTTTGAAGTGCATCTTCCGAAGTCTTGTATTCATCAACTTCAATAGTCAAACCTTTGTACTCGCCTAAAGTAACTTCAGGTCTTAATTCTATCTTTGCAACGATTTTTAAGTCTTCGCCGATTTTGTAGTCATAAGATTCAACGTATGGCTGCGCAACAACATCAAAATCATTTTCCTTAATTACATCAGAAAAAATTTTCGGAAGAGCATTCTCTAAAGCTTCGTGTTTAATTCTATCCTCACCGATATTTTGCTCAACAATATTTCTGGGAGCTTTTCCTTTTCTAAACCCCGGAATATTTACATACTGCGCAAGTCTTTTTGCTGCATTATTGTAATAATTAACCGCGTCCTTAGCAGGAATTTCAATATCAACCTTTACGACATTTTCAGGTTGTTTTTCAATAGTTGTTTTCATTTATAAATCCTCTTTTTCAATACTTTTACATATATAAAACTACTACAAACAGAGGATATTGTAAACCTTTTCGTAACTTAGGGTTAACAATGGGGAGATTCAATCGATTTTCCTCATAAATCAGATAAAAAAGCAGGATGGCATTATTACCATCCTGCTATATCTCTCTTAATATATTCTAGTTTGAACTATTACTGTCATCAGTGCCTAATTCCGGAGCGCCGAACATTCCTTCGATTTCCTCCAGAATTGCAGCAGGTTTTCTTGCCTGATTACGCTGTGCAGCACGCTTTTGAGCTTCTCTGTCGCGTTCTTCACTTGCATAAGTCAAATGATGGAAACCTGTACCTGCAGGTATTAAACGACCGATAATAACGTTTTCTTTCAAACCTCTTAACAGGTCTTTTTTACCTTCAACAGCTGCCTCTGTCAGAATTCTTGTAGTTTCCTGGAATGAAGCGGCTGAGATGAAGCTTTCAGTATTCAAAGATGCCTTTGTTATACCGAGAAGCATATATTCGCAGGTTGCTTCCTGACCTTCATGTTCTCTTACAGCTTTGTTTTCGTTTTCAAATACCTGAACTTCAACAAGCTCGCCCGGTAAGAGATTTGTATCACCTGAATCAATTACTCTTACTTTCTTGGTCATCTGACGTACGATAATTTCAATGTGTTTATCAGCAATTTCAACACCTTGTGAGCGGTAAACACGCTGAACTTCGTCTACCAGATACTGCTGGGCTTCCTCAGGACCGCAAAGTCTGATAACATCGTGCGGATTCAAAGGACCGCTTGTTAAAGGCTGACCTTTTTTGATTTTTTGCTTATTCTGAACAACAATACTTGCATCAATTGCAAATTTGATTTCAGTTCTGCTTCCGCCTTCTGTTACGAGGAACAATCTCGGAACTTCATCTTCAATTTCAATTTCAGCAACACCGTCTGTTTCAGCTAAAATAGCACAATCTTTTGGTTTTCTTGCTTCAAGAAGTTCTTCAACTCTCGGCAAACCTTGAACGATATCGCCTGTTTTTTCTCTTTCAAATACGAGAGTTGCAAGCATATCACCTCTGAGTACCAGAGAGCCTTCTTCAACCTGCAACATTGTACCCGGGCTGATTAAGTACGGACGCCCGTTTCTGATAGTTACTGATTTTGAAGTTACATCAATAATCTTACCTGAAACCGTTGCAACTTCGCCTGATTCAGCAAGCTGAGAATCAAGTTTAATAAAGTCGCCTTTCTTAACAGACGGTTTTGATTTCGTATTGATTACCGTTTCAAAGTTTTCGCAGTTCAGAAGCAATCTTCTTGACTCGCTTACATCACCCTTAATTGATGCAACACCGTCATTCAATGCCAGAACTTCCGTCTTAGCAATAGGTGTCTTAGGATCAATTACCTGACCATTATCAACAAGGAGTTCTGTTTGAAGCGAACTGTTAAGCTTAGAATTGCCTTCCAATTCTCTTCTTACAATCAATGTTTCCAATACAACAATCTTTAACTCGCCTTTTTCATCTAATTCTACGAGACCTTTAAGGTGAGATAAGTATCCTTGCATTTGAAGAACTAAACTTGTTCTTGTAAGAGTTGCACCGTCAAGGTTTCTTACTCTTGCACCGTCTTTGTACTGTAATTGTGTTACAGGAACAATGTTGATAAGTTCATCTGTTGTATTGAATTTAATTGAAACATCTCTCTGGTCAATGAACATCGGCTGAACTGGTCTTACAAGAATCTGGATTGGTTTATCCTCCAAAGATTCTTCCTCTAAAGCAGATGTATCAATTTCTTCATCAAGATCATCAATATCAAGATCATCAAAGTCCATTTCCATTATTGTAACAATAGAAGTTTCGTTAGCCTTAATGCCTTTAGCAATAGTTGTACCGGCTTCTACAACAGAACCCTCTTCAACTTTAAGTTCTGAAACACTTGATAAAGTATGAACTTCACCAGGTCTGATTGTTACTTCATGGATAACTTCATTAAATTCTTTGAATTCAACAATACCATCGATGTGGCAGTATACGTCTTTTACAACTTCTGTACCGGCTGTAACAAAAGTTCCGTTATCAACCATCTTCAATGAAGAGTCTTTATTAATCTGGTGAACTTCTTCCGGAACAAATACAATATTACCAGGTTTTGTAACGATTTGATTTTCATCAACTTCTACATCAACGTATTTGATTTCACCTGATGAAGATACTGAGCACTC
>CALUSN010000100.1 GCA_944323435.1 Candidatus Gastranaerophilales bacterium | reverse complement strand
AAAATAATTCTCTCTCTCAACAATCTTGAAAAAATATCAAAAGAACGTTCTCCTCTGCTTGATTGTTCAATTACTACAGGTACAAAACTCATTTTTATAATTTCCTTTCTTATTTATTATAAAAGACAATATTTATTATACATTACATACGCATTTTAACAAATAATCAGTTTGTATGATATTGGGTCAAAAACATTATAACATAAAAATATTTTACAATCCTTAATATGATTATGTGATAAATTTAACGTATGGCAAAATTTATACCTTTACATATCCACTCGGAGTTTTCACTCCTTGACGGAACAATTAGAATAGGGGATCTGGTCAATTATGCTAAGGAAAATGAACTTCCGGCAATTGCCGTAACAGACCACGGGGTAATGTATTCGGCTATTGAGTTTTATGAAAAAGCAAAAGAAGCCGGAATTAACCCGCTTATCGGGTGTGAGTTTTATGTACATGACGGGGACATACATGTACATGATGCAGCTAATAACCCGCTTTATCACTTGATTTTGATATGTAAAGATGCTGTCGGATATAAAAACCTTATCAAACTTGTTTCAACGGCGTGGTGTGAGGGGTTTTACTATAAGCCGAGAATTAATTTTGAACAGTTAAAAGAACACCATGAAGGTTTGTTGTGTGCTTCTGCCTGCTTGGGTGGCGAAGTTTTGCAAAACCTTTTAAAAGGTGATTATAATAAAGCAAAAGAGACTGCTCAACGTTATAAAGATTTGTTTGGCGATGATTATTATATCGAGCTTCAAGACCATAATCTTGAAGAGCAAAAACGTACTAACCCTGATTTAATCAAAATTGCACGTGAACTTGATATAAAAATGATTATCACAAATGACTCTCACTATTTGAAGCGGGAAGATGCAGATGCTCAGGATACTTTGCTTTGCTTGCAGACGAACGCAGATAAAGACGATCCGAACAGATTTCATTTCCCGAACAACGAGTTTTATATAAAGTCTAAAGAAGAAATGCGAAAAGCCTTTTCGTGGATGGATGACGCTATGTTTGAGGAGTGCGTACAAAATACAGAAGATGCTGCAGCAAAATGCCATATTGAAATAGAACTAGGTAACGCCCCTCTTCCGCATTATGAAGTTCCGGAAGGGTATACAAACGAAAGTTATCTTGAGCATATTGTATATGAAGGTTTAAAGCAACGATATGGAGAGGTGTCAGACGAACTCAAGAAACGTGTGGATTATGAACTTTCTGTAATCAATAAAATGGGATTTGCGGCGTATTTCCTTATTACATGGGATTTTATTCATTATGCAAAGACTCACAATATTCCGGTTGGTCCGGGAAGAGGTTCGGCTGCAGGAAGTGTAGTTGCATATGCGCTTCAAATAACCGACCTTGACCCTATTAAACACCATCTGTTGTTTGAAAGATTCTTGAATGAAGAGCGTTTTACAATGCCCGATATTGATATCGACTTTTGTATTGAAAAGCGCCGTCAGGTAATTGATTATGTTACCCAAAAATAC
The DNA here is from genome assembly GCA_944323435.1 of Candidatus Gastranaerophilales bacterium. Lineage (GTDB taxonomy): Bacteria > Cyanobacteriota > Vampirovibrionia > Gastranaerophilales > Gastranaerophilaceae > CAG-196. The sequence continues at coordinate 5,046 of CALUSN010000100.1, read as the reverse complement.
GGCGAGGACAGAGTCTGTCAGATTATTACCTTCTCGACTTATGCGCCGAAAGCGGCTTTTAAAGGTGTTGCCAGAATTTTAAAAGTTCCGTTTACTGAAAGTAACAGACTTTCAGGCTTAATAGAGCCGGCAATAGAACTTGCTCAAGCAACTAATCCAAAAGCTAAATGGATAAAAGACGCTATTCAGGTGGAAGGCTCGGAGCTTAGAAAGCTTTATGATGAAGATTATCAAATCTTAAATCCGGAAACAGGTAAAACAATCGGATTTAAGAAACTTATTGATATGTCTATAGCTATAGAAGGCTTAAAATGCGGTACCGGTACTCACGCTGCGGGTGTAATTATTTCCCATGCGCCATTAGATACAATTATTCCGGTACAGCCTTCAAAAGACGGTATTGTACAGACAGGTTATCCTCCGCATGAGGTAACGGAAGTTCTTTCTCTTTTAAAAATGGACTTTTTGGGCTTAAGAAACCTCACAATGATTTATAAGACTGTTGATATGGTCAAAAAATACAGAGGAGTTGATATCGATATAAACAACATTCCTCTGGATGATAAAGAAACATATAAAATGCTTGTAAGAGGCGAGACTGTCGGTGTATTCCAGCTCGAATCACAGGGTATGATTAACCTTGTTAAGAGGCTGAAACCTGACGTATTTGAAGATTTAGGCGCTCTTGTTGCGCTCTTCCGCCCGGGACCGTTAGGCTCAGGTATGGTTGATGAGTTTGTAGCTAGAAAACACGGGCTTAAAAAAGTTACATACGCTCACCCTCTTCTCGAGCCGATTCTTAAAGATACATACGGAACAATTGTTTATCAAGAGCAGATTATGCAGGTGTTCCAAACTCTTGCAGATTATACACTCGGCGAAGCTGATATTGTCCGCCGTATGATGGGTAAGAAAAAAGTCGAAGAAATGCAGAAGCAAAAGGGTAAATTTATCGAACTTGCTTCAACGCGTCACGATATGAAACCTGATGATGCGGCAACATTGTTTGAACAAATTGAAGCGTTCGCTTCATACTGCTTCAACAGGTCACACTCTGCAGCGTACGCTTTTGTTGCATACCAGACAGCGTATTTAAAATGTCATTATCCGGTTGAATACTTATCTGCACTTCTTTCCAGCGTTTCTGATAACAAAGATCAGACACAATTATATATAGAGGAGGCGCAAAAGTACGGTATTAAGGTATTACCTCCGGATATTAACCACTCTTACCTTGAGTATGCGCCGGATGGAGACAACATAAGATTCGGGCTTGCAGCTATCAAACAGGTCGGAGAACCAGTTGTTGAGGCTATTATCAAAGAGCGTGAAGCAAACGGCGAATTTAAGAGTATATTTGATTTTTGCAAACGTGTAGATGCTAAATTTGTTAACAAAAAATCGCTTGAAGGTCTTATTAAAGCAGGGGCTTTTTCAAATATAGAAAAGAGCCGTAAGCAGCTTTTTGACAATATTGAACACATTCTTGATGTAACTTCAAAAGAAGCAAAAGACCGCGCCATGGGACAGGTAAGCCTGTTTGCGACAATGGGTGCAGATGATGACTTTTCAAATGCACAATATCAACTTATAGGGAGCGATGCAGAGTATACAGATAAAGAGATACAGCAGTTTGAAAAAGAATTCTTAGGATTCTATGTAACTTCGCATCCTCTCTTTTCGATAAGAGACAAAATGCAGTTTCTTATGACACATAGAGTTTCAGAACTTGCCGGAGTCAAAGAGGAGGACGAAGTTACTATCTGCGGGCTTGTTACGGCAACAAGACAAATACCTACAAAAAAAGACCCGACAAAGTTTTTGCGGTTTGTAACTTTGGAAGATTTAACCGGAAAAGTTGATTGTGTGTGCTTCCACAAAAAGCTTTTGGAATTTGGAGACCTTCTCCAGCAGGATAACAAAGTGGTAATTACCGGCAGAGTCCAGCATAGAGGAGAAGAAGGGCAGGTTAGTGTTCTTATAGAGAACGTAAAATCTGTAGAAAATTCAAATATTGTTACTCTGAGTCTCAAAAAGGATGTTAAGTATGAAGAGCTCTGCGGTATAAAGAATATCCTTGCAAAACACCACGGTGATGACCCGGTTATGTTTAAGCTCCCGCCTACAGATGGTTACAGTGCAAAAATTCTTACTTCGCCGACATTCTGGGTAAATTCAACAAACGATCTGGTTAACCATATGAAACAATTTTTCCCTAATGAAGTTGATGTCTCTATTTGTTCACTTGATCAGCCGTTAGAAGTTTAAAGTGATAGTGTAAATTTTAGAATATTACGCCATGTATGTAGTTTAAGTTACTAACTTGAAATATTTACCTCTCCCCAACAGGATAATTCTTTTTTTATCTTGAACAGAATAACATGTTTGTGTCGGGACAAAAAGGAGGATTTATGAGTAACAGTATTTATACAGCCCCTGTTTATAAGCTTGCGGATTTTAATAACCTGTTTATTGAACTTACCGCAAAAAACTGCAATCAGAGATGTTCAAGCTGCTATATAGAGTTTGCAAACAGTTTCGGAATAACAAAACAGGTTAAGGATTTCATTTCTCTTGATAAAATTAAAGAAGCTTTAGAAGATACAAAAAATGAAAATTTGTATTGCATTTATCTTACCGGGGCAGAACCTATGACACATCCGGACTTTAATACAATACTCAGACTTTGTCTCAAAAGATGTAATGTTTGTATCTGCACCAATGCAAGTTTTTTGAACGAAAAGAAAATAAGATTCCTGAAAAAAGTCGAAGATGAAGGGGTAAATACGGGGGTAAATGTAAATAATAATTTAAATTTACAGAACAAATGCGGCGGCAATCAGATATTTTTTAAATTGTCCGTAACACATTATAATGAACTTGAAAGCGACAAAGCTAAATACAGAGGTAATTTCAGGCAGACAATTTATGCGCTGAAAACTCTTAGCAGATATAATTTCAATTCTGTTTTATCCGTGCAAAATTATTACAGGTTAAATGAAGATGAAATCTTTGAAAACTTTAACAGAATTTTTAAAGAACAAGATATAACAAATACAGATATTCAAATAACAGTTTCACATCCTTCTTTTGAAGATGACAATTTCTCAAAACCGTCTAAGAAAACTGATTGCATGTATGGACGTATTCTTTGCCAGAATGGTGTTTACGCCTGCCCGTTTCTTGCAAATGATTACCGAGGACGTTCGGGAAGTTCTTTTAAAGATTTTTCGAAAAACATTACAGCAGAAACTGATTTTTGTGCAACTTGTTCAAAAAATAATAATTACATGTTTGCAATCGGATAAAAAATTTTACAAAACAAAATAATCTTATATAATCCTTATATAAGCGTTTTCAGAGGATTACAGCCCTGAAAGATAGTTAACATTTGTAACATTATTCCGTTGAATTAATACTAAAGAGTTAATTTTTTGATAAGATTATGTTATAAATAATAATGTAAAAATATATATTCAAACACGAGAAATGAACGGAGGCAAAAATGTCAGTAGGACAATTCGTATTTATGTTACACAGCCACCTGCCATATTACAGAAAAGCAGGTATGTGGCCATTCGGTGAAGAAAATCTTTACGAATGTATGGCAGAAACTTATGTACCTCTGCTTAATGCAATCGCAGAATTATATGATGAAGGTATAAAAGCGAAATTAACAGTCGGTATAACTCCGATTCTTGCAGAGCAGTTGAATGATGAACATCTGCAAAACGGTTTTGTGGAATATATTGATTCAAGGATCAAGGCTGTTGCAAAAGATTTGGACAGATATCCAGATCCAAAAGTTGCTCATTCGCAGCACTTAAAATATCTTGCAAAATACTATTTTGATTTGTGGAACAAGTTAAGAGACGATTTTGTAAATAAATACGAAAAGAATTTGATTAAATATTTCAAAAAATATCAAGACCTTGGCTGTATTGAAATTACAACCTCCGGCGCAACTCACGGTTTTTCACCGCTTCTTGCAACTGACAGCAACCTGAACGCTCAATTCAAAGTAGGTCAGGATACTACAAAAAGATTGTTCGGCAAGAAAGCTATGGGAGCCTGGCTTCCTGAATGCGCTTACCGTCAAGGGTATGAATATGTGGGAAAAGACGGTAAAAAGCACTGGAGACCTGCTATTGAAGTAACGCTTCAAAATAACGATATTCACTATTTCTTTACTGAATCTCACGTTATTGAAGGCGGTAACTCAATCGGTAACAGACGTGTAATCGGTATGTACGGAAATATTGAATATATTCCGCTACCGGAAAGACCGGCAACAGGTTATGATACATATTCAGCATACTGGCTTCCTGATGCTCAGGTGGCGGTAATGGGACGTAACGACAGAGCCGGATATCAGGTATGGTCTGCTGCAGACGGATATCCCGGTGACGGATGTTTTAGAGAATTCCACAAGAAAGATGATAAATCCGGCATGCACTACTGGAGAATTACATCACCTACAACGGATTTAGGTGACAAAATGCTTTATGATCCGGTGCTTGCAATGAATAAGGTTAACGAAAATTCAGATCATTATACAACTTTAATCTACCACCTTTTAAATGACTATAAGCTTGCAAAAGGTCACGAAGGTCTGGTAATGGTATCATTTGATACAGAATTATTCGGTCACTGGTGGTTTGAAGGCGTAGAATTTATTAAACAGGTTATTAAGAAATTCCACGATTACCTTCCGGAAGTTGAAAGACTTACCGCTGGTGAATACATAACAAAATATCCGCCAAAAGAAGCTATACAGATTCCGGAAAGCTCTTGGGGACAGGGCGGTCACTTCTATGTATGGATGAACCACCTGACAGAATGGATGTGGCCTATTATCCACTCTTGCGAAAAACGTATTAATGCAATCGTGGATAAATATCCTGAAATTCCGGAGGACAAGCTTTTGCACAGAGCTTTGAACCAGCTTGCAAGAGAAAATCTGCTGCTGCAAAGTTCAGACTGGCCGTTCTTAATCACAACATGGCAGGCAAAGGATTATGCAACTGACAGATTTAATGAACATGT
>CALUSN010000099.1 GCA_944323435.1 Candidatus Gastranaerophilales bacterium | reverse complement strand
TTCTTACCCCTATCTTTACCCCTTCATATTCATCGGACCTTCGATAGAAGCGGTTACGAATTGTTTAGTGTACGGTGTCCTTTGTTCCATAAGTTCCTCGGGAGTTCCTTCAAACACGGCATGTCCATTATACAACATCAAGACGGAATCAGCAGTCCTTCTAATAGTGGACATTTGGTGGGTGACTACAATCGATGCGGCATTTGTTTCGTTTTTAAGCCTTACAATATAGTCTTCAATAAGCGTGGAAGAAATAGGATCCAAGCCCGCCGTAGGTTCATCATAGAGAATAATTTTAGGTTCGGTAACAATAGCACGTGCAAAGCTTACACGCTTCTGCATACCGCCTGAAAGTTCAGACGGATATTTATCTTCAATACCTGAAAGCCCTACAAGATCAAGTTTTTCTGCAACAATTTTTTCAAGTTCTTTTCTTGTGTATTTCCCTCTTAAGTCTTTTCTTTCTTGAAGAGCAAAAGAGATATTATCAAAGACATTAAGAGAATCAAAGAGCGCGGAATACTGGAACACCATTGCAATATCTCCGCCGGAGGTGATAATTTCTCCGGAATCTTTTTCAATAAGCCCGCTTATAAGTTTCAGAACCGTACTTTTACCGGAACCGCTGAAGCCTATTATTGAAAGAATTTTCCCGTCGTCAACTTTGAACGACAAATCTTCAAGTATAACTTTTTTATCAAATGATTTAACTAAATTTTTAACTTCTATTCCCATTTTGTTTCCTTTTTGCCTTAGTGAATAGTGAATGGTGAATAGTGATTAGTGGTTTTATATTTCTATTCACTACTCACTCCTCACTATTCACTAATAAAAAAACATTGCTGCAAACAGTAAGTCCAATACAACTATTGACACAAAAGACCAGACAACGGCTTTTGTAGTTGCAACACCAACTCCTTTTGCACCGTCCTTTGCTTCCATTCCGCAGGAGCAGCTTATAAGTGAAATTACAAACCCGAAAGTTAAAGACTTTAAAAGACATACATTTAAGTCTTTCATATATAAACCAAACCAGACAGAATCAAAATAAGCTTTATAAGTCAATCCTGAAACAAGGTTAGACGCAACTGCTCCGCCCAGGATTCCGAAAACCGAGGCAACTATTACAACCAGCGGCATCATAAGAGTGCCGGCTATAATTCTCGGTGTAAACAAATAATGAACGGGATTAACTTTTAAAACCCTTATTGCATCAATTTGCTCGGTAACTTTCATTGTTGCAATTTCAGAAGCAAGAGAAGAGCCTATCATGGAAATTATTGCAAAACCAGCCATAATAACCCCTTCTTCCCTTACCATAAGGATTGCAACCAGCATACCGACGTAATTTCCGGCACCCTGCTTTACCATTTCTCCCGCAACCTGCATGGCTATGATAATTGATGTCATGCCGACAATTGAAAGTGTAATCGGAAGCGACGAAACTCCGAAACGTGAAGCTTGATACATTATTGATTTGAATGTTGTAGGAAAATGCCTTAATCCTTTTAAGAATTCCAAGCCTAAAAGTGCTATGTTTCCCAAAGTAGTTACAAAGCTCTCCAGTTCCTGTATGAACATTCTATAAAGTTTATAAGTGTATGTCGCTTTATAATATATTTTCATATTGTCTTGTGTAGTATTTTACCACACATTTAATTTATTTTACAATTATTTTTTATTTATGCTAGAATTGTTACAACACTGGGGGTGAAAATTGGACGTTCTTTGAATTCTGTGTCTTTGCAAGAGAACAATCAAAGCAGCCCTGAGCAATTTAAAAAAGAGGGTATAAACCCCTCACCCGCATTCGTAACTTTCGCCTTACGGCTCAAGAACGACTGCGTCCTCTCTTGGATTATTCGGGGTGGAGGAAAGTTCCCAGCTTTCCTCCACCTAACGGGCTAGGCAAAGCCGTCGCCCTACCGAAAATCCGCTCTCCCACAAAGGGCGAAGAGAACAATATAATGAGATATAGGAGTAAATCATGTACGGATTAATATTAGCAGGTGGTTCAGGCAGCAGATTATGGCCATTATCAAGAGAATTGTATCCTAAGCAACTTATAAATTTGCAGGATAAGGAAAGTCTTTTGCAAGCGACTTTTGAAAGAATTGCAAACTGCATGCCGGAAGAAAATATTATCAGTATGACCGGTGTAAAACACTTTTCTAATGTTAAATACCAGCTTTCATCAATTTGTAATAATGCATTAGTTCTCTCCGAACCTATTTCTAAAAATACTGCTCCCGCTATTGCTTTAGCAGCAAAATATATTAAAGATAAATTTAAAACAGACCCTGTTATACTTGTTGTACCGTCTGACCATTTGATTACAGATACCGGAGTCTTTGCTGCTACCGTAAAAGAAGGCGAAAAGATAGCCCAAATGGGTTATATCGTAACTTTTGGCATAAAACCGACTTATCCGGAAACAGGTTATGGATACATTAATGTTACAAATACAGAAATATTAAGCGGAGTAAAAGTAAACAAATTCGTTGAAAAACCGGATGAAAAACTTGCCGAAGAGTATATTGCAGATGGGCATTATTACTGGAACAGCGGTATATTTATGTTCAAAGCTTCTACTCTTTTAGACGAAGTAAAAAAACATTCTCCTGAAATTGCGAAAGTTTTAGAAGAGTTTGATTTTTCTGAATCAAATGAAATTCCGTTTACTATTTATGATAAAATGCCATCGATTTCCATAGATTATGCGGTTATGGAAAAATCAAACAAAATTGCGCTTCTTAAGCTTGAGAGCGGATGGAATGATTTAGGAAGCTGGAAGTCGATTTATGATGTGAGCGAAAAAGACAGAGACGGAAACGTTAAAATCGGACATGTTCTGGATGAAGGCTCTAAAAACTCTCTTATGTATTCCTCTTCAAAACTCGTTGCAACAATCGGTCTTGAAAATATGGTTGTAGTGGAAACAGAGGATGCAATTCTTGCTTGCAGGGCAGATAAGACTCAGGATGTTAAAAAGATTTTTGAAACACTTAAAAAACAAAACGATAACACCCATCTTGTGCATAAAACAGTTTACAGACCGTGGGGATTTTATACGGTACTGGCTGAAGGCAACGGGTTTTTGACAAAAATGATACAAGTTAATCCGGGGCAGAAGCTTTCAGTTCAATCGCATAATTTCAGAAGCGAACACTGGGTTGTACTTGAAGGTACTGCAAAAGTAATCTTGGAAGGCAAAGAACTTATCCTAAGTCCTGGACATAGTATTGATATTCCGCTAAAAGCAATTCATTCGCTCCAGAATCCGTACAAAGAAAACGTAAAAGTTATCGAAGTTCAAAAAGGCGATCCTTTGATTGAAGAAGATATCATAAGATACGAAGATATGTACGGAAGAGTGTAGGTGAAGGATTTTCTTTCATTTTCTTTATCTGCCTGTTTATTTCATCAAATGTTTAACTATTCTTAAATAGTCCTTCATAGATTCCAAGACCATTTCAGAAATAAAGTTAAAAAACGCTTGTTCATTGTGCTTTGTTTGAGCTGCCTTTAAAGCTTCAATATAATCTGCCCGGACTACAGGCGGAATAATAATTACAGCATATCCTGCTTTTAGTAAAATAAGGTTGGTTAAAAGCCTTGCAGTTCTGCCGTTACCGTCAATAAACGGATGAATACTTACAAATTTCAAATGAAACCATGCTGCAAATTCTACTGGGTGCAGTTCTTTTTCTTTTTTGGATAATTGTCCTAAAAGCTCTTGCATTAACCCCCGAATCTTATCAGGTGCAGGCGGTTCGTAAGTAGTGCCAGTAATAATGACTTTCTTATCCCGGTACTTACCTGCACTCTCAGGGCTAATCTGTTCATAAAACAGCTTGTGCAGCTCTAAAATGTTTGCTTCTGTAAGCTCTTTATTCTGTATAAGGCTGTAGATTAAGTCATAAGCTTTAGAATGTCCTATAGCTTCCTGAATTTCCCTGATAGGGTGTCCGCCAACAGTTATTCCGTCCTCAATAATAACCTTTGTTTCGGATTCAGTTAAGGTATTGCCCTCAATAGCGTTTGAGGTATATGTAAGCGAAATTCTGTAATATTCTTTTAACTGTTTTAATGTATTACTGTCAAAAGGTCTGTATAAATCTAATTCAGCCTTTAATTTATCAACATCGCAGCATCTGTTTTCATATCTCATAATATACCTATTTTCTCTTAATACACTCTATGTCATACCCCGGAAGGTCGGCTATGTGCCGGGCTTCGTCATAAGATGTAGTACCTCTTTTTAGTTTTTTCGATAAATTTTGCGGAATAACTCCAGACATTTCTGATAGTTTGGCAAGTGTCAACCCATTTTCAGCAAGCTTACCTTTTAATAAAGACTCAAATTTTCGCATTTTGTATTTTCCTTTAGTAATATTTTAACGTGTTTTAGTTATAGAAGCAATAATTTTAGTTGATGTCAGGGGTTAATGTTTGCTTTACAAAGCCGACATTAACATTCCAACTTTTATAAAAAGATTTTTTAGTATATATTAAGACTATGAAAAAGTTTTATCTTAAATCCATGGGGTGCAAATCAAACCAGTTTGAGGGGCAAATTGTTTCTCAAAGGCTTGTTGCTGCTGGTTATGAACAGGTCAGAAAAATGGCGGAAGCAGAATATTACATTCTTAACTCCTGTTCTGTTACCCAAACAAGCGACAACGAGGCTATGTATCTTTTAAGACACGCACATAATACCGGTTTAACAACAATTCTAACCGGCTGTATTGCCCAGATTGAAAAAGAAAAACTTCTATCAGAACCTTTTATTGACTACGTTTTCGGAAACGAAGATAAATTTAACCTGTCGGAGCTGCTTGCAAAAGAAGAGCATTTTGCCGTAAAAGACCTGACGGGAGAAACGGAGTTTTGTAAAGTAACGCTTGAGGATACAACAAAGACAAGAATCAGTCTTAAAATACAGGACGGGTGCGATAACAGATGTTCTTACTGCATAATTCCTTATGGCAGAGGTAAATCCAGGAGTGCTGATCCGGATTTTATTATAAATGAAATTAACAGATATGCTGATTCCGGCTATAAAGAAGTTGTATTAACAGGAATCCACATAGGTTTATGGGGTAAAGATAGGGGTAAAAATATAGGGCTGGAATTGCTGGATTTGTTAAAGGAGATTGAAGAAAAAACAACAATTCCGAGATATCGTCTCGGCTCATTAAATCCGCATGAGATAACTCCTAAGATGCTTGATTTTCTTCAAACAAGCGAAAAATTCTGCCCGCATTTTCATCTGTCGCTGCAATCAGCTTGCAACAGAACTCTAAAGAGAATGAACAGGCACTATACTGTTGAATATTATTTAGACCAGATAGAAGATATTGTTTCGCGTTTTGATAAACCTTTTTTAGGAAGCGACATTATTGCTGGTTTTGCCGGAGAAACAGAAGAAGATTTTGAAACAACCGTTGAGAATTTAAAGAAATCAAAATTGAGCCAAATACACACTTTCCCTTATTCCATAAGAAAGGGAACAATTGCGGAGAAAATGGACGGACATTTGCCGGAAAAGATAAAAGCTGAAAGAGCTAATATTATTAAAAATATTTCTACAGAAAAGTTACATGAATTTTTAGAATCGAATATCGGAAGCAAACAGGAAGTTTTAATTGAAAAAAGACCGGATAAAAACGGCAGATACAAAGGGGTGACACGAAATTACATTTCGATTCGGCTGGCAGAAGGTGGGTTTAATACTCTAAAGCTGGTTCAGTTAACAAAAGATAATATTTTAAAGCTCTAAAGATTTAGACTAATACTTCTTTTTCGTTCTTATAAGTTACATATCCCAAAGGCGCGGCAGGCGGTTTGCGCAAATTCTTTGCCCGCGTATATATAACTCCGACTTTCGATGGTTGAGTTGCCGACGAATACTCTCTTGCAAGCTTGCAGCACTCAAACAAAACCTCTTCATCAGGTTCTGTATTCTGAACTTTTAAAAGTACGTGTGATCCTGCACAAAGCCTTGTATGAAACCAGTAATCGTTATCTTTCGCAAGTTTAGATACTATATAATCGTTCTGTTTATTGTTTCTGCCTACATAAACATCAAAATCTTTAATCTTAATTTTGATTAAAGCGGCTTCATCCGGCTTTTTCGGCTTAACTTTCTCAGGCTCGAGTTCAGACGATATTTCCTCAAAATCCGTCATGCTCCCGGCTTCATCAATGCTGTATAGAATATTCTCCAGATAAGCTTTTTCTATCTCTAAGTTATTCAGCATCTCTTCAGATTTTTCTTTTGTGGTTTTCGATTTTGAATAAAGTTTGAAATACCTTTGTGCATTTTCATTAAGCGTTTTTGTACTGTCAAGTTCTATTATTATATTCCGGTTATTAATGTAGTCAAAAACTTCAATTTGAGACTGGTAATCGCATTTTTGATACAAATTTGCAGTTAAAAGTTCGCCATACAGTTTGTATTTTTCAGTATTATCGCGTTTTTTAAGAAGAGATTCTATTTTGCTGACAGAGTTTTTAACTTTCTTTAGCTTAGGCTGAACAATTGCACTAAGTCTGGCTCTTTCATTTTTTATGTT
>CALUSN010000098.1 GCA_944323435.1 Candidatus Gastranaerophilales bacterium | reverse complement strand
CCGCTTAAATTCTATAAACTCAATAAAGAAGGATATTCACATACAAAAATTTCCGCGGTTGATGTAATGGACTCTTTTGATAATCTGTCAAAAGGCAGGGAGCCGGTTATAAATCCGGAAATTTTTAAAGACAAAATTGTTGTAATAGGGGCTAATGTTCCGGCAGGAACCGGTTTGAACGATAATAAAAACACTCCTGTTATTTCAAACCACCCGGGGGTTGATATTCAGGCGACAGCTATTGATAATATTATCCACAATGATTTCTTAAAAGTTCTTCCGCATTCAATCAATCTTCTTGTAACAATTATGGGAATGCTTATTGTATACGGAATTATAAGACTTTGCGATTTATTTAAATCAATCGGGCTTTCTGTCAGTATTATTGCCGGATATATTATTCTGGCTTCAATATGTTTTTACTCCGGAATTGTAATCAATGTCATGACTCCGCCGGTAATGTTTATTGTAACAATGCTTGTCGGATACACCCATAAATTTGTACTTGAAAACAGAAGCAAAGAAAAGGTTAAATCCGCTATGGGCAAATATATGTCCGAAGATGTTATGAAAAGGGTTATACAAAATATCGACAACCTCGGGCTCGGCGGAAAGAAAGCAACTGTTACGGTTCTTTTTGCAGATATAAGAGGATTTACATCAATGTCTGAAACTATGTCTGCCCAGCAGGTTTCGGAAATCCTTAATGAATATTTTACCGAGATGGAGCCTATTATATCCAGGTACAACGGGATTATAAATAAATTCATCGGCGACGCAGTTATGGCAATATTCGGAGAGCCGATTCAGGACAAGAACCACGCTTCTAACGCTGTCCGCTGCGGGTATGAAATGCTTCTCAAAGTAAAAGAACTCCAGAAAAAATGGGCAGGAGAAGGCAAGCCGAAAATTGAAATCGGAATCGGGATTAATACAGGCGAAGTTTTTGTCGGAAATATAGGCTCTGTTAACCGTATGGAATATACTGTTATCGGTGATACGGTAAACCTTGCAAGCAGACTGGAAAGTTATAACAAAGTTTATAAAACAAAAATATTAATAAGCGCCTCGACTTATGAAGAGACAAAAAGTTTTATTGATGTTATGAAGATTTCTGATGTTGAAATCAGAGGAAAGTCTCATAAGATGAATATTTATGAAGTATTAAAAGTTATTGACTAGCAAAATTTATTTTCACGTGTTTTAATAATCGTACTATGATAAATTCAATAAGTTTTGGCGCCAAATTAGTAAGCTGTGGAGATACTATACAGCAGTTTGACTGGTTAAAGCGTTCATATACCCCGGCAAAAGTTAATATAGTTGAATTGGACGCTACAGACTTTTATGATATGAAAGTTGTACGAGAAGTTGCTAAAAACTGGAAGGACGCCAAATATATTGATTCTATAAGCGGGATTGTAAACTCGATATTTGCCCGTTTTATTGATAAGACCGAACATTCAATTTATGCGGTTACAACCCAGAAGAAGAATCATTCAAGACTTAAAACAAAAAAGATACTGGGACTTGCCGAAATTAATACTTCAAAAGAAGATAATATAAAGCTTGATTTTTTGCAGGTAAAGCCGGAATATATGCAGACTGAAAAAGACAGAAAATATAGGGGCATAGGACAATGTTTGCTTAATTTTCTTAAGAAATTTCATAAAAAAAGTATTTTTTTGCACTCTGATTATTCGGTAACACCATTTTATGAAAAGAATGATTTTGAGGTTTTGGAACCGGGAAAACTGGATTATATCTGGAAGCCGGGCAAATAACAATCTGCCTGCATTGTTATTATATACTTTTGTATCTTTTTATTTTATAATTTTTTATTATTAGAAATATGCGAGGATAAAGATGTTAAAAGATTTTTTCTTAAATGAAGTTGAAGACGCAATATTAAAAGCTATAAAAGATAATAAATTAGGTCAGGCAAGCGAATATACAAAAGGTTCTTTGATGATAGAAAAACCTAAAAATCCAGATTTTGGAGATTTTGCGGTTAATGTTTCATCACTTGCCCGCTCTGCAAGAATTGCACCGCCGATGATTGCAAATGCAATTGTTGAAAACCTTTCGGCAAAAGATTATTCTGTCTCTGTTGTCGGCGGATTTATTAATTTTAAGATTGAAAACTCTCTTCTTGCAAATGCTGTAGAAGAAATTCTTACTAAGAAAGAGAATTATGGCAGACCTGATAAAATCGAGAAAGAAAAAATTCTGCTTGAGTATGTTTCAGCGAATCCTACCGGGCCTTTCCACATCGGGCACGGACGCTGGGCTGCTATGGGAAGCGCTCTTGCTAATCTTTTGAAATTCTATGGTCACGAAGTTTATCAGGAGTTTTATATAAATGATGCCGGAAGTCAGATTCAAAAGCTCGGAAATTCTTTGAAAATCCGTGTACAGCAAGAACTCGGCGAAAATGTCAATTTCCCGTCTGATGAAGTTGAAAGAAAGAACTTTTATCCGGGAGATTATCTTATTCCTGTTGCGAAAAAATACGTTGAACAAAACCCTGATATAACTTCTGATAAACTTGACGTAAAAGTTCTTTCGGATTTTGCAAAAAAAGAAATGGAAGAGTGTCAGAAGAAGCTTCTTGAAGGCTTTAGAGTCCATTTTGACAATTTCTATTCGGAACTTGATTTACATTATTCCGGAAAAGTTGAGGAAAGCTACAAAGAGCTTATGGCAAAAGGTATGCTTTACGAAAAAGACGGCGCTATGTGGTTTAAGTCTTCTGAATTCGGGGATGATCAGGACAGAGTTATTAAAAAAGCTGACGGTTCAAACACTTATCTGACTGCGGATATAGCTTATCACGTTGATAAATTAAAAAGAGGGTTCGACAGATTAATCAATATCTGGGGGGCTGACCATCACGGGTATGTTGCACGTGTAAAAGCTTCTCTTGAGGCTCTCGGGTATGATCCGAATAAACTTGAGATTCTTCTCGGGCAGCTTGTTAACCTTGTAATCGATGGTGAAGAAGTTCGTATGGGCAAGCGCAAAAACATGGTAACGCTTGACGATTTGATAGAAGAAGTCGGAGTTGATGCAACGCGCTACTGGATGGAGATGCGGAATATTGATATGACTCTGGATTTTGATATTGAACTTGCAAAACGCTCAACTGATGAAAATCCTGTATTTTATGTACAATACGCTCATGCACGAGTCTGCTCAATATTAAGAAATGCAGTGAATGACAGAATTAATCCGGAAACGGGCGAACAGATTAAAGCTCCGATGACTCAGAAACAATTGGATGATTTAATCCATAACTTTGATAAAAATATTATTTTAAAGACGGCAGATACAGCAAAGACACTGATTTTAAAACTTGAGGAATTTAAATCGGTTATTACTCTTTCCGCTCAAAACAGAACGGTTTATACAATTTGCAGATACGTACAGGAGCTTGCCGCAGAATTTCATTCGTTCTACAATTCAAACCGCGTAATCTGTGATGATGTTGATTTGATGAAATCAAGGCTTGCTTTAATGGTTGCAATAAGAATTACACTCAAAAATGCGCTGGATATCCTTGCGGTTTCTGCGCCTGATAAGATGTAGCAAATATTTGCAAAATAAAAAGGATGCCAAAAGCATCCTGAAAATCCAACTATCACAAATCAATATATTAAATTAAATTTTGCCGTTTAGAAGTAAAGTTTTTTCTAAACTTCTCAACTTATCTCCTTCTAAACTTTTCCTAGAGCGGCTTGCTCCAGAGCGATTCTGCAAACTTGCTCTGTAAAGCGCCGTTTTCTACTGACAGAGAAACATTGCTCGGAGTAAAGATAAATACCATATCGCTAATCTTTTGAGCAGTTCCGTCAAGTGCATGAGCTGCACCGCAAATAAAGTCAATTGTTCTTTGGGATTGTTCTTTATCCAGAAGATCAAGGTGTAAAATAACAGTTTTTTTGTCGATAAGTTTTTTTACAATCTGAGCGGATTCTGAGAAAGAACGCGGTTCAATTACTGTAACTTCGCCTGATTTATATGAATTCGGATGTGAAACTACTTTTGATTCTCTCTCAAACGGATGTTCTGTTTTATTTGATACTCTAGGGTTATAGAATGTATCAATAGCAGCGTTTCCGTCTACTCCGTAACCGTCTCCCTCATCAAATATAAACGGATCATCTCCGCCTTCACCGTTAAAACTTTTTGTGAAAAAGTTTACAAATCCTTTTAAGCCTTCTGATAATGCCATTTCTCCTCCAATTTATAACTTATGTAAATAACTTTCTGCCTATTCTGATAATTGTTGCACCCTCCCTGAGTGCAATTTTGTAATCATTACTCATCCCCATTGACAGTTCCGGTAGAGTAACGTTAAACTCTTTTTCCAGTTCGTCTCTGAACTCCCTGATATCGTAGAACAGTTTTGCAAGTTCATCTTCATCAGCGTCCAGAGGCGCCATATTCATCAGCCCCGCAACTTCTATTCCTTCTAATGAAATAATGTCCTTAAGTTCTGCTCTTAAAGCTTCTTTGCTGTATCCGGACTTTTGTTCTTCGCCCGCATTATTGACCTGTAATAAAACTTTCTCTCTCTTATTTAAACGGCAGGCTGCTTCTGAAATCTTCTTTGCTAATTTGAGGGAATCTACAGATTCAATAACATCAAAATGCTCTACAACTTTTTCAGCTTTATTGCTCTGCAGATGTCCTATGAAATGAAACGTAGAATTCCGTCTAATGTCATCCGGGAGTTTTTCAATTTTTTCAATTGCTTCTAATGCCCTTGACTCTCCAAAATTCCTTATTCCTGCTTCATATCCCGCAAGTATTGCATCCAATCCGAAATACTTGGTTACAGCAACGATTTTTACTTTAGAATGTGCGATATCTCTTTGAATTTCCCTTAGGTTAGATTTTACCAGTTCCCGATTGATTTTAACTTCCTGCCCCCATTGACTTGCAGGAATAAACTCATTTTCGTGTGATAATTCCGGATGTTGTCCGGAGTTTCCTCCCTTAACAGTCAGGTCAGCGTCCTCGCTTTGTGATGGTTTTAACATTTCCCCAACCCTCTATTGTATTATATATCAGAAATCATGCCCTGTACAAGAGTGTATTTGTAACAACTTTTGCCTTTTTTTAAATCATGCCCAAACCCATGATTCACATGCATTTCAACCATGTCTAATTTATTAAGTTTTGTTAAGAAGCATGCTTTTTGTTAACAATTTGACAAGATTTTTTGTGATTTTTGTTAAAAAAGGCATGCCTTTTTTGAGAGTGATTAGTGAATCGTGAATAGAGTTAGTTTTCTATTCACTATTCACTACTCACTATTCACTATTGCCCTAAATAAGCAAGTGTTTCCATTACACTGCTTGCTGTTGAGAACACACGGGAATTCATTTGTATCATTCTCTGTGCCGTAATCATGTTTGTAAGTTCCATTGCTATATCAACGTTTGAGCCTTCGTAACCGCCGGATTCAATTGAGCCGAAAGAGACTTCTCCTGCCATACCGTAGTAAACATCCCCAACATCAGCCCCCCATTCCCAGAGGTTGTTGTTAATTGAAACAAGCCCTTCTTCGTTAACCATAGTCGCAAGCTCGATTACAAAGTTTGAGTTTTCGATTGTAGCGCCGGAGGCTTGAACGTCATTGCCGGTAATGGTAACACCCTCCGGTGTAATGTATTTCCAGTGTACCGCATACGTATCATCTACAAACTGGGTCAAAATGGAACCGTCGCTGTAGGTTGCTGCAATGATTCCGTTTTCATCTACTGTTGTTGATTTTAATGTAATTGCATTTTCGTCATTGTAGTTTACCATTTCCTGTAAAACGGCAACTTGATTGAGCGGTTCTGATGTATTTCCGTTGCCTAGACCTGTTTCTCCGACAAAGTTGCTTGTTGCAGAGATAAAATCTATATCAGCGCCGTCTGTATACGATATGCAGCCGTTTGCAACCGTAAATGATACATCGTCAATACCGGCATCCCGCAGGGCATCGTTAAATGATGTGAGAATTTCATTAATAGTAGGATCACCTTCCGGAACTTCCAGAACAACATCTGTTCCGTTAACTTTAGCATTAATTGTACCTGAGGTAATACTTGCGTTGTTAAGCTGGCTGATTGATTTGTTTCCCAGGGCCGGATCGCCGATTGTTGTTGCGCTCAGGTTTTTAGGAACTCTTACTGTTTCGCCGGAGCTTGAATTTGAGTATGGTGAATTTGCGGCAACAACTTTCATTCCTGACTGGGTTACAATGTTGCCTTCAGAATCGGTTGAAAATACACCGTCACGAGTGTAGTAGAGTTTACCTTCACCGTCTTGAACTACAAAGAAGCCGTTTCCGGAAATCATTAAGTCCATATCTCTTCCTGTGCTTACAAAGTCACCGGAATTGAAGTTTCTTGTAATACCTCCGATTTTTACACCGAGACCGATTTGTTTAGGGTTTGTACCGCCTCCTTCTTTTGTTGCTGCACTTCCGTATGAAAGCGTATTGGAATAAAGAGTTTCAAATGTTAAATTTGCAGCTTTAAACGCTGTTGTATTAATGTTTGCAACGTTGTTTGCAACAACGTTAATTTGCTGCTGTCCGGCGTTAATACCGGTGCTTGCGGTGTGTAGAGCCTGTGTCATTATTTCCTCCCGATTGTCTGTTGTTGATTACTAAGCCTTAGAGCCGCCTGCGCC
>CALUSN010000097.1 GCA_944323435.1 Candidatus Gastranaerophilales bacterium | reverse complement strand
TTCATTCCCCCTCAATAGAATAATAGCATAAATATTTTATATATGGTAAAATTTACATAAAGTTAAATAAGGAGTTTTTATATGGTAAAAGAAATCAATTTTGCGGGCTTTGAAGAAAATGTTATAAATGCTGATAAATTAACTGTTGTAGATTTTTACGCAACCTGGTGCGGACCTTGCAGAAAACTCGGACCAATATTGGAAGAGGTTGAAGGTGAAATCGGTGACAGAGTAAATTTTGCGAAAATTGATACTGACGACAATATAGATGCTGCCAAAGAATATCAGGTAAGCGGGCTTCCGACTCTTCTTGTTTTCAAAAACGGCGAAGTTGTGGAAAGAATGGTCGGACTTATGCCGAAAAGTTCGATTATTACTAATATAGAAAAACATTTATAACTATCGGCGCGGTACCGCTCCCTGCTATCTATTGAGTAATAGGTCGGCTAAAGCCCTGCCTATTACTGCTTTTAGCGGGGGAGACTTCACACCTCCTCACAGATATATTGAAAAGGCATATTTTATTTTTTAATCACAAAAAATTGGTACAGTAGTAACTACATCCTAATTTTCTATTTTAGTAAATTCAAGACGTTTTGCTGCGTTTACTTTTTAAAGTCATGTAAATATTTTTGCAGACTATATCAGCATGTCAGGCTACTACTTTATATTTAAGTATAGTTGGTATTTATATTATTGAAAAAAGATTGTGATATATTAGAATTAGTAATATAGACTATTTGGGAGTAGTATTTTATGAAAATTGATGTAAGAAAACTTATTATCCTTATATTAGCATTAGCTGGGCTTGGTTTGTCTGTAAAACTCGCATGTATATACTATACTGCAAATTATGACAGTTATGCATTATCAAGTTTCTGTTCAATTAATGAATTTGTTGACTGTGACGGGGCTGCGAGATCTTCAGTATCTCAATTCTGGGGGATTCCGCTTGCATATTGGGGTATCTTTTTCTATCTTATAATTTTGTTTTTATCTGTTGTTAATAAGCTAAAAGGGATAAAATTTTTAAAATTCTTAGAAGTATTTAAAGAGCCGGAAGCGTATATGACAGTATTAGGTACAATTGCTTTTTTGTGTTCAATGATTCTTGCCGGATTAAGTATATTTAAAATCCATAAATTGTGTATTTTATGCGTTATAACATATTTTATTGATTTGTTAATTGCACTTACAGCATCTTCTTTTAACTTTAAGAAATTTATTTTATCTTTTAAAACAACTGTACTCGATTTTATAGACGGTGCAAAAAAATATACAAAAACATTTATAGTTCTTTTAATTTTTGCTATATCGTTCTTATGCTACAGTGGCTTGACTTATAATTTTGTTCCGCACATAAAAAAGCATAAATCTTTATTAAAATACAGATTAATGACTTATAATCCTTATCGTGTTAAAGGGAATCAGCTCGGGGCTGAAAATGCTGATGTTGTAATAGAATTATATTCAGACTATATATGTGCCCTTTGTTATATAAATAATATTATGCTGCATCAGGCAGTTAAAGAGTTCAAAAATGTTAAAGTAATTCATTATAATTTTCCTTTTGACAAGGAATGTAATCCTTATATTACCGTAAATATGCATCCCGGAGCTTGTTTAATGTCAAGAGCAGCTATAGCGGCAAAACGTCAGGGAAATTACTGGGAAATGAGTTCTTTATTGTATGAAAATCAGCCGCGTACAATGAATGATATCATAATGCTTGCAGGCAAATTGGGATTTGATAAACAAAAATTCCAGAATGATATGAATTCTAAAGAAACATATGACGAAATTGAGACTCAAATTAAAAAAGCCCAGTCATTAGGACTGGATGCAACTCCTACTATGTTTATTAACGGTGAAATGTATGTCGGAGTTAAACCTTACTATGAATTTAAGGAAATTTTGAAAAAGCATGGAGCAAAATAAAAAAATATTAATACATGCCTGCTGTGGAATTTGTTCAGGATATCCTATTTCTTTACTCAAAGAGATGGGATATATTCCTGTTGTTTATTTTTGCAACCATAATCTGGATACAAAAGAAGAATACAAACGCCGTCTGGAAGCGCAAAAGATAGTATGTATGTATCACTGGGTAGATTTAATTGCTGAAGATTACAGTCATGATAAATTCCTTGAAGAGGTAAAAGGACTGGAAAAAGAACCGGAGAGAGGAAAACGGTGTGACGTTTGTATACGGCTGCGTCTTGAAGAAGCTGCTCTAAAGGCAAAATTTCTCGGGATAAAGTATTTTACAACCTCGCTTGTTATAAGCCCGCATAAAAATTTTGCCAAGATTACAGAAATAGGAAAAAGTCTTGAAAACGGGATAGAATATGTTGCAATAGATTTCAAGAAAAAAGACGGATTTCTTAAGACAAACAAATTATCTAAAGAATTGGGCATATACAGACAAAATTATTGCGGCTGCGAGTTCTCCATCAGGGGCTAATTTGTTAAATTAAGCACGTTACATAATTGGAAAACTCCAAGGCTGTTGATATGTATTGGACTCAGATGATTAAATATAATGTAAAGGTGAGAAGGATGGAATGTAAACGTGAAGAAAACTTATTAGAATGCAGTTGTTCTGCAACAAAATGCGGGAACAGAGGGATTTGCTGCGAATGTGTCCGACATCACAGGGAAGCCGGTCAAATTCCAGGATGTTTTTTCCCGAAAAGTGCTGAATTAAAGCACGACAGAAGTATCAAATATTTTATAGAAGTATATTCAAAACAGTTATCATAAACTGGTTTTGGAGTCCGGATTTAGTATTCGGACGATTCTAATATAGATTTAATATGTAAAATATCTGTCAAAATCAACATCTTCAAAATTGCAAAGAAGGTGAAATATATCATCGTCATCGTCTAACCGTTGGAAATTGTATTCATCAAACTTCCAGTATTTGGGGTTAATACCCTTGACTCTTACAATATTTTTTTCTTTTAATATCTGTAATTTTCTTTTCACTTCTTCCAGCGGCAGCCCGACTAATTTAGCCAGCTCAACAGCTGTTATGCCGTCCTCATGGCTATACTTTTCCGGGGTAAGGAACATGAGTTCCAGCCCGACCATTTTTAAGTTTCTATCTTCAGCTTCCGAACTCATGTACTTATTATAACACTTAGAGTTTTATTTATCAAATTGATTATATACAAACGCAAATAAGAGTTATTACAGCCCTGTTTTTGAATCAAGATTTAGTTGTTGGGCTATTGAAAGTACCGAGTATATTTCGTTCAACATTGTTTTAAAGGTTATATATGTAGTATCCTTGGTTAAACTTCCCATCTGGAATAAATCCTGACCGGTTTCAATCAGTATAATAAGTTCATCTCCTACAAATTCCGCCCTGATTCGTTTTGCTGTAAAGAAGGTTTTTAAATCTTCAAATCTTTGCATAAAAGCTGTTGTTAAAAGATAACGGGCTTCTACCTGATTTGTCGAATATGTGTCATATCTGCCGGTAAAAACAACATCTTCCAGATTAATTTTTTCAAATCTTTCATTTTTATTTTTAGGTTTAAAGTTTTTGTTCTTTTCAAAAATTACGGTGTGAGCATTAATTGACTTTGGAATCTTAAAACGAAGAATTACACTTTTAGCCCTGGAATGAGCTTTTTTAACTTTTATTACGCTTGTTATTACAGCAGCTATTATAGCTAAAGGTATACTAATCAATAACAATATTAAAACTATAAACATTAAGGTTTCGTTCAAAAAAGACAGGAAAATTAATAATAGCCCAATGGCAGGTATAACAAAAGGTAATGCAAAAATCCCGATTATAAAGTATCTGGCGGCATTACCGGTTGCGCTAAGACCAAATTTAGTTTCAATTATGTCTGCAGGGACTTCCTGCTCATGCGCTGTAATAATGTCATCAAATGTAATAAAGTTTGAATCTTCAAAAATATCCAAATTGCTTAGCTGCAAGTCGCTGCCGCAAATATTTTTTATAACGTTTTGAAACTGGCTCAACGGATCTGCTGTTTGACCTTGTTTTGTTGTTTCTACAGCCTCGTTCACCACATCAGAATACTTATGCCATACAAGATTTGTATCAAAAAGCTTTAAGAATTTGGGCATAAGTTCCCTTTTTATTGTCATTTCATAATCATCCTCTATATCCAGAGAATAGGTTGTTGAATTATTTCTTTTATTCGTTGTTCTTTTTATTTTTTTATTCTTGG
The DNA here is from genome assembly GCA_944323435.1 of Candidatus Gastranaerophilales bacterium. Taxonomy (GTDB): domain Bacteria; phylum Cyanobacteriota; class Vampirovibrionia; order Gastranaerophilales; family Gastranaerophilaceae; genus CAG-196. The sequence continues at coordinate 2,531 of CALUSN010000097.1, read as the reverse complement.
AGAGTCCGTAATATAAAAATAAGAAAAATATAGCAATAAAACCCGGGAGGATAAGAACCGGATAAATTGTACCCGCGAATATACAGAGTATTCCAACCGTTGAACAAACCCGTGTTATTACTACCGGCAAAACATCTTCTTTTCTTTCCCTGTTATATTTTGCAAGTATGGGATTAACTTCTTGCTTAAAAAATTGCCGAAGTTCGGTTGTTAATTGATCTTTACTTTTCATATATCCTCTCCTTTGTGTTAATTTTAGCATAATATTCATAAAAAAAATTAAGGGCAATTTTAATCTATAAACAGACTTTATATAAGTAAGGGAATTTTAGGAGATTATTATGCCATATCCGATAGAAATTAAGAGTTCATCATCATTAAACTCATACCAGAATTTTGACGGCAGTAACCTGACAATTGGAGGAGTGGAGGAAAGAGCCGTTTCAAAAAAAGGTTATGCAGGGGCATTTATGGGAGCTGGAACTGACTTCAAAAATGATGCAATGCTTGTTATAGATTTAAAGGGCAAAGTGAATTATGATACAAATGGTGTCTTTAACCAGAATTTACGTATACGAAATACTATAGGTTTGCATAATACGGCAACGCAGATAAGATATTCGCCACTAAGCGTAGATATTCCGCTCAATAAAAACCTTAGTTTTTATGCAAATCCGCATTATACGGGTAAGTATAATTATAAAACTAATGCCTGGACACACAGCGCGGGAGTTTTTGCAGGTATTACACAGAAAATAGGAGAGAAAAGCTCTCTTTCTCTGGAAATACAACGCTACAATCTTCAGGCAATAAAAGATAATTCCGGGAAAAATTGGGGTGTTAACGCAATTCTAAGCTATGAATTCTAAGCAGTAATCTGTTTTTCATACTACATTCCTAAAATTCTCCCTGTAAATTATGTTAATATTTGTAAATTTATTTTCAAAAACAGGCAATCCTGATTCTTCATTGTTTTTATAGTTGCAAAGGAGTGTTGTGTATGAGTATTGATGTAAAAGTTCTTAATAAACCTGATAATAATCACGTTATTTTAGAAATTAATTCTGAAAAGAACAGTAAACCTAAATATTACAAAGTCCCGGCAAACAGTGCTGATAATTTTATTAACGAATACAAGAAGAATGATAAAAAAACATCAATCATTGCAAACACTGCTTTTGTGTCAGCAGTTTTTGCCGGAGTAATGCTGGCTAGTCTTGCAACAAAAAAGCTTACGGGTACGGTTATGAAATGGTTAATAGGAACCGCCGGAGGTATTGCAGGGGCAGTTTTATCAATTCTGGGAACCAGTAAATATATTGAAAAGAGTAAAAATAAGTTATTGAAGGAACAAAACGTTCAGGAAATTAATCCGCCGCAATTTCAGCGAATCGTTTAAGAGTTTTTATATTTGATACCTTGTCTGCTGTCTCTGTGTATAAACTCCCGATCTATTTTATTTAGGCAGTCGAGTTTTTTCCCTATCCATCTGGGGGCAACAAGTTCTGTTCGCAGACCGTTTCCTGCAAGACGGTGAATTGTGGTTTTTGGAGGTAAATATTCTAAGAAGTCACAAACGGTCTTTACATATTCATCTTCTGACATAAATTCAATTTCTCCCGCTCTGTACATCTCTGCCAATTTTGTCCCTTCAAGTGCACACAGCATATGAATTTTAACCCCTTCCGGTTCTAATTTTGCAATAGTTTTTGCAGTCTCCATCATATCATCGTAAGTTTCAAACAGGTTAAGAATAACATGCAGACAAATATTTATACCGTAAGATTTTGTTTTTTCATACGCATCCAGAAAACATTTGTAATCATGTCCGCGGTTAATTTTTTTCAGCGTTTTGTCATGAACAGACTGCAGTCCGTATTCAATCCAGGTATAATAATCAGGAGTAAACGATGAGATAAGTTTGAGTTTATCATCATCAATACAATCAGGGCGTGTGCCGATTGAAAGCCCTACGATGTCAGGATGTCCGAGCGAAGCTTTATAAATTTTTTCAAGTTCCTGAACCGGTTTATAAGTGTTTGAAAAAGCTTGAAAATATGACATGAATTTTTGAGCCTTAAACCTTCGCTGCAAAGTCTCAGCCCCGATTTGCACCTGCTCTTCAATGCTTAATAAATTTGAGTGTGCTTGTGAAAAGCTTCCGCCGTCATCACAAAATATGCAGCCGCAATTTGAGATTGTTCCGTCTCTGTTGGGGCAGGAAAATCCCGCATCTATGGTTATTTTATAAACTTTAGCGCCAAATTTTTGTTTTAGGAAGCTGCTGTATTGATTGTATCTTTTTTCTTCCATTTTTTGATTATAACTTAAAAACGGGATTAGTTAATGTCGACCAGGTAAAGCCGACCTGCAATTAAAAAATCGTTCAATTTTGTTGTATATAATTACACCGGAAAAGCAAACGGAGTCTTTAAAAATGTAGGTGGGTTTACCAACCCGACAAAAACTTTTACAAGCTAATCAAATACCATGTAACAAGAGTCAGGTAAATAGCTAGTCCGATAACATCT